>NZ_PNFF01000001.1:257500-605145 GCF_028888695.1 Bacillus methanolicus | reverse complement strand
CGGAACCTGTTCTTGTATTGCAACTTCGAGCATATCAGAAAACGGTCTGCCATGCTGCCCGATTGCAAAGTTTACACCAAAAGGTTTATCTGTTAAAGCTCTTACCTTTTGAATTTCTTCTTTTAAAGCTTGTGGGCTTCCGAGTGACATAGCAGTAATTTGCCCTAATCCTCCGGCATTTGAAACTGCCGCAGCCAACTCTGAATAAGCTAAATAAGCTAATCCACCCTGTATAATTGGATATTGAATGTTCAATAAGTCAGTAACTCTAGTATTCCAATTCATTCTTTATCCTCCAATCAATTCTTAGTGAAGTTATTCGATACTTTCGTGTTATTTTCCTGTCTATTTCAAAAACTAAAACGACCTTTCTTTAAAGGTGAAAAATAACAGCTGATTTTACAACTTTCTCCCTTTGCAAAGAAAGTGATAGATGCTATAATTCATATGTTTTATGACTTTTTCTTCATTGATTATAAATAAAGAGGTGTGACAACATTGCATCAATCTCATACACCGTTATTTAGCGGTTTAATACAACATGCCAAAAAAAATCCGGTTCAATTTCATATTCCCGGACATAAAAAAGGTGCCGGAATCGACCCGGAATTTCGGAATTTTATAGGAGATAATGCATTATCAATTGATTTAATAAATATCGGGCCTCTTGATGATCTCCATCAGCCTAAAGGAATTATAAAGGAAGCCCAGGATCTTGCCGCTGAAGCATTTGGAGCGGATCATACATTTTTCTCTGTGCAAGGAACTAGTGGTGTAATTATGACAATGGTTATGTCGGTTTGCGGACCCGGCGATAAAATTATCGTTCCTAGAAACGTCCATAAATCTGTAATGTCTGCGATTGTTTTCTCAGGAGCTGTCCCTATTTTTATTCACCCGGAAATTGATGAAAACCTCGGAATTTCGCACGGAATTACAACAGAAGCAGTAGCAAAGGCTCTCGAGCAGCATCCGGATGCAAAAGGCGTACTTGTGATTAATCCTACTTATTTCGGTATGGTTGCCGATTTAAAAGAAATCGTTTCGATTGCGCATGAATATAATGTTCCTGTTCTTGTTGATGAGGCCCATGGTACTCATATCCATTTCCATGATGATCTGCCTCTCTCGGCTATGCAGGCAGGTGCAGACATGGCAGCGTCAAGCGTTCATAAACTTGGAGGTTCAATGACTCAAAGTTCCATCCTGAACGTACGTGAAGGTCTTATTTCTCCGAAAAGAGTTCAATCGATTTTGAGCATGTTGACAACAACATCGACTTCTTATTTACTCCTTGCTTCCTTAGATGTAGCGAGAAAGAGACTTGCCACAGAGGGAAAACAATTGTTGGATAAGACGATTGAGCTTGCACAATCAATGCGAAAAAAAATAAATGAAATTGAACACTTATATTGTGTAGGCGATGAAATCCTTGGTTCAAAAGCAACATTTGATTATGATCCGACAAAATTGACTATTTCTGTTAAAGATTTAGGAATAACCGGATATGATGCTGAAAAATGGTTAAGGGAAAAATTTAATATTGAAGTTGAATTATCAGATTTATACAATATTCTTTGCATTGTTACTCCAGGGGATACTGAAAAAGAAGCACAAGTTCTTCTTAAAGCTTTGAAGGAGCTGTCAAAAGAATTTCAACATCAAGCTGAAAAAATGAAGGTTCAAGTCATGCTTCCCGATATTCCGGTTCTTGCTTTAACACCGAGAGATGCATTTTATGCAGAAACAGAAGTTGTACCTTTTGAAGAATCGGAAGGACGGATTATTGCCGAATTTGTCATGGTTTATCCACCGGGAATTCCAATCTTTATCCCTGGAGAAATAATTACAAAAGAAAACCTTCTTTATATTAAAAAGAACATAGAGGCCGGCCTCCCGGTCCAAGGGCCTGAAGATTATGAACTAAAAACATTAAGAGTAATAAAAGAACATAAAGCCATCCGTTAAACTTTTAGGTTAAGAAAAGCGCAAGCCTCCTTTGTTAGCCCCGACAGCGATTGCGCTCCTGCAACGACGCTTTTCCGCTTTAACAAAATTTAACTTTCTTAAAAGCAAAAAAACCTTCCAGTCCACGGAAGGTTTTTTTTCATGATAAAAAAAACACGTGAAATTTATTTCACATGCTTTTAAACAATCAATCTATTATTCTTGATCTTCGTTCTCTTTATCGCAACAATTACAGTTTATTGAATAAAGAACAGTAACTTTCTCTGCTTCAAAATGGTCAATAGTGGAGTTACATGTTTGGCATACAATTGTTCCCATTTTTTGATCTCCCCTTCTTAATGAAGTTAATCGAATTCTGAAAGCGCTTCAATATCTTTAATAGAATAATAATATAACACATTTAAAATTTCAAGCCCTATTTATGTAACATTATTAACGAAAATTGTATTTTTTTATTTATATTTTTTTGTTTACTATTTAATTTTTCAATTAGTATAACCTATTTATGAAAAACAGGCCTAATAAGACCTGTTTTTTTGTTATTCATATTGAGGTTCGAAAGGTGCAGTCGGCAAGGCTTCTTGGAAAAATTCCACTAAATCAGCAACTTGTTGTTCATCCTGAATACGGAAAGTCTTCATGAGATAATCTGTGTCTTCGAGGTCTCTTGGTTCAAGGAGGGCTGAGCGGCCTGTTTGCATGCAGACAAAAAGCGGTTTTCCGAAAAACATATTCGTATACACTATTCCAAAGTCATAACGTGCCTGATCAGTCGCAAACCCAACAAATCGAACTTTCACATTTTCGAATTCATCATAAAGTTTTTCGAAAATTCTCATAACATACCTCCTTTTTTTATATAATTAGAAAATTATTATAATTCAAAATCTTGCTTTTGACAACCAAATTTTCTTAAATCAATTTTTTATTAAGTTGTCAGGCAATTTTAATCAAGCTAGAATGGATATTAGCAATTAATAAATTGTGAGCATTAGGGGGATGGATGATGGCAACGAATGCATATATTAAGCTTGTTCCTTCATCAGTGAAAATGGATATTACATTAGATGAAGTAAAAGAACTCCTTCTTTATTATCAAAACATTACTTCAAAAACCGGCGAACAGCTCGATTGGCAATATGAGGATGCCGCATTTCCTTATGAAATTAAAGAAAATGAAGAGGGAAAAGGTAAATGGTTTTATTTATATTCCAACCATGACCGCTATCATACAATCATATTCGGGGTTGATAAAGAAACAATTGTTAATAGTGACGGAACAAAAATGGAACAAACATACATACAAATAACTCTTCCTGAGAGCTCAACATTCGGTGATAAAGGAAAGGCAAATGAGTTTTGCAAATTCATTGCTAAGAAGCTGCAAGGGGAACTGCATTTATTTAATGGACGAATTATGTACTATTATCCAAGAAAGTAATAAACAAAAGAGTGCTTATCAACTGCATCGTAATTTGAAATGCGCCATATAGTACCAGGCTTAATAAAGTAACTAGAAGCGTTTTTTTCGCCGATTTCATAATAAAATTTCCTGCAATAATGGCCAAATAAAAAAACACTAAAAACATCAATACATTGTAAATCGGCTGATCGCGCTTTGAAAGCCATTCCATAAAAGTGTACCCGCTCCATAATATTAGCTGTACTAAAATAACAGTATATATCTTCATAATGCACCACCGTTTTTAACTTCGTTTACACAACCAATGAATACTGCTTGTATAGGTAATATATGTAGAAGCAGTACAAGATATTTTCAATATATGAATTGTAAAATAATGAACTGAATTTCTGACTTAAATGTAAAAAAATCCTTTTCCGCTCGGAAAAGGATTTTTTTTGATTTAGTTATTTTAAAATATGGATTGGTGTTCCTAAAGCTACTTCTGCGGCTTCCATTGTAATTTCGCCTAAAGTCGGATGCGCGTGAATTGTCATGGCGAGGTCTTCAGCTGTCATTCCAGCCTCAATCGCAAGACCCAATTCAGCAATCATATCAGAAGCGCTCGGTCCGGCAATTTGCGCACCGATGACTAGTCCGTCTTCTTTACGAGTAACGAGTTTCATAAATCCTTCACTGCTGTTCAGTGAAAGAGCGCGGCCGTTTGCCCCAAATGGGAATCTCGCTGCGATAACTTCAATTCCTTCTTCTTTCGCTTGACTTTCTGTGTATCCAACAGAAGCCAGTTCAGGGTCTGAAAAGACAACTGAAGGAATCCCAAGATAATCGATTTCTGAGTTGTGGCCGGCAATTACTTCAGCAGCAATTTTTCCTTCGTATGATGCTTTATGAGCTAAATCAAGGCCTTCAGCAACATCGCCTATTGCAAAAATATTGCTTACAGAAGTGCGGCATTGTTTATCAGTTTTAATAATGCCTTTTTCATTCACTTCAATTCCTGCTTGTTCTAATCCTAGTTCATCAGTGTTTGGACGGCGGCCAACCATGACAAATACATAATCAGCCTCGATGCTTTTCTCTTCGCCCTTCACTTCGTACGTTACGACGACACTGTTTTCTGTTTCCTCAACACCTTTTGCCATTGCTTTTGTGATTATTTCTGCACCTTTTTTCTTAAGGTTGCGCTTAACAAGTGCAGTCATTTGTTTTTCGAATCCATGTAAAATATCATCTGCAGCTTCAAGAATTGTTACTTGAGAGCCGAAGCTTGCATATGCCCCGCCCAATTCAATTCCAATATATCCGCCGCCGATTACGACAATTTTATTTGGAATCTCCTGAAGACTCAAAGCACCAGTGGAATCAAGTACACGTTTTGAAAATTTAATAGAAGGCAATTCAATTGGACGTGAACCGGTAGCGATAATAGCATTTTTGAATTTATAAGTTTGGGCTGAATTTTCATCCATGACACGGACGGTATTTGCATCTACAAAATATGCTTCTCCTTGCACAATATCAACTTTATTCCCTTTTAACAGGCCTTCAACACCGCCTGTCAGCTTTTTAACAACCGATGCTTTCCATTCTTGAACTTTTGAGAAATCTACTTTCACATTCTCGGCAATAATTCCGATTGAATCGGACTGTTTTGCTGCTTCATAACGGTGTCCTGCAGAAATCAAAGCTTTTGAAGGAATACATCCTACATTTAAGCATACACCGCCAACGGTTCCTTTCTCAACAATTGTAACCTTTTGTCCAAGCTGTGCTGCACGAATTGCAGCTACATACCCGCCTGGACCTGCTCCAATGACGAGAGTTTCTGTTTCAATAGGGAAATCTCCTACTACCATTTTTTACGCCTCCATTAACAAAAGTTCAGGATCGTTCAACAAACGCTTAATGTGGTTTAGTGCATGTTGAGCAGTTGCCCCGTCAATAATTCTGTGGTCAAAGCTTAACGATAGTGCCAATACTGGTGCTGCAACAATTTCACCATCTTTTACTACAGGTTTTTCAGCGATTCGGCCGATTCCAAGAATGGCAACTTCAGGATGGTTAATAACCGGTGTAAACCATTGACCGCCGGCAGACCCGATATTAGTAATTGTACATGAAGCGCCTTTCATTTCATCCGGTGTCAATTTTCCTTCACGGGCTTTAGCTGCTAATTCGTTAATTTCTTTTGAAATAGTGAATACTGATTTGCGGTCAGCATCTTTTACAACGGGAACTAATAAACCTCTGTCTGTATCTGCAGCTATTCCGATATTGTAATAATGCTTATAGATAATCTCTTCTGCTTCGTCGTCAAGTGAAGTATTTAATACCGGATATTCCCGTAAAGCACTCGTTAATGCTTTTACAACGTAAGGAAGGAATGTAAGCTTAATTCCTTTTTCTGCTGCAATTTCTTTGAATTTCTTGCGGTGGGCAACAAGTTTTGTTACATCCACTTCATCCATTAGTGTTACATGTGGCGCTGTATGTTTAGAATTTACCATCGCTTTGGCGATCGCCCTGCGAATTCCGCTCATTTTTTCTCGTGTTTCCGGATATTGACCTTGCGGAACAGTTGGAGCTGCTATTGCTTCTGTTTGCGGTGCAGCTGGATGATCAGCTTTTGGTGCTTTAGATTCAGCTTTAGCCTGGCCGCCGCTTAAGAACGAATCAATATCTTCTTTTAAGACACGTCCATTTTTACCGGAACCTGCAACAAGACGAATATCTACACCTTTATCACGAGCATATTTGCGAACAGAAGGCATTGCGATCACACGGCGGTTCGGATCAACCTCTGTCTGTACAGGAGACTCTGCTGCACCTTGCGATTCTTGCTTTTGAGCCGCTTCTTTTTTAATATCCTGTCCTGATTCTAATGTTGATTGCACTTGAGCTTCTGTTTTTTCTTCTTTCTTTGGCGCTTCTTCATGGTCATCGCCTTTAAATTTTAAATTTTCATAGCCGGGTGCATCAAATGTGATTAAAACTTGTCCGACAGTTGCCACAGCACCTTCTTCAACTAATATTTTTTCAACCGTACCTGTAACTGGAGAAGGAATTTCTACTACTGCTTTATCATTTTGCACTTCACATAAAACATCATCTTCCTGAACTTTGTCACCTTGCTTAACAAACCATTTGACGATTTCACCTTCATGAATACCTTCACCAATGTCAGGCAATTTAAATTCGAATGCCACTTGGAATCACCCTCCTAAGTTCACGTTGCTTAATTTGCAACTTCGTTATATTACGTACACAGGGGCAATCCGTTCATGCCCCTTTTCTTTCCATCACGATTCGATTAATTAAAAAGTCAATACTTTTTTCGCTGTTTCAATGATGTCTTTATAGTTTGGAAGCCATACAGATTCCGCTTGCGGGAATGGGTATACTGTATCAGGAGCTGTTACGCGCAATACAGGAGCTTCCAGGCTAAGAATGGCTCTGTCGTTAATCTCTGCAACAACGTTTGCTGCAATTCCTGCTTGTTTTTGAGCTTCTTGTACAACGATTGCTCGACCGGTTTTTTCCACTGATGAAATGATTGTTTCAATATCGAGAGGTACAATTGTCCGTAAGTCAATCACCTCTGCGGAGTAGCCTTCTTTTTCAAGCTCTTCAGCAGCTTTTAGTGATTCATGTACCATTGCCCCATACGTAATTATGGATAAATCAGAACCTTCTCTTTTAATATCAGCTTTACCTAATGGAATGATGTATTCCTCTTCAGGTACTTCTTGTCGGAATGAGCGGTATAATTTCATGTGCTCAAGAAAAATAACCGGATCATTATCACGAATAGCAGAGATTAATAAGCCTTTGGCATCATAAGGAGTAGAAGGGATGACAACTTTTAAACCAGGCTGCTGTGCTACTAATCCTTCTAAGCTGTCAGCATGAAGTTCCGGAGTATGCACTCCGCCCCCAAAAGGCGAACGAATTGTAATAGGGGCATTGTATCGGCCTCCGGAACGATAACGCATTCGGGCCATTTGACCGCTAATCGAATCCATTACTTCGTATACAAAACCGAAAAACTGAATTTCAGCAACCGGACGGAAGCCTTGTAAACCAAGTCCGATCGCGAGTCCGCCGATTCCGGATTCAGCCAGCGGAGTATCAAACACGCGGTCTTCGCCAAATTCTTTCTGAAGGCCTTCTGTTGCACGGAAAACACCGCCGTTTACGCCCACATCTTCACCGAATACTAATACATTCGGATCATTTCTCATTTCTGTGCGTAACGCATCCGTGATTGCTTGAATCATTGTCATTTGCCCCATGGCTTACTTCGACTCCTTTTCTTTATAAATTTCATATTGTTCTTTTAAATAGGCAGGCATCTCTTCGTACATAATAGACATTAAGTCAGTCACCTTTTGTTTTGGCGCTTCATCGGCCTTTTTGATCGCCTCTTTAATATCTTCTTTCGCTTTTTCAATTACTTCATTTTCCATTTCTTCGTTCCAGATTCCTTTGTTTTCCAAGAACTTGCGGAAACGAACAAGCGGATCTTTCTTTTCCCATTCGCTGTCTAAATCAGATGTACGATAACGAGTTGGATCATCTCCGGCCATTGTGTGCGGACCGTAACGATATGTTAATGTTTCAATAAGAGTAGGACCTTCTCCGTTAATAGCACGTTCACGGGCATCCCGGACAGCCACGTAGACTGCCAGTGGATCCATTCCATCTACTTGAATTCCCGGAATTCCGGCTGCAACGGCTTTTTGCGCAATTGTTCTTGCTGCAGACTGTTTTTCAACAGGTGTAGAAATCGCAAAACGGTTATTTTGTACAATAAAAATAGCTGGAACCTTGAAAGCACCGGCAAAGTTTATTCCTTCGTAGAAATCGCCTTGTGAAGCACCGCCGTCACCTGTATAAGTAATGGCAACAGATTTAGCTCCGCGTTTTTTCATGCCAAGTGCAACGCCTGCAGCCTGAATGTATTGGGCACCTATAATAATTTGTGGAGCAATGACATTAACTCCCTCAGGAATTTGTCCTCCTTGAAAATGTCCGCGGGACCATAAGAAAGCTTGATATAGCGGCAGTCCATGCCAAATGATTTGCGGAACATCACGGTAACCAGGCAAAATAAAGTCTTCTTTTTCTAAGGCGAACTGGGAAGCAAGCTGGGAAGCTTCCTGGCCGGCTGTCGGTGCATAAAAACCTAAGCGTCCTTGACGATTTAAAGAAATGGAGCGCTGGTCGAGGATTCGTGTATAAACCATGCGGCGCATTAATTCTTGCAATTGTTCATCGCTTAAATCCGGCATAGCTGCTTCATTTACGACTTCCCCGTTTTCATTTAGAATTTGAAACGTTTCGAACTGCTGCTCAATTTTTTCAAGTGAATGTTTAACATCCAATAGGTCCTTCTTTGTTTTAGAAGTCATTCTTCGCCACCTCTTCCTTTCATTTAAAAAGATTTAAAATGGATAGTTATAAAAATGCAAATATAGATTACCCAAATATAAGGCTAATTAGATACCTGTACAATCTTTCGGGCTGTTGAACCATGCTGTCAGACGGTAAAATTCCGGATTTTTCCTTTTCTGTAATGAACATCTAAAAAACGACACTCTATCCAGTTTTCCACAAATATCCTATTTAAAAACGTTCAATGATGATTTTCTCGATTTCTCTCATTCTGTATCAATCTATTTTAAAACAACATTAATACAACAACCCTATGCATTTTAAGTGTACATATAAAAAAGAAACTCGTCAAATACTTTATTATAAGTTTTTTTCGTTTTCATATTTGTAATGATTTTCGACTAAATTCCTAAACTGTATTATTATAAAATGACAATCTGTACTATAAAACTTTACTGAATTATGTATGTGTTATAATAAAGTAAGTATTCATATTAAGTAATATAATTATATTAATAAAATAATTCGTTGACATATAAAAAAGAACCAGCACTATTGGCTGATCCTTTTCTTTTCATAAAAATTTCTTTTCGCTTTATTATAATCCTCCGTTCATTTTTTGAATACTTTATTCAGAAAATGTTTCCATTGTATTCCTTGCTAATTCAATTATGATTGGGCACAGGCCTATACAAGTTTTTTTTACACTCATAGGCTATAGTAGTCGCCAGATATAGATTTCTTTTCTGGACGAAATACTATTTCAGGGGAGGTTTTCCTTTATGTACGGATACGGTTATAGTTGCTATCCAAGTTACTGTTACGGTCACGATCATTGTCACGGAAAAGGATTTGCGTTAATCGTTGTTTTATTCATACTCCTCATTATCGTTGGCTGTGCGTGCTGGAACTAAGAAAAGCTGAGCCGACTGGTTATCCCCGACAAGCGCTGGAGGGCCTGACAAAAGAAGCCGTTTTTTGGCTTCGTTGGCAGGACCGAAGCGACCTCGAGGGGATAGGAGGCGAAGCTGGACAATAATAAAAGCGGAAGCGGCTTGATAGGAAGAATGGGAAGATGTACTTAGCATCTTCTCTTTTTTGTTAACTTTTTTTGCCTTCTTTGTTAGACTAATATCGTATTTATAAGTAAGAAGCTATTTTTATATGTATTGCAGTACCTTAAGGAGTGTGTATTTATGTTAACGATGGAAGACATCATCCGCGACGGGCATCCAACTTTACGAAAAGTTGCTGAAGAAGTCTCTATGCCGCCGTCAGATGAGGATAAACGTATATTAAGAAGCTTGTTGGAATATGTAATAAACAGCCAAAATCCGGAAATTTCAGCGCAGTATGGATTGAGACCGGGGATAGGTCTCGCCGCACCTCAAATAAATGTTTCAAAGCGCATGATCGCTGTCCATGTCCATGATGAAAAAGGGGCTCTTTTCAGTTACGCTCTATTCAATCCAAAAATCGTAAGCCATTCTGTAGAACGGGCTTATTTAACATCCGGAGAAGGATGCCTATCTGTTGACGAATCCATCCCCGGTTATGTACCTAGATATGCCCGCGTTACGGTGAAAGGTTATGATATTGATGGAAATGAAGTTAAACTGAGATTAAGAGGCTTGCCGGCTATTGTGTTTCAGCATGAAATTGATCATTTGAACGGCATCATGTTTTATGATCATATTGATAAACAAAATCCGTTCAAGCCAATTGAAAACGCAATCCCTATTGAACGATAAAAAATTTTCAATTAAAGAAAAGAACCGGGCATTCAAAACCGGTTCTTTTTAAGTTAAATGAATCAAAATATACGCAGCAGCTTTTTACCTATTTTTCTTCTTTCTTTCCTCGAAGATATGTTCATGGGAAAACGATGAATTCCAGTTATCCCCATGAAAAATACCATTGATTTATCATATAATATAATAAAAATCCCTTTTTAAAAATTATTCTTTTTAAACATTTTCCTTGATTGCTTTACTTTGGACAAGGATTGTTTAAAATAAGAAGTAAGGAGTTGATCCACTATGTTAAAGAAGCTCAGAAAAAAGCTCTTAAAACAGTGGAAAGAATTGCTTCGTAAAAAATCAATTGCCTAAAATGTTTATTTGAGCCCTTCAAGCTTGCGAAGGGCTCCTTCCTTATTGTAAATTGATAATCAGTTGCTTTACATACAAACAAATTTTCCATTTCTAAAAATCATGCTGGCAATAAACATGAAATGTACTAAATTTTCTTATATAATAAAAAAGTTATTTCGGAGTAAGGAGAGAATTCAAATGATTTTCAAAGTATTTTACCAAGAATCCACCACACAAGTACCAGTAAGGGAAAAAACAAAAACTCTTTATATTGAAGCTGAATCAGAAAGAGATGTTCGATCGAAACTGGCAGACAGGTCTATAAATATTGAATTTATACAGCCTGTTTCGGGAAATTTTTTAGAATATGAGCAACAAAAAGAAGATTTTAAAGTATTGGAGATTGAATAATTTATGAAATTTGTAAAAAATGATCAAACTGCCGTGTTCGCCCTGGGAGGCCTAGGGGAGATTGGCAAAAATACGTATGCGGTTCAATTTCAGGATGAAATCATCCTTATCGATGCAGGGATCAAGTTTCCTGAAGACGAATTACTGGGCATTGATTATGTTATACCTGATTACACATACCTTATTAAGAATGAAGACAAAATTAAAGGCCTTTTCGTTACACACGGACATGAAGACCATATCGGCGGAATTCCTTACTTGCTCAGAGAAATAAATATTCCAATTTACGGTGGAAAATTGGCATTAGGCTTAATAAAAAACAAACTGGAAGAACATGGTCTTCTTAGAAACGCAAAGCTTTATGAAATTAAAGAAGATGACGTCATTAAATTCCGGAAAACATCCGTTACGTTTTTCCGAACTACCCACAGCATACCTGATTCATACGGGATTGTCGTTAAAACGCCTCCAGGGCAAATTGTTCACACAGGCGATTTTAAATTTGATTTTACTCCAGTTGGCGAGCCTGCAAACTTAACAAAAATGGCTGAAATCGGAAAAGAGGGCGTACTTTGCTTGCTCTCTGACAGTACCAATAGTGAAATTCCAAATTTCACAATGTCAGAACGGCGCGTCGGAGAAAGCATTCAAGACATCTTCCGAAAAGTAGATGGCCGAATCATTTTTGCGACTTTTGCATCCAACATCCATCGACTTCAACAAGTAACAGAAGCTGCTGTCATGAATGGCAGGAAAATTGCCGTATTTGGGCGGAGCATGGAAGCAGCTATTGAGATCGGCAGAGATTTGGGCTATATTCGTGCGCCTAAAGATACATTTATCGACGCACAGCACATTAATCGCCTTCCTGCAAACCAAGTAACCATTCTTTGTACCGGAAGCCAAGGAGAGCCAATGGCTGCCCTTTCACGAATTGCCAATGGCACACACCGCCAAATACAAATTATTCCGGGAGACACTGTCGTCTTCTCTTCTTCTCCAATTCCGGGAAATACGATTAGCGTCAGCAGAACAATCAACCTTCTTTACCGTGCCGGTGCGGAGGTCATCCATGGATCGTTAAATGACATTCATACCTCCGGACATGGTGGTCAAGAAGAACAAAAATTAATGCTGCGCTTAATGAAGCCTAAATTTTTTATGCCGATCCATGGGGAATACCGGATGCAGAAAATGCATGTAAAACTTGCTGTTGACTGCGGAATACCTGAGGAAAACTGCTTTATTATGGACAACGGCGAAGTTCTTGCTTTAAGCGAAGATGAAGCAAGAGTAGCAGGAAAAATCCCTTCAGGTTCTGTATATATTGACGGAAGCGGTGTCGGTGATATAGGAAATATTGTTTTAAGAGATCGCCGTATTTTATCTGAAGAAGGACTGGTAGTTGTTGTTGTCAGCATTAATATGAAAGATTTTAAAATTGCAGCCGGTCCTGATATCATTTCGCGCGGTTTCGTATATATGAGGGAATCGGGCGACCTTATCAATGATGCCCAAACATTAATTACAAAACATCTGAACAAAGTAATGGAAAGAAAAACGACTCTATGGTCAGAAATCAAGAATGAAATTACAGATACGCTTGCACCGTTCCTATATGAAAAAACAAAACGCAGGCCAATGATCTTGCCGATTATTATGGAGGTATAATAAATACCGGCGCCTATTTCTGGGCGCCGGTATTTATTATTTTTAACGCTACTCCTTTCGATGATTCCCTTTTCTCCTATGTTTTTTCACGAGCAAGTAAACACCTATTCCTACCAGCACAATCAGCAATATAATCGGCAAGTTTCCAAATATAAAGACGGTCATTCCAGAAAATGCTGTTAAGAGAAGGTTTAAGCTTTCGGCAAATTGCTTTTTCGTTCTTTCCCATGTATTTAAATCCTCTTTTTTAAATTCAGGTATAACAATTTTATTTTCATATAAAGCAATGGAAACTGTAGAAAAAGCAGTCTGGTTTTGATAATATTTTATTTTCCCTGTTAATTGTTCAATTTCCTCCTGCACTTTTGATAAATCAGCTGAGATCTTCAATAAATCTTCAGTCTTCTGGGCATTTTTCATGAATTCAAGCAAACGTTCTTCGACCGTTTTTTTTGATCGTAATCTTGACTCCAAATCTACATATTCTTCCGTTACATCTTGGCCGCTGACATGCCGTAACAGAACTTCATCAGCCTCTCCTTCTGCATCTTTCAGAAATGCCTCAAACTTACCTTCTGGGATTCTGAGCGTTAATGTACCTTCTAACTGCCCTTTACCTTCACGGTAGACATTTGAATCAACGATATATCCCCCGTATTTCTTAGCCTTTTCTTCAATTGACGCTTGGGCTTTGTTAAAATCTTGAACACGCAAATTCAACTCTGCATGATAAATAACCATGCGCTCTGTTGCCGCCAATGATTTATCGTTTGTTTCTTCCTCTACTGAATCTGCTGTCTCTTCTCCCTTTTCCTGCATGGCAATATCTTGACTCGTTAAAGCATCGGAACCCGGAGACATATTTCCGTATTCACTTTTTTCCTCGCCACTATTGGTGCTGCAGCCGGAAAGTAAGAGAATAATCAAAATAAACAAATAAAAAGACCGCCATAACTTCATTTATCGCCAACGTCCCTTCATTCTTTACAATAAGAGACGTTACACCTTATAAAAAAGTTACATGATGCCTACAGCTTTTCACAGTTTAAGAGGAAGAAACAAAAAAGATTGGCCTATAGACCAACCTTTACTAAGCACTTTGTCCTGTTTCACTTAGGACGCGATTTACGCGCTTCTCAAGCATTTTCATTCCGCCTCCGCCAGCCTGGTAGTGACGAAGGTTCCCATCTTTATCAAATACATAATATGCAGGTACGTATTGATTCTCAAATGCATCTGCCAGTTTGAATTCGCTGTCAACGAAAATCGGCTGAGTGATTTCGTGCTCAGCTGCTACTTTTTTAATGTCTTCAATATCAAGGTCATTTTCGGAACGAGGCATATGGACAGCAACAACATTTAGTTTGTCTTTAAATTCGTCCCGAAATTGATTTACCTGAGGCATAGCCTCTTTACATAAATGGCAGCTGATTGACCAGAAATGAATAAGTGTAGGTTTTTCACCAATAAGCTGCTCTCTTGTAACTTCTCCGTTTAACCATGCTGTCGCACCGTTCAACTCAGGCATAGGTTCGCGTAATTTCATTATCGTTCTCCTCCTTCTTGTACAAATCAAGAACGTACCAAAGAATTCATCTAATAAAAGGCCTAACAGCAATGGTTAGGCCTTTTTAATTTGAAAATGATATTAAACGTTTAAAGTTGCTTGTCCCGGTCTCCAGTTGGCAGGGCAAAGTCCGCCAGTTTGAAGAGCTTGAAGAACACGCAATGTTTCATCTACATCGCGGCCGATATTATTGTGGTGAATGACAGAATACATTAACTCGCCTTCTGGGCTGATAATGAATAGTCCGCGGAGTGCAACGCCTTCTTCTTCAATAAGTACACCATACTCACGGGAAACAACATGGTTTGTATCAGCTGCTAATGGATATTTGAGGTCTCCAAGACCATTGTCTTTGCGATCAGTTTTAATCCATGCTAAGTGTGTGTGAATTGTATCTGTAGATACGCCGATTACTTCTGCATCAAGATCTTCAAACTCATCGTAGCGGTCAGATAATGCAATAATTTCAGTTGGGCAAACAAATGTGAAGTCCATTGGATAGAAAAATAAAACTGTCCATTTACCTTTTTTCATGTTTTCCTCAAGGCTTACTTTCCCAAATTCTTTGTTTGGCATAACTGCATCCATTTCAAAACGTGGTGCTTGTTTTCCTACCATGCGTTCTGGCATGAATAATCCCTCCATTTATATTTATTAAATGGGCAAACCTTAAAGGCTTATCCCATTTCTTACTTTCAAATATGATTATAGTGCAAAGCTTATTTTTAGTCAATATTAAATTATAATTTTTTTAAATAAAGATTAATTATTAATCAGGAATAAAGGGCACATTAATTATTTATCCCTTTTCACACATTTATATTCTCTATTTATGATAAAACTAGAGCCTGTTAATATTTTCTTCTTTCCACGATTATAGTTTATCACGAAAATTATGGGGTTCAAAATAAAATGCTTTTTTCAAACATGATCGGAAAAGGGCTGACTTAAAAGCAATAAGTCAGCCCCTTATCGGTTCCCTTTATATTCAATGTATTTCGTGAGAAAAGAAATGGCTTTCTCAATTGCAGCTTCATTTGGATTTAATTTTGAATGATGGAGCCCGTACTCAGACTCAACACCAAGCCAAAACATGAAGCCCGGAATTTCTTTTAGCATATAGCCAAAATCCTCGCCAGTCATTGCTTCTTTACATTCGATAACTTGAATATCCGTATGATTTCTAATAAAATCCATAAATTCTTCCGTAATTATTTCTTCATTATAGACTTGATGGTACATTGAACCGAAGTCCACGCTAACTTCACATTCGTATCCTATTTCTACACTTTTTATTAAGGACAAGATTCTCTTCTTCACTTTTTTCATGGAGTCGACGGAAAGAGTCCGGATTGTCCCTTCCAGTCTAGCTTTCTCAGCAATAATATTTTGCACCGTTCCACCGGTAATTTTGCCGATTGTAATAACGGCACTATCAAGAGGATCAACGTTTCTTGCCACAATCGTTTGAAGCTGTGTAACAAGCGAGCAAGCTGCTATAATCATATCATTCGTTTGATGAGGATAAGCAGCATGTCCTCCTTTTCCTTTCAAATCAATGAACAATTCAGAGGTGTTTGCAAATAGAAGTCCCTTTTTAACTGCAATTGTACCTACAGGATATTCAGGTGCAATATGCAGGCCAAAAATGATATCCGGCTTCCACTCCCGCATGATTTCGGACTTAAGCATTGGCTCTGCGCCGCCGGGACCTTCTTCCGCAGGCTGAAAAATAAATAATAGATGATCATCGATTGGATTGTTTGCAAAATATGTAACGAGCCCCAACGCAATGCTCATATGGAAATCATGGCCGCAAGCATGCATTTTTCCTTCATGAGTTGATCGATATGGCAATTCCGTTTCTTCCGTAATCGGCAACCCATCAATATCTGTTCTGTATCCAATCGTTTTGCGTGGATTTTTGCCATGAACCTTTACAAAAATTCCGGTTCTCCATGTTTTTATTTCAATTGCTTCTTGAGGCAAAGATTGTAAATAGTTTAGCAAATACTGCTGTGTCTTAAATTCCTGAAAGCCGAGCTCCGGAATTTGATGCAAATCACGGCGGATTTTTACAAATGGACTGACCATCATGTCCCCTCCTAAAAGAAAAGCGCGGATAAAAAGATCCACGCTCGCTGTGTTTTTTCTCTTCTTATAATTGACGAAGTTCCTGTTTAATTTCTGTTTTTGACTTCGTCTTTTCATCGATTTCTTTAATCACACGTGCAGGTGTTCCAGCCACAACTGTATACGGTGGAACATCGTCGATGACAACTGCTCCGGCAGCAACGACCGCTCCTTTGCCGACTGTCACGCCTTCCAATACAACAGCGTTCGCTCCGATTACAACATCGTCTTCAATGACAACAGGCTTTGCAGAAGGCGGTTCAATAACACCGGCTAGTACAGCTCCTGCGCCAATGTGGCAATTCTTACCTACTGTTGCACGGCCGCCGAGGACAGCATTCATATCAATCATTGTTTTTTCCCCAATAACGGCACCGATATTAATCACTGCACCCATCATGATGACGGCATTGTCGCCAATTTCAACTTGGTCACGGATAATCGCACCTGGTTCAATCCGCGCTTTAATGTTTTTCATATTTAACAGAGGGATCGCAGAATTGCGGCGGTCATTCTCAATAACATATTCCTCAATTTTCGCTTGGTTGGCTTCAAGTGCTTGATTTATTTCACTCCATTCGCCAAAAATAACGCCAGTGTTGCCATTAATAAAAGTCTTTGCACTTGGGCCAAAATCAATTTCTGATAAATCACCCTTTACATAAACTTTTACCGGTGTAGTTTTTTTGCTATTTTGAATGAATGAAATAATTTCGTTGGCATCCATCATTTTCATCGGAAAGTCCTCCTCTATGTATATGCTAAAAAATACTTTATCAAACAAAAGTATTGAAGACAAGAAGAATGTAAAAAACTATTCTCAAATTTCTTTTTATTAAATTAAATATTATTCCTCCCCGGATTCTTTTATATGTTCCATAATCAGATCTACAAAAGCTTGTACCTGCTTTAATTGAAATGCTGATTCATACCCAAGGAGCCATGTATCCCTCTTGATTGGTTCGTTATGTTCATCTAAAAGAGGGATTTTAAAAATATTTTTCTCAGCTCCATTTAACGTAATTGCCGGTAAAATGGCATAACCGATTCCGTTGAAAGTCATCTGTTTGCATGTTTCAATCTGGTCAACAACAATCGTCCGTTTTGGAGCAGTCTGAAACTGGCGGTGCCACCAGTCTTGAATTTCCTGATAATAATTTGAGTCGCTTTTAAATTGAATAAAAGGCCTGTCTGTTTCAATAACTTGCTCGGCCTTTGTTATTTCGGTATCGACCAAATATAGGCTGTCTTTAAACAAATGAATTTTAACTCCTTTCCAGTCAGGAGTCCCTCTAATAATTCCTATATGCACTTGATCCTCATATAACGTTCTTAATATTTCGCTGCTCCATCCGGTAATGAGCGATATTTTTGCATGTGGGTAACGATTAACAAATTTCTTTAGCACTTGTGGCAGCCAATTTTGCCCGACGATCGAAGCAACAGCGATTTTTAAAGTACCGTGGACTTCTGTATTAAGGGCATGTATGGACTCGCGCACTTTTTCTTCTTTTGCCAGAACCTCTTTTACAAAAGAAATAACGTACTCTCCTGCCGGAGTAAGAGTCAGCCCTTTTTGAGAGCGAAGAAAAAGTTGTGTTCCCCATTCCTTTTCAATGGTTTGCAACCGCTGTGAAAGAGCAGGCTGAGATACAAACAATCTCTCAGCAGCTTTCCTCATATTCATTTCCTGAGCCAAAACTGAAAGCAAATGAAACTCGGAAAGAGATGACATAGCAATACTCCTTTATAAGTTTTTCTTATTATTAATTATTATGAACCGGAGCTATCGTCATTTTTTGGAAGAAAAGAGATGAGAATAAAGCTGATCATTGCAAAAAACAGAACGGCAAAATAAACAAAATGAAGGGAATTTGTTAAACCTTCCTGCAGCAATTCCCTTATCTGCTCTGGAAGCCTGCTTCTTTCGGATTCATTCAGTAAACGATTGACTGAATCAACCGTAGCATTTCGAACCAAATTTCCTCCGTTTTCTTGAAAAAATTCATTTAGTTTGAGATTCAATATCCCCCCGAGAAGGGCAGCTCCAATTGTGTTCCCGAGATTGCGCATAAACAAATTTGCGGCTGTTGCAACCCCTCTTTGTTTCCAGCTTACGGTACTCTGTATCGATACAATGAATGACGTTGATGTTAGCCCCATGCCGATTCCAAAGAGAAATGAACCGGCGGCAGCCCATATCGGACCAGCATTCGGTGATAAAGTAACTAACATTATACTTCCGAGGATTAAGAAGATTCCTCCGATAACAGATGTTTTTCTAAAGCCGATTCTTAACAATAGTCTTCCTGCCATTGTTGATGCAATCGGCCATCCGATCGACATCGCCGTAAGTGTAAATCCGGCGACAATTGGAGACCGCTCCATTACCCCTTGGACAAAGGCAGGCAAAAAACTCGAGATGCCAATAAGCATAATACCGGTTGTCAAAGATACTATATTAGCGATAAAAATAGGGCGTTCTTTCCAAATACTAAAAGGCATCATCGGCTCTAAAGTTCTCTTTTCCTGGAATATAAAAAATACAAAAGCAATAAAGCTCACAGTTAACAAGCTAATTACTTCAAGAGAAGTCCATGGCCAACGGGTGCCCCCTTCTACAAGGACAATCATTAAAGCAGTTATCGATACGGAAAGTAAAATGGCACCAAGATAGTCAATATCCGTTTTTTTCTTTTCAACTTTTTCATGCAAAAAGAACCATATACCGGCAATCGCCAAAAGTCCGAGCGGGATATTGATCCAAAAGACATATCTCCAGCTGACAAATTCCACAAGCAATCCGCCAAGAGCCGGACCGGTAATAGCAGAAATCCCCCAAACACTTGACAAATATCCTTGAATACGAGCTCTTTCTTCCTTTGTATAAATATCTCCTATTATCGTTGTTGCAATCGGAATCACTGCTCCGGCACCAAAACCTTGAATAAAGCGAAAAACAATGAGCATTGACATCGACTCTGCCAAACCGCACAGCACGGAACCGATTAGAAAAACAATAATGCCAAAAGTCATGATCGGCTTTCGGCCAAACAGGTCGGATAATTTCCCGTAAATAAGTACCGTAACTGCATTCATCATTAAATAAGACGAAAAAACCCAGCTATATTGAGAAAATCCGCCTAGGTCACCCACAATTGACGGCATGGCAGTCGATATGATCGTCGCTTCAATTGCTCCCATAAACATAGCAAGCATAACTGAAGCAAGAACAAAAGGCCGCTTAGTGTTACGGTTTGCTAGTGAATTTGTTACTTGTTTATTTACGGCTTCTCCCAACCATATCACCCCTGAAAATATATCCCATTTAAAGCGGCAGAAAAAAATACAGCCCCTTAAATGGAGCTAATGATTGTGTGATCTGTAAAGAAATTTGTTTAGCCGTTGCAGAACACTTCTTCTCGTTAAGATTCCTTCAAAATATCCCTCATGATCAACAATGCATAAGAACGGATGGTCGACAAGAAGTTCCAACGAAGAATGACTAGAACTATCAATCCTTAAACACGGTATTGATTTATTCATGACTTCTTCAACACGTTTCTTTTCCAGTTGTTCAAACTCTATCCGTTCAAGGCCAAGAATTGAATCCATGATAATCGGTTGACTGATTAATCCATGCAACTTATAATGCGGATCAAGTACAGGAATCGCTGAATATCCACTTTTTGTTAAAACCAGCAGTGCATGTTCCAAATTATTTCCGATTTGTACATGGGCAACACGTTCTGAAGGAATCATCAAATCTTTAATACTAAAATTTAAAAACTCCCCGCTGTCCCGACTTATCATCACAAAAAACCCCTCATAAATTGTTGTAAATATAACCTCATTTTAACACAGTTTTTAGATCATGCGCGTTTTTATGTGTGTTGATAATAAAAAAGGACCTGTTATAGGTCCTGATTTCAGCCTTTCTACTGAATCAAATCAAAGATTTCGATTGTAATCATATCAATGTTATCAAATTGATATTTCTTTGGCTTTTCTTTATCGTTATATACTTCTAATTCAAATGTTTCAGTCTTTGGATGATAAGTTACCTGACACTTTCTTTCACCATTCACCTCAAAAAATCTTTGAGCAGGCTCTGAACCGCCAGATTGGTCCTGCAAATTTTTCAATCTTGTCAAAATACCTTGAAGCTGTGACATGCTCCCTCTCCTTTCAAACAAAAACAAACCTGATATAACTAGGTTACACGATATTCGTTTTTATATCCCAAAAGAATGGTTTCTGAATATTCGATTGCTTCTCTTTACATGCCAATAATAACAGAATAAAATAATGAAAGGTATTTGTACAAGTAAAAAATTTTGAAGGAAGTGTTTTTTTGAAAAGTCCTGTACAAGTGGAAAATAATATTTTCTTAATTGATGCAATGGATTTAGGAACGAAAGAACGAACAGGCACATATGTACTGACAGAAACTGATTTAACGATTATCGAAACATCTGCAAGCCCTTCTGTTCCATTTATCTTGGAAGGATTACGATCCTTAAACCTTTCACCGGAAGATATAAAATACATTATTGTCACACATATACATTTAGATCATGCGGGAGGAGCAGGTTTATTATTAGAACACTGTCCAAACGCAAAAATTGTCGTTCATGAAAAAGGGGCAAGGCACCTTATAAATCCCGAAAGGCTGATTGCCGGAGCAAAAGCCGTATACGGAGATAAATTTAATGCCTTATTTGACCCGGTTGTTCCGGTTCCGGAAAATAGAGTGATCATCAAAAAAGATAAGGAAACGCTTTCTATCAGCGAAAAATGTACACTTACCTTCTATGATACACCTGGACACTCAAATCACCATTTCAGTATTTACCATCCGGGTGTAAATGGAATGTTTACAGGTGATACAGCAGGAGTTTTTTATCAAGAGCTTTTAAGAGACGGGGTAGAGTTATATTTGCCATCAACATCGCCTAATCAGTTTAACCCGGAAAAAATGCTTGCTTCCCTGCAACTGTTTGAAAGTATGGACTTACGCTATATTTTCTTTAGCCATTACGGTGTATCTGATAAACCTAATGAAGTATACAAGCAAATACGTTACTGGCTCCCGGTTTTTCTCGAAGAGGCGAAATTGGCGTTTGAACAGGAAGAAACAACGGAAATGCAGGTGCGTGAAACAGAAGACCGGTTAAGGAAACGAGTGACTGAATATTTGGCAGGCAAAAATATCCCTTCAAACCACACTGTATTTCAAATCCTTTCACTTGACTTCGAAATATGTGCTATGGGAATAATGAATTATCTTACGAAACAATAACTGCTTCTAATGAAAGTTAATGGAGGATAAAACTTTGGAAAAGATAACTGTTTATAGCCAGCCCGACTGTCCGACTTGTACCGTTGTAAAAGCATTTTTGCAGGACAATAAGATCGAATACGATGAAAAAGATATTAAAAAAGACAATCGTGCAAGAGATGAACTAATTAATAAATACAAGTCATACTCTACTCCAACTGTTGTAATCGGAGAAAAAATTGTTACCGGGTTTGATTTAGAAAAATTAAGAAGCCTTCTCAATTTATAAAAAAGGTGTCGCCTATCGACACCTTTTTTTTGCGAAAAGGGGGTTCGGCCCTCCTTTTTACCAATTATAAGCTAAAGCCGAAAAAATGATCGTAAGAATAAGCAATAGAAAAAAAATCAAATATGTCAGAAAAATTGGATTGTTGATATAAGCGTGTCTTTGCACCGGACCGGGAATTTCAGAATCGAGCTCTCCTTTATTTTTCTGATCCTTCGCTAAGCTCCATGTATACCTGAATGCAAAAACAAGAACCCCGATTGCGGCAACTAAAAGAATTGTCATAAATAAACTCAAAGGAATCCCTCCTTTTTCATACTGTTACACTTAAGTTGCCGCTTTAATGAAAATTCTATTCTCCGTGGGTCTGGCTTCGATATTTTTACAGCAATCCTTCATGTTCATACAAATAGTTGTAAGATAAGTCGATAAAAAGAAAGTCCTTGTTGTTTAACGGAAAAGAGAACGTGCGTATTGTTTCACCTGTTTCAATATCACTGTATAAATCAGATAAAAGTCCTTTTTTTTCATTCCTCATTCGAATAATGTTTTCTAAAAAATAAGGACGCCAACTCCAATTTTTCTTCAAATATTCATTTTGCAAAATCCAGTTCTTATCTTTTTTAAAGATGTTAGGTGATTTTTGGAAACCATCTTCATCACATATATACATCCTAAAAGCGATCCCATCTAATTGTTTGGCAAGAGAGTAGAGCAATTCGGTATAATCCTCATATTTTTTGAATTTATTAAGCAAATTTTGTACTTTTTCTTGAAACTCCTCAGAAATGTTAAATAATGCCTCAAGCTTCCTTTTTTCATAAGAAATGAATTGATGAAATTCCTTCTTTAGCCATTCTTTTAGCAGTTCCCTTGAAATAAATTCACCGTATGGCTTTTGTAAGTAAAAGCCCTGAAAATAACGTCCTCCATTTTTCCAGGCAAATTGCAGCTGGTAAGCGGTTTCAATATTTTCAAAATGCAGCATAGCTCCGATTTTTCTTGCCAAAAGCGACAATGAGTACAATATAGCCTGATATGACGGTCCAGTATTTATTGATCTTAATGCTCCAAGATCTACTTTTAAAATATCCGGAGACAACTGGCCAATTCGATCAAGATGGCTGCTATCATTTCCTATTTTATCAATCGCAATTTTTAAACCGAACGTTTTGTAATAATTCAAAAGATGGTCGAGATGATCCGGTCTGCCTTCATAATTTCGTTCCGATATTTCGAGGACGATTCTTTCAAGCGCTATTCCCTTTTGCTGATATTCAAGCAAAAGCTGAAGAAAATGTTCACCATTATCATGCATTAAGAGTTCTGCATCCCTGTTAACAAACAAAAGAACATCATGATCCAAGGAAATTGCTTTTTCCAGCGCTTTCGTTAAAACGGTATTATCTACTTCAAGTCTGTATTCTTCAGGAATGTGATGATCATGAAAAAAAGGTCCAAGGCTGATTATTTCCGATTCACTTTTATACCTTCCTAATATTTCGTAACCGATGACTTTATGTTCATCTGCACTGAATATTGGTTGAAAATAAGGAATAACGTTATCTAAATTGGTTAATATATCCAACGCATCCATTGGCAGTACCTCCATACCTTTCATTACCATCATTTTATCATTATTTAAATAAAAATTCCTTTCAGCCGTATTGCAAATAATTTCTGACATACTAGAAATTCAAGGGAATCATACCTAAAATACTGCCTCATAATGCAGATTATTAAGCAAAAACTACTGATAAGCCGGATGGAGGTGGATTGAAGTGAAAAAAATTCATTTCATTGCAGTCCTCTTCCCGTTGCTCGGCTGCAGCCATTTTGAAAATGCTGAAAAACAAAACATGCCTCTTAATACGAACCAATCTGTTATTGAAAAAGAATCTGAAAACAAAACAGAACATCAAGTTCGTGTACAAACCATAATGAAGAGGGAGCCTAAAAAAGAAAATATTTTACAAAAACAATTGCTTAACGTACCATTAATAAAACAAAATCCGGAATTAAAGTATGGCTGCGAAGTAACCAGCCTTACGATGATGCTGCAATATGCGGGTATCAAGGTAAACAAAATGGATTTGTACAGAAAAATAAAGAAGGATCCCGATCCGCTTATACGGTCAAAAACGGGCGATATTATAAGGTGGGGAGACCCGGGAGTTGGTTTTGTTGGTGACATGACTGGCAGAAATGCAGGATATGCTGTCTTTGATAAACCAATGGTGGATTTAATCAACACGTACCTTCCCGGAAGAGCCAAAAATTTAACCAATCGGCCTTTTGTTGAAATCCTTTCACATGTGTCGAAAGGATATCCTGTTGTCGTTTGGACAACCGGGGATTACCGTCTTCCGGACAGATGGGAATCATGGAGACACGAAAAACAAACCATCAAAACTCCTTTAGATTTACATGTTGTCGTACTTGTTGGATATGATAGCCAAAATGTCTATTTGAACGATCCTCTATCCGGAAAAAAACAAGTAAGGGTAAACAAAAATCGTTTCATTGATTCATGGAAAGCTCTTAAACAAAGAGCTGTAAGTTATGAATAAAAAATAGGACTGACTCATTAGGGTCTGATTCCCTCCAACAATGACAATAAATAGAATGGCTGTGTTTTTGCTTGTCTATTTGTTGTATTGGAGGAGTGATCTGACCCTTTGCTTTGTTTAAAATAGATGTTGATTGAGCCATCGTCCGGCCATCCATTGCAATGCACTCGCCTTTCATATAAGCGGCAACATTGGAGAAAAAATTTTTTTAGTACAAAAAACGGGAATTGAGATATATGTTAGAATATACTTCTTTTTTGAGATGGAGTTTGTTAGTATATATAAGGTATATTAAAAATAGGTTGGAGATTTTATGTCCAAGAACGTAACAAGAAGAGGATTTTTTAAAAGAATTTTTAGGATTATTTTTGCCGCAGTTGCTGCAGGGTCGGGCGGATATTTTTATGCCCGGGAAATTGAACCAAAAATGCTAAAGATAAACAATTATACTTTTCATCATCGTTCAATTCCTAAAGGATTCAACGGATTTAAAATTGTTCAGTTCAGTGACACTCATTTAGGCTTCCAGTATAATTTAACCCAGTTTGAGAAATTAATTTCAAAAATTAATTCCCTAAAGCCGGATGTTATTTTTTTTACAGGCGATTTAATGGATGAACCGAATAAATTTTCCGAAATTGATAAAATTGCCCCATTATTAAGCCGCCTTCATGCCCCTTTCGGTAAATTTTCCATTTACGGAAACCATGATCACGGCGGGTATGGATCAGACATCTATATGAAGATCATGGTACAATCAGGTTTTAAAATCCTTCAAAATCAATCACATGAAATTCGTTTGCTTGATGGCAGCAAAATATTTATTGCCGGGATTGATGATGCAATGCTCGGAAAGCCTGATATAAACAAAGCAGTAAGCAGCATCCCCAAGAGTGCTTTCACGATCCTTCTTTCTCATGCACCAGACTTGGCAGACGCGGCCTCTTCCTTCAATATCCACCTTCAATTAAGCGGCCACAGCCACGGAGGTCAGGTGCAAATTCCTCTTATTGGAGCACTTATAACACCTCCTTTCGCCGAAAAATATATTGAAGGATTTTACAAAACGGGAACCGCAGAGCAGTTAACACTATATGTCAATCGGGGGCTTGGCACGACAAGAATGCCTTTTCGATTCTTATCACAACCCGAATTGACAGTCTTTACTCTTTCAACAGATTCATAAAAGCAGCTTTAAATTTCAAATTCAGCTGCTTTTTCCTTTAGTTACAAAAATACGAATTGATCAATTGCATTCTCAATCCCTTTATGTTTTAATTTTCGTCTCCTCATTCTGAGTATTAAGGTCTTCATAAAATAAATGAATACTAAAAATAAGGGTGTGATATTGTGTACTACAAAGTAAAGCCCGGTGAAACATTGGCGATCATTGCCCGCAATTTCCGAATTCCATTACAAACATTACTTGCTGCAAATCCAGCAATTATTAACCCAAATATGATCGCGCCAGGTCAAGTCATCAACATTCCCGGGCTTCCCGATCCTAATACCATACCATTTGAAATCAGAGTTTCTTTGAATCAGCGAAAATTACGATTATTTAAAAACGTGCAGCTCGTAAAGACTTATCCCATTGCTATTGGAAAAATTTTATCCGGAACCCCTCAAGGTGAATATGTCATTGTAAACCGGGAACCAAATCCCGGCGGCCCATATGGTGTAATGTGGCTTTCACTTTCCAAAACGGGGTATGGAATTCATGGCACAAACGACCCTTCATCTATTGGAAAAGCAGTATCAAAAGGATGTATAAGAATGTACAACAAAGATGTATTGGAATTGGCAAGAACCGTTCCAAACGGTACAAGAGTATTCATTTCTTTTTAAAAGGAGAGTCAGACTCCTCCAATGCAACATATAGTCAATCACTAAAAAACTATTCTATATAGAATCATCATTGTTGGGGGAAGTCAGACCCTATATTTTTATAAAGATAGTATAGCATGACATAATATTCGGTTCTTAAACAAAAAATAAATGAAAACGTATTCTTTCCAAAAGTACAGAAAATGGTATATAATAAAGTTATTCCCTCAATAATTATGAAAGGAGCTTTTATTTTGAACAGGACAAACAGCAGTCATCCCCCTTTAGATTCAACAATTGAAAACCTCGCACAAGCCATATTTACTGTAAACCGTCATGCAAAAACTGCCCCAAACCCAAAATATTTATATAAACTCAAACATGAAGCTCTAAAAAAATTGATCTCAGAAGGAAAAGCAGAAAAAGTCGGACTTCATTTTTCACAAAACCCGAAATTCAGTCAGCAGCAGTCAGCCGTCCTTGTTGTTTGCGGGGATTATTCCTTTCATATTCCACCGTCCAAAAATGACATGAAATTACTGCCTCACTTGGGTCATTTAAACCAAAACGTCCGCAATCCAAAATCCCGCTTATCTTTAAACCAGGCAAAAAAACTTTTGCAATCTTATACAGGCTTAAAAGAAATAAATAAAGAACCGAAAAAAACTCGCAGCTATCAAAAACCTGTCTTTAAAAAACTAGGAGAAAGTTATTAAGCAAAAAGAAAAAAGCCGGCAATCGGCTTTTTCACAATACGAATTTATCAATCAATAATACAAGTTCCGCTATATCCGGTTTGCTAACCTGTGCATCAGCCCCAACCATTTGTCCTTTATGGCGAAGATCTTCTGTAATTAAAGATGAGAAAATGATAACAGGCACTTTTGAAAGCTCAGGATGAGTTTTAACCCGTTTTGTCAGATGGTGCCCGTCCATCTGAGGCATTTCAATATCCGTGATAATCAATTGAATTTCCTTGGCAATATCCTTCCCGGACTGAACAAGATTTTCTAAATATTGCCACGCATCCCGTCCGTTCTCAAAAAACTCAATCATTTCAAATCCTGCTTCTGCTAATGTATCATGCAATAATTTTCTTAACAGAGGAGAATCTTCAGCTACAAGAAGCCGTTTACTTGAGCGTTCCCGTTTCCCAAGCTTTTTAATTTGCTGGACATTGATGCCTAATTGAGGATTTATATCCAGAACGATTTTTTCAAAATCGAGCAAAAGCACCATTTCTCCATTCAGTTTGATGACCCCAATAATCTGGCTGTCAGCCCCTTGATACATTTCGGACGGCTTTTCAATTTGATCCCATGATACTCTGTGAATTTGTGTTACATTATGTACATGGAAAACGATTTTTTGTTTATTAAATTCGGCAACGATAAACTTATCTTGTTCGGGATGTTCGGATGGCGGGAAACCGAGGGCTTGTGCTACGTCCACTACAGGCAAAACCTCTCCTCTTAACTCGATAATGCCTTCAACATTTTTATGTGCATGGGGTACTGGAGTAACATGTGCCGGATTTATGATTTCCTTTACCTTAATAACATTTATGCCAAATTTATTCATGCTAATTCCAAATTCAACGATTTCCACTTCATTTGTACCGCTTTCCAATAAAATTCCTTTTTTGTTTTCCATTCCTTGTTCGCCCTTCCATTTCAAAATAATAGAATGATATAAAATAATATAACATGAATGGAAATAAATTCTTATCAGTTATATAAAAATTCATTAACTGTTCTAATTTTCAGAAGCCATAAAAATAACCCGTTTTAAACGGGCAATTTACTAAATTGGCTAGTTTATTCTGCTTTTGGAATTTTTGCATGGAACCACAGTCCGAAAATCGTCAAAATCATTAACGAGCCGATGGCCAGCCTGCTTGCGAGATTGCCGAAATCAGCAAAAACAAGTGTAATCGTACCGTACAAGAAAGGCCCGATAATGGAAGAGACTTTGCCGGAAAAAGCAAATAACCCGAAGAATTGCCCTCTTTTTTCCACAGGTGTCAATTCAACGATATACGTTCTCGTTGTTACCCACATGGAACCGAGCGCAATCCCGAACATGCTTCCCGCAGCCCAGAACATGGCTTCATTTACAGCAAATGTTGCGATCAACAGTGCTGCGAACAGGAGGCTCCCTACATACTTTACTGATTTGTTTGCACCTTTTGCTTTTGTTACATAACCGAAAATAAAAGAGCCGATAATACTCGAAACTGTTGAGACAAGGTACAGCAAGATAAATTTTCCGGTCGTAAAGCCTACGATCGCTTTTGCATACACAGCCATCATGGCAATTGATGTTGCAATGGCATCATTTAAGAAGAAATAAGCAATCATAAAAAGGAAAGTAGGTTTATAGAGACGCATTTCTTTAAATGTTTTATAAATTTCTTTATATCCCGACAAAAATGACTCTTTCTTTTGCTCAGGATGAGGCTTATCTTTTACAAAGAAGAACAGCGGCAACGAAAACAGTAAAAACAAGACTCCTGTCGGAATAAATGCTTCATGAAAACCGTCATCCCCGACTAACGGATATACAGTCAAACCTACGAGTGTTCCGATATACCCAACTGCAACCCCAAATCCGGAAATTAGCGGGATATCCTCCTTCGCTGCTAAATCAGAAATCATCGAATCATAAAAAACAAGGCTCGAATGATAAAAGAATTTTGCAATAATAAAAAGCAAAATGACAAGGGCCAGAGAAACCGGAAGCCCAAGCAATTGTCCTGACAGCTGCCGGCCTCCGAACACTCCCATTAACACGGTGGAAGCCGCTGCAATTAATGTAAAAGGAACGATGTATTTCTTCTTTCGGCCAGTCCGGTCAATCATAACCCCAAATAATGGTGAAAATAGAACAAGAAAAAAGCTTGCAACCGCGTTTGAATATGATACAAAAGTGCTTGCAATTTGATTTAAAACCTCATTTTCACCGATTACTTCCTTTAAATATAACGGATAGAAAATTGTATTAATATTTGATGAAAAAATTGTGTTGGCAAAGTCATAAAGTGCCCACGATAAAATTGGCAATGAAAAATAAAGGCTCCACTGATTCGTACGATTTATTCCAGCACCAGCAGGTTTTTCAAGCGGTTCCACCTTTGTCAACTCCTTATTAAAAAATATATCTATATTTCCATTGTATGCGAAAGATATCCTTTATCTTTACAAAATTTTTACAAACTGAAAATCATTCAAAAATAATAATACTGCACCATTCTGAACGGTGCAGTATTTTTTATGATTAAAAATATTAGTACAGTTTTATTTTTTTACAACGACTGTTCGGGCAATTAAATCATGGAGGGCTTGCTTTTTCTCTGTAAAAGCAGCAATGATATAGCCAATCAATAAAATGGAAGATAAAAACGCCATTGCTAAATAGCGTCCGAGTGCACGCCCAAAAGAAATCCGATTTCCATCCATATCAGTTACTTTCAGACCGAGCAGATTTTTTCCAATTGTCGCTTGCCATTTTGACGAATGCAATCCTGCAAAATATAAGATAGTTACGATTAAGTTAACGAGTATGCTTACAAGGTAAGCGCCAATAAAAGCACTTGCTCCTGCATCCGCGGGATCCTGTTCCCAATAATTTGGATCAGTCAGTGCCGCATCAAAAGCACCGGACGCCCCAAAAAAGACCACTGAGATAATAAACGATAAAATTGTCAAAGGTATCCCTAAAATGATGCTGTCAATTAAATATGCAGCAAAGCGGATCCAAAAACCTCCGTATTCTTTCTTCTCCTCATAAGGCTGTTGCTCTAAAATTGTACCCATTCATTATCCCCCAATCGTCAGTTTGATTTTACATATACATTATAACATGTTATTAATCAGAAATATTCCAATTTTCTTCAAAAATCCTTTTAACTCAAACTTCTAGAAAACGCTTACAAAATGACATTTTTGTGAACATTAACAAGAGAATCTGGTTCTTTGAACAAAAGAGGACTAAAATACAAACGTACAAAAAACAAGTACAAATATTTTTCAATTTTAAAAAATGAAGGGTGCGATTTTATTATGAAAGGTACGGCAATTCTTTTTCAAGCTGACCATTCAGTAACAATTATTGAAGATGTTGAACACACTGTTTATGAAGAAATCAAAAGCCAATGCGGCTGTGAACATTGTATTTGTAAGCTTGAAAACAAAATTGTCGACTTTGGAACTGTTTCACCTGTATTTTGGCACGAAGATGAGATTGATTGGGACTATGGATACTAAGAGATCGCTTTATGATAGATTCCTCCCGAGTAATCGGGAGGTTTTTTGTTTTCTGTAAAGTTCTTTTGTTATTCTGATTTATCATATAAAATCAAGATACATCTGAAAATAAGCCCGGAAAGGATGAACAAGGTGGAACATTTAATAAATGACAGGGCAGCAAACATTGAAATTTCAGGAATTCGTAAATTTTTTAATATGGTTGCCGGAACAGAAGGGATGATTTCATTAACAATCGGCCAGCCTGATTTTCCGACTCCAGAGCATGTAAAAGCTGCCGGAATAAAAGCGATTCATGATGACTTTACAACGTATACTCATAATGCAGGCATGATCGAGCTAAGAAAAGCTGCCGCAGAGTACTATTTAAAAAAATACGATGTTGTCTATGATCCCGATTCTGAGGTGATCATCACCGCGGGCGCAAGCGAGGCAATTGACATCGCGTTCAGAACCATTTTAGACTGGGACACTGAAGTCATATTGCCGGGGCCTGTTTATCCCGGTTACGAGCCAATCATTCGCCTTTCAGGAGCAAAACCAGTTTACGCCGATACAACGACGAACGATTTCAAAATGACGGCTGATGTTATAAAATCATACATAACAAATAGAACACGATGCATCGTATTGCCTTATCCATCCAATCCTACAGGAATCAGCCTATCGGAAAAAGAATTATACGAAATTTCAGAGTTGCTGCGTGATAAGGATATTTTTATCCTTGCTGATGAAATCTACAGTGAACTTGTCTATGAAAGACCGCATATCTCGATTGCAAAGTTTTTAAAAGAAAAGACGATCGTGATTAACGGGCTGTCAAAATCCCACTCCATGACAGGTTGGAGAATCGGGCTGCTGTTTACTTCAGATAATATTGCAAAACATATTTTAAAAGTTCACCAATATAACGTTACTTGCGCTACTTCTATATCACAAATGGCTGCATTAGAAGCGCTGACTGCTGGTATTGATGATGCGCTGCCAATGAGAGCCGAGTATAAAAAAAGGCGCGATTACGTTTACAACAGACTGATAAAAATGGGATTTGATGTTGTAAAACCGGAAGGCGCGTTTTATTTCTTTGTGAAAATTCCCGTTTCCGGTATGAAATCTTTTGATTTTGCTTTATCTCTTGCACATGAAGCAAAAGTTGCCGTTGTTCCGGGAAGTGCGTTTTCTAATTTAGGCGAAGGATACTTCCGGCTTTCCTTTGCTTATTCAATGGAGACTTTGGAAGAAGGACTTAATAGGATTGAAAACTATATGATGGAAATGAGTAAATAAAAAAATCAGGCAGCTGCCTGATTTTTTTATCATTTGTTATACTCTCCGTTGTTTTTTGATGCCTTCTCTTTTTTTGCTTTATCTTTATGAATCTTATTCGTTGCAGCACTGCCGAATTCATGAGCAAATTCCTGGTTTAATACCGCAGAATCAAATCCCTTTTTGTTTTTTTGCTGTGGGTCATTCTTTTTTGTCTTTTTTGCCATAGCTCTCAATCCTCCTTAACCTTAATATAAAAAAATGAAGGATCGATTATACAGAGAGCTTATGACATTTCTGGCATAGATTATTTTTGAACGCTTTAAACAGTTTCGTTGTCGTTGTAATACTTGTAAAGAGCATGAGTGCCGCTGTTTTCTTCTCCTTTTTCAGCTAATCGGGAATAAAGAGATTTTGCCAAGGATAGTCCAGGTGCTTTAAGACCCAACTTTTCCGCTTCTTCAAGGGCAATATTCATATCTTTTATAAAATGCTTTATGTAAAAGCCGGGTTCAAAATTTCCATCAATCATTCTTGGCGCCAGATTAGAAAGTGACCAGCTGCCTGCTGCACCTGAAGCAATGCTTTTTAAAACATTCTCCGGATTCAATCCTGCTCTTTCAGCGTATGCGATTGCTTCACAAACACCAATCATGTTTGATGCAATGGCAATTTGGTTGCACATTTTTGTGTGCTGGCCGGAACCGGCTTTTCCTTGATATACAATATTAGTGCCGAGGAGACTTAAGATTGGTTTAACAGCCACAAAATCTTCATAATCTCCCCCTACCATGATTGACAGTTTTCCTTCCCTTGCGCCGATATCACCGCCTGATACAGGAGCATCGAGTGCTTTTAACCCTTTCTTTTTTGCTTCCTCAAAAATTCTCACTGCAAGTGTGGGAGTTGAAGTCGTCATATCAATGAGATAGCTTCCTTGTTTAGCATGATGAATAATCCCCTTTTCTCCAAGATAAACTTCTTCCACATCAGAAGGATATCCTACAATCGTAATCATGACATCAGCTTTCTTTGCAATTTCTTTAGGTGAATCAGCCCATTCTGCACCTTTTTCCAAAAGTTCTTCTGCCTTATTCTTTGTTCGTGTATATACCACAAGCGGATAACCGCTCTTAAGAATATGTCCTGCCATACTTTTCCCCATGACACCAAGACCAATAAAACCGACTACAGTATTTTCGGAAGTTAACAAATGTTCATACTCCTCTCTAAATTCGTGTTATTTTTATTCTATCATTTCTTTATTCTCTTTTTAAAAAAAATTTAGCCGGACAATTGCCCGGCCAATTTATTCTCCAATTTTATGCGCGTAATTTATATTACCCGTTTTCTGAATCGATAAACCAAATTAAAGCTGGCTTGAAAAATTTGTCAAGTAAGTCTGGCCTAATACACCTTCATCATTAAACACTTCGATTGAAACTGCCTTGTCTTTAATAATCATGTTTTCTATCTCGAAAACATGAATATCATTTTTTAAAGGAATAGGTTCCATAAAAATGACTCGCTCATTCGAATCATTTGCCTCTATGTATTCGCCATTAATAACTTCGTTTTCCCCGTAGACAATTTGTGTTGCACCAAGAGCCGCTGCCAATTGTTTGTCGTGAATCGAAATTCTTACTTTATAGGTTGAATGGTCGGCAAATAGATTTTCATTAATTTTAAAACGGAATTGCAATTCATTGCTATTTGTTAATAGCACTTCTGCATGCCGGTTTGCAATCAGCTGTTCAGATCCAAACATACAGCCAGAAAGCAGAAGAATATTCACAAATAATGCAGGTAACAAGAGAAATTTATTTTTTATATTGCATTCCTCCTTCCATATGCATACCTTTGCCCATTCTTAATGGCAATAAACGTATGGAAAGAGAAATAATTGAAATTTTACCTGCAAAAACGAAAAGGCTTTTAAATCGATTTGACCATTCCGCCGTCGACTAGAAACGAACTGCCCGTTACATAAGTATTTGCCTCAGATGCCAGGAAAACAACAAAATTTGCAAACTCTTGAGGAGTTCCATACCGTTTCAATGGGATCGACTCCTTCATCTTTGCTTCGACTTCTTCTCTCGTAATTCCAAGTTTTTCAGCATTCACTTGGTCGAGGTGCCTTACGCGGTCAGTCGCTATTCTTCCGGGAGCAACTGTATTAATTAAAATGTTATAAGGGGCAAGTTCTTGTGCAAGTGTTTTCGACAGCCCGACAATTGCTGTTCTGAATGTATTAGAAAGAATCAACCCAGGAATTGGTTCTTTTATGGATGATGATGCAATATTAATAATTTTACCGCCATTCGTCTTTAGAGCAGGCAACGCTTCCCTGATCAGCCTGATGTAAGAAAGCAAATTTAATTCAAATGATGCCTGCCAATCTTCATCTGTAAGTGTTTCAAAAGAACCTGCAGGCGGGCCGCCGGCATTATTGACAAGAATGTCGAGTCTTCCGAAAGAATCAATTGCTGTTTGAACCATTTGTTTTATATCATCTTGATTTGTAACATCTGCTCGAACAAACGTAGCTTTTCCTGACCCTTCAGGATCGATTTCTGTTACCACCTGTTTTAACTTTGATTCATCTCGCCCTGATATAACAACATTCGCTCCTTCTTTTAACAGTCCTTCTGCAATAGCCCGTCCCAATCCTTGGCTAGATGCAGCAATTAAAGCAGTCTTTCCGGAAAGTTTAAGATCCATAAAAATCCTCCTCTACTCTTTATTTTCATTATACTGAAAAAAAAGAAAAAAAGCTTTCTTGAACAAAAAAATAGACCGGCACATCCGGTAAAAAAAGGGGAAAACAAGAATGATTAGCTTATTTCCTATTTATCCAATTGTCGATGGTAAAACATCGAGTGAAAATCTATATTAATAGATTTTCGTTGCAGATTTAACTGTTTGTACTACTTCTTCTGTTGTTTTCATTTGCAAGACTTGTTCAGCCAGTTTTTCCATTTCGCCCTTTGATAGTTGGCGAATCTGTGAACGTGCTTTTAAAATGGAAGTTGCACTCATTGAGAATTCATCTAAGCCGAGACCGAGAAGGATTGGAATAGCAATTTCATCCCCTGCCATTTCACCGCACATTCCAACCCACTTGCCCTCTTTATGAGCTGCATCAATCACCATTTTAACCAGACGCAAAATAGCCGGGTGGTATGGCTGATACAAATAGGAAACACGCTCATTCATGCGGTCAGCTGCCATTGTATATTGAATTAAATCATTTGTTCCAATACTGAAGAAGTCAACTTCTTTGGCAAACTGATCGGCTAAGATCGCAGTGGACGGAATTTCAACCATGATACCGATTTCAATATTGTCCGAAACAACTGTTCCATTTGAAGCAAGCTTTTCTTTCTCTTCTTCAAAAATAGCTTTTGCTTCACGGAACTCATCAAGTGTTGCAATCATCGGAAACATAATTTTCAAGTTTCCATAGCTGCTGGCTCTTAATAAAGCCCTGAGCTGTGTTCGGAACATGTCTTGCTCTTCAAGACATAGGCGAATCGCCCTGAATCCGAGAAATGGGTTCATTTCTTTTGGAAGGTTCAAATATGGAAGTTCTTTGTCTCCTCCGATATCAAGAGTTCGAACGACAACCGGTTTTCCTTTCATTCCTTCAAGGACCGCTTTATACGCCTCAAATTGCTCTTCTTCAGTCGGAAGCTGGTCGCGTCCCATGTAAAGAAATTCCGTCCGGTACAATCCAATTCCTTCCCCGCCGTTATTAATAACACCTTCTAAATCATTTGGCGTTCCAATATTGGCGGCAAGCTCAACTTGATGGCCGTCTTTTGAAAACGACTTTTCATTCACAAGCTTAGCCCATTCAGCTTTTTGTGCTTCATAATCAGCTTGCTCTTTTTTATATTTTTCGATCGTTTCTTGTGATGGGTTAATATGGACTTCTCCTTTTAATCCATCAACAATGATTAAGTCACCGTTCTTAATTTCTTTCGTGACCGTTTTTGTTCCGACAACGGCCGGAATTTCCATAGAACGAGCCATAATCGCTGAGTGAGAAGTTCTTCCGCCAATATCTGTTGTAAAGCCTTTCACATATTGACGGTTCAATTGAGCTGTATCTGAAGGTGTTAAATCTTCCGCAACAATGATAACTTCCTCATTAATCATGCTTGGATTTGAAATTTGCAAACCGAGCAGATGAGAAAGTACCCGTTTTGTTACATCGCGAATGTCTGCAGCACGTTCCTTCATATATTCATTATCCATTTGCTCAAACATAGCAATGAACATGTCAGTTGTTTCCTTAAGTGCATACTCTGCGTTTACTTTTTCAGTTTTAATTTTATCTTCGATTTGGGTGATCAGTTCAGGATCGCTTAACACTAACAGATGTGCCTCAAAAATTGCCGCTTTATCAGCTCCCAGCTCTGTCTTTGCACGATCGCGAATACTTTCAAGCTCTGTCTTTGCTTTTGTTAAAGCAGACTGAAAACGGTCAATTTCCTTCGCTGAATCATCTACAGTCTTCTTTTCAAAAGAAAGATCGGGCTCTGCTAACATGTATGCTTTTGCAATCGCAATTCCACTGGAAGCGGCGATTCCCTTCAAAAAATCCATTATTCCGCCAAACCTTCTTTATTCAATGTCTCTTCTAAGCTTCTCATCGCTTCTTCTTCATCGCTTCCTTCGGCAATAATTTTGATATCGGCACCCTTTCCAACACCAAGCGACATAACTCCCATGATTGATTTTAAGTTAACTTTTTTCTCTTTGTATTCAAGAGTAATTTCAGAATCAAATTTGCTTGCAGCTTGTACAAGTAAAGTTGCAGGACGGGCATGAATGCCTGTTTCAGCGATTACTTTAAATTGTTTTTCGACCATTATAAAATCATACTCCTTTACTTAATAGATAATATCATGGGTGTATTTGGAAACTGAAAGATGGTTGCCTTATTGACTTAAAAATACATTTATTTAAGTCAACCTGCCGGCAAAACATACGAATAAGTTTTCATTCTGCGATCGATCATTTCATTCCACACAGTTTTATTTTCTCCATCGAAATTTTTATCATGTATTTTGCAGGTTTTTTGATTATGTTCTTTAAGTCATCAGACAACTGACATCCCAAAAAAAGAATAGCATTTCTTTACTATACAGACAACGGAAACATCTAATAATTCAATGTTTTTTTTTAAACTTTTTTAGTTAAGCGCTTTCTTTTCCAATTTTTTGTTTACATACAAAAACATAGGGTCAGACCCATGACCCTTATGACTAGCCTCATTTTCGCGACTTAAAATAGATATAGAAACATATTCTTCTACAATTAACTTCTTGGAGTTTCAAGGTAGCGATAAATTACATCTCCCCCCCGCTGCGCGATCCCTCTAAAATGTTTAAAATCCGGCCGTTTGACAAGAACGCTGCGGAATGAAAGAAAATTATCTTTAGAAACATAGTACTCAGAAATTTCACCGGTTTTTAGCTTATCCAGTACTTCATTAATCATTTCTTCATTCATTACCGTAATCCCCCTGATTTCTTGTTGAAAATTTCTAACCTTAATGATAAACGAAAACCCTCTTCCTATCATTTATGGAATTCATAGGATTGTAATTTCAAAATAGCCGATTTTGTGGTAAGCTATCTGTATTTACAGTTTCATAATCATTGTAAATACATTTCTTTACGAACAGGTTTATTTTGTACAAACTGTTTGTATTAAGATGTAAATTGTAAGAAAAAGGAGAGAGGCTGGTTGAAAAAAGCTGAAGTGGGAAATGTAATAGAATTTAAAAACGGTTTACAAGGCATCGTAGAAAAGGTCAATGAAAATTCTGTAATCGTTGACTTAACATATATGGAAAATTACCGGGATCTTGAATTAGAGCAACGGACAGTGGTTAATCATAAAAATTATAAAATAATAAGAGAAACAGTACAATAAGTAGAGCGGGAGTAATCTAAAGGCAGCATTGGCTACTTTTTTTACTAGTAATATATTAACAAGTGAGTTAGTTATTTTAAATATAAAAAAGGTTGCTCCCTAAAACGAAATCTTAGGGAGCCTTAATTTATCATTATTTCTTGTTTTGTTCTAATTGTTGAAATGATTTTACTTTTCCGTGTGGATTTTGGTCCTGTTTTCGTATTGTCCATGCCCGCTCTTTTTCTTTTTTAGACTTAGTCAAATAGCACCCTCCTTTCTTTCGTCATTTTTTAGTTTTTCCACGGGACGTTAAGTTATTTTCACGAATAGGAAAAGAAATCTTTTCCTTACAATTGATCATGCTTTTTTGTTACAATATGGTTTGTTGTCCAAGAATGAAAGGAGAAGAATAGATGAAAAAGTGCGCCTCCGATTTAACTTTAATAATCGGAATTATTCTAGCACATCTTCTGCTTTTTTTTACTTTTGAAGATAAGTCCGTATTTTGGTATATGCTTACTGCGTCCATGCTTCTACTCATAAGCTACGCAATTGTGAAAGAAAAAGTCGATGACCAAGCATCTTTTATTAACTACTTGTCCTACGGAATTGGTTCCGGACTAGTTCTTTTTGCTGTTTTTTTAGCAGGAAATGGCTTGATTGATGGGCTTCATTTGCCATTCAAAAATGACATCAGCAAACTTTATCATCGCTATTCACCTTCTGAGATATGGCATTATATCGTATTAATTTTAGTTATTATTCCAGGTGAAGAAATATTTTGGCGGGGTTTTGTTCAAAAAAGGATTTCTAAACATGTAAATCGTACGTTAAGTATTGTGATTGCTGCTTTATTATATGCAAGCGTCAATATTTATTCGGAATTTATGATTTTGCCGTTTGCAGCATTCATAAGCGGAATTTTTTGGGGATGTCTTTACGCATGGAAAAAAAGCATTCCTCTTGTCATTGTGTCTCATTTAGTATTTGATCTATTCTTATTTGTTTTTATGCCTTTCCGATGAGGTGCAAGCTCGTAATGGCTGTATTTTTAGTAATAAGACCAAATACCCGGTTCATAATTCGGTTGTTTGTCCGATTTTTCCATGTTATCGTTTTATTAAGCTGAACCCTTAACAAATTGCCGTAAAGATCGTCAATTAAAGAAAAAAAGTTTCTAATGAACGCAGGGAGGATAAATTGTAAATGAAACAGTACAAAAAATTCTTTTTTTCTCTGGTCATCCTAACTCTCGCTCTTTCGGGCTGCGGTATTGCCACTAGCTCAAAAAACAGTGCAAATGATGACAGCAACCCGCAACAACCGGCCTCAGCAGAGCAAGAACAAAATAGTAATTCTTCAAATACGAAAAATGAAACGAATAAAGAAAACACAGAAAACGGGGTTATCCGCATACCTGAACAAAACATTCAGTACAAAGTTAACGGAGAGACAAAAGAAGAAACGGCTTTTCTAAAATATAACAATACTGAAGATTACTCCATGTACGTACTTCCTGAGTATGAACTGACTGCAGAAGAGCCTTATAAAGATGTGCTTTATTTGACTGATAATGCAGAAATTTTTATGCGAATAGAGCTTATCCCGAATGATCAGGATTGGAAAACGGTTACTGATACAACAAAAGCACAATTGCAAGCTGTAAGTGATGACATTAAAACTCTTGAAGATACAGTATTTGAAAACAGTACTGTAATGGAAGCGTCCAGTAACGGTGAAACTGTAACAGCTTATTTAATCAACAACTCAGATTTTCCATTAAAACTTACGATATATACAAAAGATGATGCAGACCATCGCGATGCCTTTCTACAAATGGCAAAAACAATCATGAAAGAAAAGAAATAAAACAAAAGGCCCTTATATTCGGGCCTTACTTTTTTCATTTTTTCTCGAAAGGTTTATTCCATAATAAGATCATAAAGATTAAACTAATATATCCAAAAACAGGATATAAATAAGAGAGCAATGTACCGTAATCAACAAGACTGATGAGAAAAACAATAACAAATATGCCTGAAACAGTTATAATAGATGGAGTTGCTACATACTTCTTTATTTGTCTTTCCAATCCGAAAATATTTCCTATGATCGATGTAAAGATTTCCCCATAAATAATCAACACATAGATCCAATAAAATCCGGAAGCCAAATTTTTCATTGTGACTGCCATTGGTATTTCATAACTTTGAAAATCAGGGAGCATGATTAATGTTGAATGGCTCGACAATAAGATGAAAGTTAGTGCCAGTCCTCCTAAAATTCCTCCCCATTTGATTGTTTGATCGTCTTTTATTTCCTTTGCAACCGGCACTAATACTGCCTGAGCAAGTGAAAGATTAAAAGCTGTATATGAAAACGGGGCAACCACTGATTTCCAGCCATCTTTTGCAAAAGGAATCGATAAAATTTTGTCTTGAAAATGAGGTAATTGTACTGAAATGAACATTAAGAGAAAACTAAAAGTGACCATCATCGGAACAACGAACGTATTAACAGCAAATATCCCTTTAATTCCTACAATCATTATGAATATGGAAAGAACAATGGTCAATATAATTCCTGCCATCCTTGATAGCCCCAGCTGCTCGTCGAATACTGCCCCGGCCCCTGACAGCATAACGGCGGAAACGCCAAGCAGCATGCCAAGCATTACGATATTGATAAGAGTTCCGAAATGGCGGCCAAATAAATAAAGGTTAAAATCTTGATATGAATCAGCCTCTATCGCAGCTGCCATTCTCATTAATTTTGAACCAATAAAAATAAAAATATAGCCGCCCATTAAGATCCCAATCAGCCCAATAAAACCAAAACGCGAAAAAAATTCGACTATTTCTTTTCCTGTTGCAAATCCTGCTCCCACAACTGTTCCGACATAAACGGCAGCAATTTGTAGAGCTTGAGACCAGTTTGTCTTCACTTATGTTCCCTCCCTAATCCATATATATGAAATAGAGGACAAAGAAAGACGAGCTTTTTTAAAAAATGGAAGAAATTACTATAAACAAAATACTTGAAAGTCAAAGAAGGTCAAAGTATACTAAAGTCGAAAGGTCAAAGATAGTCAAAGTCAAAGGAGGAATTCAAATGATCTGCCAAAATTGCCAGAACAACGAAGCTGTTATTGAATTGAACGTCAATATCAATGGTAACAAACAGCATTATCATCTTTGCAATGATTGCTACCAAAAAGAAAGATCAAAATTAGGCGCTGCTTTTGGTCCTTCGATGATTGGATTTTCGGGCTTTAATCCATCTTCATTTGAGGACTTGTTTAAACAATTTTCAAGCTTTCCGAAAAATGATATGAACGGAATAACTGGAATGAGTGGTATAAGCGGAGCACAAGCCCAACAAGCCAACCATAGGGGCAACGGTTTTATCGACCAATTTGGACGCAACTTAACCCAACTGGCAAAAGCCGGCCTCATCGATCCAGTGATCGGTCGCGAGGAAGAAGTAAACCGCGTCATTGAAATTTTGAATCGCCGCAATAAAAACAATCCGGTCTTAATCGGTGAACCAGGTGTCGGAAAAACAGCCGTAGTCGAAGGGCTTGCCTTAAAAATCGCGGAGGGAAAAGTCCCTTCCAAACTTCTTAACAAAGAAGTATACTTGCTTGATGTTGCTTCCCTTGTTGCCAATACTGGAATTCGCGGTCAATTTGAAGAGAGAATGAAACAACTGATCTCTGAATTGCAAGCAAGAAAAAACATTATTCTATTTATAGATGAAATTCATCTCATAGTTGGTGCCGGTTCTGCAGAAGGGTCTATGGATGCAGGAAATATTTTAAAACCCGCTCTTGCCCGCGGCGAACTTCAGGTAGTTGGGGCAACTACATTGAAAGAGTACCGCCAAATCGAAAAAGATCCTGCATTAGAACGCCGTTTCCAGCCGGTGCAAGTACTCGAACCTTCACTTGAAAAAGCATATGAAATCTTGAAGGGTATTCAGTCAAAATACGAGGATTATCATGAAGTAAAGTACACAGATGAAGCAATCAGAGCGTGTGTGAATCTGTCACATCGTTATATTCAAGACCGCTTCCTTCCCGATAAAGCGATTGACTTAATGGACGAAGCCGGTTCAAAAATGAACCTAATGTCAGGAAATCCGGATAGAGATCAAATCGAAAAACGTCTAAGTGAAATTGCAAAAGAAAAAGACGCTGCTTTAAAAGAAGAAAACTATGAAAAAGCTGCTCGACTTCGTGATGAAGAAGCAAGACTGGAAAAATTATTAAATGACCAAACCGGTACAGACCGACCGGAAATTACCGTTCAGCACATTCAAGAAATTATCGAAAAGAAAACAGGTATTCCTGTTGGAAAACTTCAAGAAGATGAACAAACAAAATTAAAAAATCTTGAAGCAAACCTTGCAAATAAAGTAATCGGCCAAGAGGAAGCTGTAAAGAAAGTTGCGAAAGCAATACGCAGAAGCCGCGCCGGTCTTAAAGCAAAGAACCGTCCGATCGGATCATTCTTGTTCGTTGGTCCGACAGGAGTCGGTAAAACAGAATTGACAAAAACTTTGGCTGAAGAATTATTTGGTTCCAAAGATGCCATGATTCGCCTTGATATGAGCGAATATATGGAAAAACACAGCGTATCGAAAATCATCGGCTCTCCTCCTGGATATGTAGGTCATGAAGAAGCAGGACAACTGACTGAAAAAGTGCGCCGCAACCCATACAGCATTATATTGCTTGATGAAATTGAAAAAGCGCACCCGGATGTTCAACACATGTTCCTTCAAATTCTTGAGGACGGCCGATTGACAGACAGCCAAGGCCGAACAGTCAGCTTTAAAGATACTGTCATTATTATGACAAGTAATGCCGGTGTCGGTCATAGACCGATTAAAGTTGGATTTGATAAGAGTGATGCAGTAAATGAAACAAGCATCCTCGATTCACTTGGCAGCTTCTTCAAACCTGAATTTTTAAACCGCTTTGACAGCATCATTGAGTTTAAATCACTTGAAAAAGAGGATCTTCTAAAAATTGTAGACTTAATGCTTAAAGAATTAAATGAAACATTGCAGGAACAAGGCCTAAACATTGAAGTAACTCTTGAAGTAAAAGAAAAGCTTGTCGAACTAGGGATTGTTCCTGAATTCGGTGCACGACCGCTTCGCCGCGTCATTCAAGAACAATTAGAAGATAAAATTGCTGATTTTGTACTGGATCAGCCTGATGTAAAAGAATTGAAAGCAGTACTGCAAGATGACAAGATTGTCGTAACAGCAAAATAAAAAAGCGCAAGCGCCTAATCGAGGCGCCTGCGCTGGACAGTTTTAAAAAAATCCCGGGCAACCGGGATTTTTTTATAAAGATTTATCATCAACGGAATTTAGCCAATTTTCAATTTCACCTACGACAGATTGGACACACCCATCTTCGAAAGGAGAAATTAAGTTGGCTTTTTTTACAAGCTCCGTAAAAGGAAGGCTGCCGCCGAGTTTGCAAAGATTTACATAATCTTGCCATGCTTCTTCCCGATTTTCCCTGGAACGTTTCCAGAATTGGAAAGCACAAATTTGTGCAAGTGTGTAATCAATATAATAAAATGGAGAATTGTAAATATGGCCTTGACGCTGCCAAAATCCGCCGTTTTCAAGATACTCATTTCCATCATAATCTTTATGAGGCAAATATTTCTTTTCGATTTCCCTCCATGCCTGCTTTCTTTCTTTTGGAGTTGCTCCCGGATTTTCATATACCCAGTGTTGGAATTCGTCAACTGATACCCCGTAAGGAAGGAATAATAATGATGAACTTAAATGAGCAAACTTATATTTTTCTGTATCTTCTTTAAAAAACAACTCCATCCATGGCCAAGTGAAAAATTCCATGCTCATCGAATGAATTTCCGCAGCTTCGTAAGTTGGCCAAAAATATTCAGGGATATCAAAATGTCTGCTTGAATAAACTTGGAAGGCATGTCCGGCTTCATGTGTTAATACATCGATATCCCCTGATGTTCCATTAAAGTTTGAGAAAATAAACGGAGATTTATAATCTTCAATGAATGTACAATAGCCTCCGCCCGCTTTTCCTTTTTTTGCAACAAGATCCATTAAGCCGTTTTCCCGCATATAGCGGAAAAATGCTCCTGTTTCTTTTGAAAGTTCATCATACATCTTTTGCCCATTTTCGATAATCCATTCAGGGCTTCCTTTAGGCGTAGGGTTTCCGGTCTTAAAGTTAAACCCTTCATCATAATACTTTAACTTTTCTACACCAATCCGATCACGCTGGCGTTCTTTTAGTTTTGTGGCAATCGGAACGATAAATTCTTCCACCTGCTTGCGGAAATTGGCAACCATTTCAGCATTGTAGTCCGTACGGTACATACGGTAGTAGCCGAGTTCTACAAAGTTTTTATACCCGAGTTTTTGGGCAATTTCTGTCCGTACTTTTACAAGATCATCATAAATCCGATCGAGCGTTTCCTCATGATCAGCTAGAAAACCAAACTTCGCTTCACTCGCTCTTTTTCTCATCTCCCGATCTGTTGATTCAGTAAACGGATCGATTTGTGCAAGAGTCCGTTCCTCACCTTCGAAAAAGATCTTGGCAGAAGCAAGCAATTTCGTATATTCTGTTGAAAGTTTATTCTCTTTTTGAAGAAGGGGAACAATTTCCGGCGAGAAGGTTTTAAGCTGGGCCTCTGCCAATGCAAATAATTGTTTTCCCCACTTCTTTTCCAGCTCTTTTCGAAATGGCGATTGAACAAGGGCCTCATAATATTTGGTGACAAGCCCTTCAACTACAGGCTGAATCTCATCCATGTAATCCTGTTCATTTTTATAAAATTCATCGTTCGTATTAATGGAGTGCCTGATATAGCAAAGATTAAACATCGTGCTAATGTTATTACGAATTTTATTGATCTCTGTTATAGCCTCAATTTGCTGTTCAGCTGATGAAGCGGATTGAAACTTTTCTAGTGCAGATTGAAATAACTTTTCGGTTTTTTCGACATCGGGCCTTGCATATGTATATTCTTCAAATCTCATTTTTTCCTTCCTGACATAAATATTGAAAACCAATATAAACAGTTCTTCAGGCACATGCAGTTTTCCTTTTATTTGTTCAAATAAAAAACGGTCCACCATTGGACCGCACTAATATTTGCGAACAGATAATCCAAGCTTTTTTAACAAATAAATGGCTGTTTCTTTTTCTTCTTCTGTAAGATGGCTCATCAACTGATGGATATTTTGTTCATGCTCCGGAAAAATACTCTCAATAAACGATTTTCCTTTGTCAGTGATTTGAGCATACGTCACTCTACGGTCATTCGGGCAGGCGGCGCGGACCAATAACCCTTTCTGCTCTAATTTGTCAACAACATATGTAATACTCCCGCTTGCCAGCAAGATCTTATTGCCGATTTGCTGCAGCGGCTGTCTCCCTTTATGATAAAGTAATTCAAGAACAGCAAACTCAGTCGGATTCAATCCGTTTGATTGGATAAATTTAGTAACTTGTTCATCGATCGCTTTATAAGCCCTAGAAAGAACAATGAATAATTTTAAAGATTGGCTAACACTCTCAGAACTCATTTAAAATCTTCCTTTTTTCATATTCGTATCATCTAATTATAAAGAAATTGAAAATTTTTGTCAATTATGTCAACTGATCGAATTGCTTTGCAATCATTATCCTATTATGATTGAAAGCAACTCTCGTTGACTATCAAAGTTTGTGTTCCGGTCTAATTTTTTGTCCAATTTGTATGTGTAAACCATGAATCTGCAAAATTATGTTATAATAAAGGATGTTTGGAAATTGTAGTTGAGGTTTAATTATGTGCAAACTCAAGAAAAGTTTTATCATTTACCTTATTATTGTTATTATTCCTGCGCTTGCGGGATCATTTTATCACATTCATCAACTGCTGGATGAGGATTTCCAGAAGAGAAAAAATCACTCGAAATGGGTCGCCTCCATTCATCAAAAGAGCTGGGACCAATTAATAACCCAGACAGTCACAAGTCTTGATATTATTTCAATCTTAGTAGAAAATTCTCAGCAATATCCAGAAAATCTTACAGCCCTTCTTCGGCAAACACAACAAAGAGATCCTCGTTATGGAGGTCTTTATTTACTTGACCGAACCGGCAAGGTCATCACCGGGTCAAACGATTTTTTATCCAATGTAGATTTATCTGAGCGTGACTATATCAATACTGCAATATTAACGCAAGATACGATCATTTCTGATCATCCCGAAATTCTCGGCAATGGACAAAAAGTAATCGGATTAGCCATGCCCGTCTTTACTGATAAAAAAGAAATTCATTCAATATTGGTAGCCTATCTCCGCATCGATTATATCCAAAATATCATGAAGGTACTTACACCGGATACAAAGCTTTACATAGTGAATGATGATGATAAAACTATTATAAATATTAATACGGCCGCTGCTTCATCAATGAAAACTCAACAATGGGTAGTCGTGCCTCTCGAGCTTTTGCCATGGAGTATTAAAGCAGAGATTCGGGAATTTCAATTATCTTCTATATTGCCTAAGATGATCGAATTTTTGATAGGAATTCTTATTTTGTTCCATGTTTTATTTTTACTGGTTAAGTATATTTTATTAAAAAGGCAGGCAGCAAAGGAAAAGGCGCAAAATGAAGCTCAAAAGCTGGAGCTTGTCGGAACTCTGGCAGCCGGCACTGCCCATGAAATCAGGAATCCGCTTACCGGAATAAAAGGGCTTATTCAGCTTTTGAGCGAAAAATACAAAGACGAAAAAGACCAGTACTATTTTTCAGTTATTAATAAAGAAATTAAAAGGATCAATGAAATTGTCAGTGAATTTCTTATTCTTGGAAAACCTACTGCACAAATATTAGAAGTATTAGATTTGCGAAATATCTTTATTGAGCTTAATCCAATTATTTTATCAGAAGCAAATCTCTATAACGTTCGATATTATTGTTTGCTCCCTCCAGAGCCTGTACTAGTAAAATGTACAAAGGATCAAATAAAACAGGTCGTTTTAAATTTAACTAAAAATGCATTTGAATCGATGCCGGACGGCGGAATCTTAAAAATCGAATTAAAAATAGAAAATCGATCATGCATGATCGAAGTAACGGATACAGGGATAGGCATTGCAGAGGAAGAGCTTTCGAAGATTTTTGACCCATTTTATACTTCAAAAGATACCGGAACAGGATTGGGGCTTGTCATATGCAAACGAATTGTTGAATCTTTTGGGGGAACAATTCAGATTTTAAGCAATAAACAACAAGGCACGAAAGCGGTCATTACTTTGCCGCTTGATATTTGAATAGAATACAAGATTAAAAGAGCACGGCCTGAGATATAAAAAAATGTACATTTAAAAAAAAACGGGTATAATGCTTGGCCGAAAGGAGACAAATGAAATGAGCCAATATGCTGCGGCAGCAACTCCGATTTCAAAGAAACAAGGATCAGGAGAAGGAGCTACCTCTTTTAAGATATTATTAATTATCGGCCTGTGTCATTTGCTGAACGATACGATTCAGGCTGTTGTACCTGCTATGTTCCCCGTACTTGAGAAATCGATGGGGCTGACTTTTACACAATTGGGTTTAATTGCATTTTCATTAAATATGGTTTCCTCCATTATGCAGCCTGTAGTAGGTATATATACAGATAAAAAACCAAAGCCTTTTGCTTTGCCCATCGGATTAACCTTTAGCCTGTTGGGCATTCTCGGGCTTGCTCTTGCTCCAAGATTTGAGATTATTGTTATTTCTGTTTTATTGATAGGGCTCGGGTCTGCTGTATTTCACCCTGAAGGATCAAGGGTTGCCTATATGGCAGCAGGTCCGCGCCGCGGCTTGGCCCAGTCCATTTACCAGGTTGGCGGCAATTCAGGCCAAGCGCTCGCACCGCTTATTACAGCAGTGGTTCTCGTTCCACTAGGACAAATTGGTGCTCTATGGTTTACCCTTGTTGCCGCTGTAGCGGTAGGATTGTTAATTTATATCGCCAACTGGTACTCAATGAATTTAAAGATTGGGAAAACCAATTCGGCTAAAAAGAAAAAAACATCTTCAAGTGATGGCATAAAAAGCAAAGAGTCCGTCGCGTTCGCTCTTATTTTGATCTTATTTTTGATTTTTGCCCGGTCATGGTACATTTCGGGCATGACAAACTTTTATGCATTTTATGCGATAAACGAGTATTCATTTTCCATTAAAACGGCCCAGCTGTTTTTGTTTGCCTTTCTTGTTGCCGGTGCTGCCGGAACATTTTTTGGCGGCCCGCTTTCAGACAGATACGGAAAAAAAACGATTATTCTGTTATCCATGCTTGCAGCCGCCCCGATTACGATTTTAATTCCGCATGTTCCGCCGGTGGCAGCCTTTATTTTGCTGACAATAAGCGGTTTTATCTTGATGGCCAGCTTTTCAGTAACGGTTGTATATGCTCAAGAACTAGTACCAGGGAAAATCGGCACAATGGCGGGATTAACAGTTGGGCTGGCATTTGGGATGGGAGCTCTCGGATCAATCGGCATTGGGTACTTGGCAGACATCATTGGACTTACGAAAACCATAATCCTTACTGGCTTTTTACCTTTGCTCGGCATACTTACCATATTCCTTCCTTCTGATAAAAAGCTTACATTACAGAAATAATAATGTTTAAACCAGGATGCAAAAGCACCCTGGTTTTTTATTGAAATTCACTTCCAAAAAAAGAGAAAGAATTTATGAAGGTCAACAGGTGCTTGAATGATTGGGCAGATGCCTTTTTTATTTTGTAAGAAAATTTAATATTTCGACAGTTAAACCGAAATATAAACATTGTACAAAGTATTCGAATGATTTTTATTGTAAGAAAGGTTATAAATTCCATATAATAAGGTTATCAACAGAAAGGTATGAAGTTGTTATGAATGAAGTGATATTAGGGAGTGTTTTATCAGCTCTTTCCACCGGACTCGGAGCATTAATTATTCTGTTTTTACAAAGTTCGATTACACACGGTTGGCGGGATGTTCTGCTTGCATTTACTGCAGGAATTATGATGGCTGCTTCAACAATAGGTCTCATCCCTGAGGCTCTTAAATACGGGGGATTTGTCCCTTTAGCCGCGGGAATTTTCCTTGGAGTTCTAATATTAACATTGTTAGAAATGAATATTCCACATATGGAATTGCAGCATTCCCAAAAAAATATTCAGTTTGATGAAAAAGCTATGCTAATTATCACAGCAATAACTCTTCATAATATACCGGAAGGGTTGTCGGTCGGTGTCAGTTATGCTTCAAGTGCAGGAGAAACCGGAAATTTAATTGCATTCGCAATCGGTTTGCAAAATGCTCCGGAAGGGTTTTTAGTCGCTTTGTTCTTAATCAACCAGAAAATCAATAAATTTACTGCATTTATCATCGCCACTTTAACAGGTGCAATTGAAATTGTAACTTCAATGATCGGGTATTATTCGACTTCTTTTGTGAAGGGGCTTATACCTTACGGCCTTGCTTTTGCTGCTGGCGCGATGTTGTTTATCATTTATAAAGAACTGATCCCTGAAAGCCATGGCGATGGCAATGAACAAACATCAACATACTCTTTTATTGGCGGTTTATTGTTTATGATTCTGCTATTTGAGTTATTCTAATCTACTAATGAACTTATCAAAAAGTATTTAACCTTGCCATATTCGCGGCAAGGCTAATGTATTACAAAATGGAAATGACTATGTAATCAATTTTTCTAAATTTCTATTAATAAACAAATTTTTTTCATGCATTGGCAACTGCCTTTGGCATTGCTACAAAAATTTGTTTTCGAGTAGTGTTTACTTTATTACCGTTTGATCTGCTTTGAAATGTCCTTTGATATTCATTAAGAAGCATGTCCAATTCCTGGCTGCAGCGAATCGTTCTCTCACTTGTTAGCCCATGTTTTTGAGCGGAGTCAATCATTTTTTCCCTCTTGTGCTGAATTTCTTTCATCATCCTTTGTTTATTAGTACACAACCTCTTTTCCTCCTAATCTTTTCAATCTTCTTAAGAATATTCGTAAATACATTACTTCAATATTACAAGAATTTCTATGAATGTAAATAGAATCGCAAAATTAGACATTATTTTTCCTAAAAAATTTTTTTCGACTAAAAGTCTGAAAAATGCTGTTCTATTCGACAATTTTTTTAAAGGATGATGGAAGATTTTAAAGCATTTTTTGGAGAAATAAGGATTAAATTAAAAAGGGGCTGACTGAAAAACAAAGGGTCAGACCCCTCCAATTCAAAATATATTGTTGGAGGGAGTCAGACCCTATTCGGAACTTCTTACTGTTCGACTTCTTCCTTTTCGTAAATGGGAACCCAGCCTTCTGTTGTAACAAAAATTCTTACTGCAACCACTTTACGGTCATCTGAAAGAGTGAAATAGTGGCGGGTATTTTCTGGAACGGAAATTAAATCTCCGGGATTTAAATGCACTTCAAAGAAGTTGTGGTCTTTTCCTTGAATAATAAAAACTCCATGACCGCTGACAATAAATCGGACTTCATCATCTGTATGATGGTGTTCTCTTTGGAAATTTTCGAGCAGCTGTTCCAGATTAGGTGTATGTTCTGCCAGAGAAATAACATCCTGAGCTTTATATCCTCGGCGGGCAGAAATGTCTTCAATTTCGGTTTTAAAAACTTCAAGAATTTGTTCTTTTTCTTCATCTGTTAATAAATATTTTTCTCGAAGATTGGATGGAAGCTTTGATATATCCCATTGCTCATAAATTACTCCTTGATTTTCTAAAAATACAGCTACATCCTCTTGAATTTCAATTTTTTCTCCACTGTTTTGCAAGACTATGTACGCCATTTTTCATTCTCCTTTCATTTTTTAGACAACTCTTAACTGTTGATATGACTTATATTCAAGAAGCTTTAATTGATAACGGAATAAAAATTCCGACGCTTCCAGAATTTTTTTCGCTTCAAATGCATTTCTTCCCCAGACAGTAATGCCGTGGTTTCGAATTAATACAGCCCCTGTATCCTCTTTGACGTGCTCAGAAAATGTTCTTGCCAATGTTGGAATATGGGCATGATTATGAATAATCGGAAAACAAAGTACAGCGTCATCCTCCCATATATCAAACGCTTTGATTAATTCCTGACCTTGAAATTTCACTTCACCTTTATCACCGTAAATTTCGGAAATGACATTGTTATCAACTGTATGCACATGCAAACTGCATCCAGCATTCGTCTTTTTGTAAATTTCTACATGAAGCAAAGTTTCAGCTGATGGCTTTAAGTGAGTGTTTTCTACCGGCCGACCGTTTTCGTCAACAAGAAGAAAATCCTCTTCCGTACGTTTTCGCTTGTCTTTGCCGCTTGCTGTTACAAGAAATTGCAAAGGTTTGTCACTAACCTTAATTGCGAGATTCCCGCTCGTCCCCATAAACCAGTCTCTTTCCGCCAATTCATCTTTTACATCAGCAAGCTCATTCCATCTCTCAGCCAACAAACTCATGCTCTCACCCCAATCATCTTTTTAATAGATTCTATACAATCAAAAAATGTTTCAAATGAATCAAATCGAATACCTAGTTCCCGGCATTTATCCTCTAAAAAATCCCGGGCAAGAACGTAATCAGCCTGTTTAGCTGCTTCTAAATCCGTGATCGAGTCGCCAACCACAATTTTATAAAATCTGTTTCCTTCCAGTTTTCTGATAACGGAAGGCTTGCAGCAGCCGCAACCATTTGAACAATAATCATCACAGCTGTACGGCCATAGAATCTCAATATTTTCCCCGCTGAAATCAGCTCCGTTGCAATATAATCCTGCAAAAGGTCCAAATCTTTTAAGAATTGGTTCTACAAAAAAATCAATTCCGCCGCTAACAATAAATAATGGAATATCATGTTCATTAAGAAAATCAATGAACTCTTGAAATCCGGGGCGAATAGAGGCATTCTGAACAGTAAAATGGGCAATTTTATTTCTTAATCTGCTTGGGAGAAGGGAAAACATCTTCCCTACTCCCTCTTGGTTTGTAATTTCCTGAGCTAAAATTTGGTCCTTCACTTGAATCCACTCAGAAGGAGCGAAATTTTGCATAATCGAAATTATATTATCTTTTTCCGTAATCGTTCCATCAAAATCACAAAATACGGCAAATTTTTTCATACGTTCACCTCGAAGGAACCCCATAAATCAATTGCCTTTCTAAGTTCTGGAAAGGTCTCCGCGCTTTCGGATAGTGATTTGCCGGAAAGAACTGCATCAATTGCCTGCCTGAATGCAAGTCCTCCTCCCTTTGTGCCATCCGGATGTCCGTGAACACCGCCGCCTGCATTGATAATGCTGTCAATTCCAAAATCCTGTACAAGAAGAGGCACCAAGCCTGGATGAATGCCTGCTGAAGGAACCGGAAAGCTCGGCTTATAGTCTTCTCTTTCTCTTAAAGCTACAGCCATCGCAAGTGCCTTGTCTCTTTCAAGTGCAACCGTCCCATACGGTGAAGGAAACAAAGAGAAATCGGCTCCCGCATAGCGGGTTAGCTTACCGAGTAAAAGCGAATGAGACAAACCGTAGTAAGGTGATGAGGTGATCGCGCCGCTGAATGCCGGGTGAGCCATAATCGGGAGGGCAATGTTATCATCTTCCCGAAGCTCTTGAAGAATGTCCAAGCCATAGGAAAACACATTAAACAGCAATATGTCTGCACCCAATTCCGCAGCCTTTCTTGCCTGATCACGAAGCTTTGACGAACGCCCTGTTAAATTGACTGCATACAATGTCCGGTGCCCGGTTGTTTCAAAAACATCAAGGAGAGCTTTTTTCCCTTCAGTTATTCGTTGTTCAAATGGCGTCAGCTCATTTTCAAACAGTATTTCGTCATCTTTCACAATATCGACTCCGCCTTTTGCCTGTTCCTTTAGCTGGAATAGCAAATAATTAAGATCCCGGCCAATTAAGCCTTTGAAAATACTCATGACGAGCGGCCTATCGTACACATTTAATTTTTCACGGATGCCGGGAATGCCGAATCGCGGTCCGGGAAAAGCTTTTTTTAGCTCGCTGCTAAACTGTAAATCCAGCAGTTTTATTTTTCCATCCATTGATAATTTTCCGAAAACAGTTGTTAATATGGCTGGAATGTCAAATGAAAAATTCACTGTCGGATAGGCAATTTTAATCAAAGCTTCCGTTTCTTTTTGAGCTCCCCCGGGTGCCAGACCTTCTACAGAAACGACTCTCCCCTTATGTTTTTTGAGCTGATTTTTTTCGAGTTCAGGCAAATTGGTCCAGGAACCGACTGTTAGCCCAAGGGCAATTTCTTCCGCTTTTTTTTCAGGGTCATGTTTGGAGTCAAACACTAAGTACGTCGCAATGATTTCACTCAATTGGAATCTTCCTTTCATGGAAACTGGTTAATACTTACGAAAAATGTTTATTTTTGTTTATCAGGAGTTTACTCCCGTTCAAGGTGCATTTGCTCCCATTCGGCAGGCATCGATATCCTTAAGACTGGTCGATAAATTCAAAAACCGGTTGATAACCTCTTTCTTACGCAACAAAAAAACCTCTTCGACAAGAAGAGGTTAGTGCTGCAAACTAAGATCTTCTCATCTTTCAGCTATTGCTGCAAGAATTAGCACCGTGCTTATAAAATAAGTCGGTTGCCGGGCTTCATTGGGCTCGTCCCTCCGCCTGCTCTTGATAAGAAAACAATATTTGGTTCATATTCAATTTTTTACGCGCTAGATTTATTTGGATTATCGCAGGAATATTTTGATTTGTCAATCCATCATTTTAAAAAATTTTTAAAGCTTTAATTCGCTCAACTGCTTCTAAAAGTCTTTCTTCAGAAGTCAGTAATCCTGCTCTGACATAGCCTTCTCCATGCTTGCCAAAGCCAATGCCCGGCGCAACGACGATATGCGCTTTTTCAAGAAGATAATCAGAAAATTGTTCTGATGTAAAGTTATCCGGCACTTTCAGCCAGGCAAAAAATGATCCTTTTGGAGCTGTTACGTTCCAGCCTATTGACCTTAACCCGTTAATCAAAACATTTCGTCTTGACTCGTACATTTTGTTCAGTTTTTCTACACATTCCTGAGACTCTGTCAACGCAGAAGCTGCGGCCTCCTGAACTGCTCCAAACAAGCTGACATACAAGTGATCCTGTAAAAGGTTAATGGCAGAAATCACACTTTCGTTTCCAACCGCAAACCCGACCCGCCATCCTGCCATGTTATAAGTTTTAGAGAGTGTGTAAATTTCAATACCGACATCTTTTGCACCTTCAAACTGCAAAAAGCTTAGCGGCTTTTGTCCGTCAAAGCCGATGGCTCCATATGCAAAGTCATGAACAACACAAATATCATTTTCCTCGGCAAACTTGACAGTCTGTTCAAAAAATTCTTTTGTCGCCGTTGCCCCGGTCGGGTTATTCGGGTAATTCAAAAACATTAATTTTGCTTTTTTTGCATCTTCTTCCGGCAGATCGGCAAAATCAGGAAGAAAGTCGTTTTCTTCACGGAGCGGCATGGTGATCATCTCAGCACGAGCCAATACAATCCCTGACCAATAATCCGGGTATCCCGGATCAGGAACGAGAGCGGCATCCCCCGGGTTTAACAGACATTGCGGAATTTCAACAAGCCCGGCTTTCCCGCCGAACAATATTGCCACCTCTTTGTCCGGATCCAGTTCCACCCCGTATTCCCGTTTATAAAATAACGCAGCTGCTTGTTTTAAATATCGAAATCCCTGAAATGGTGAATATTTATGGTTCACAGGGTTTGCTGCAGCTTGCTGAAGTTTTTTCACAATATGTTCAGGAGTCGGCTGGTCAGGGTTTCCCTGGCCTAGATTAATGACATCATAGCCTTTCTCAATATATTGGTTTGTTTTTTTTACAAGCGAAGCAAAAAATTGTTTCGGAAGGCTGTTTAATAAATCAGATTGGGAGAAATGTTTCATCGTTACACCTACAATCAGAAATTATTTTCATTTTATAAAATTGTTGAAATTCTAGTCAAAAATAATATAACGTAAATGTAAGCTTGTAAAGAATAAAATTTTTCAAACAGGGTGAAGGTCATGAAATTAACTATAGCATGTATTCAGATGGATCTTGCCTTCGGCGATCCGAAAAAAAATTTTCAATCTGCGGAAAATCTTATACAAGAAGCTGCTGCAAAAAAACCGGATATAATTCTTCTTCCGGAATTATGGACTACAGGATATGATTTGACTCGAATCAATGAAATAGCCGATGAAAATGCTAGTGAAACAACTGTTTTTCTGCAAAATGCAGCAAGAAAACACGGGATCCATTTTGTTGGTGGCTCCGTTGCAAACAAAACCTCTGAAGGAGTCTTTAACACGCTTTTGATTGTCGACAAACACGGCAATAAAATTCACGAATACAGTAAACTCCACTTATTCAAGCTGATGAATGAACATCTTTTTTTGACCCGCGGAAAATCAAAAGGTTTATTTCAGCTTGAAAACAGAAAATTTGCAGGGGTAATTTGCTACGATATTCGTTTCCCGGAATGGATCCGCACTCATACTGCGGAAGGTGCAGAAGCATTGTTTGTTGTGGCAGAATGGCCTCATTCCCGACTTTCCCATTGGCGAAGCCTCTTAATCGCACGCGCAATCGAAAATCAATGTTTTGTCATTGCCTGCAACCGTTCCGGGCAAGACCCGAACAATACATTCGCGGGTCATTCCATGATTATTGATCCGTGGGGGGAAATCATTGCAGAAGCCGGAGAGCAGGAAGAAATTCTTGTTGCCGAAATTAATTTGAGCGAGACAGAAAAGGTTCGGAAAATGATCCCTATTTTCGAAGACCGAATGCCGGACTTTTATTAGGAAATTTGAAAAAATATTGACATATCTATTTTTTCACTGTTATTATTTCAATCAAACGAATTTTACAAAAAAACAATAAATGTTCTCTTATCAAGAGCAGGCTGAGGGACTTGGCCCAATGAAGCCCAGCAACCGACTGTAATACCATTGCAAAATGGGGCGCAACATGCGCCGGGGTTTTACCCTGCAAGGCACGGTGCTAATTCCAACAGAAAGGAAACTTTCTGACAGATAAGAGGCGAGAAGTACATTAATCTTCAAGCCTCTTTCAATATGAGAAAGAGGCTTTTATAATTGATAAGCCTCTTTGATTAAGGAGGAATAATTGACATGGCTTTATTGCAGCAACAAAACTATGAAACCCTTAATGAAGCTTCAGCAGCAGAATTAGCAAAAAATTTAAATTTATTTTATGAAGATGCCGAGTTAACCACATCAGAAATCGGCGATGGAAACTTAAATCTTGTTTTTCGGGTGAAAGATCCGCTACGCGGGAGTAGTGTCATTATCAAACAAGCTCTGCCATACGCAAAAGTCGTTGGCGAGTCTTGGCCTCTTACATTAAAACGAGCAAAAATTGAAGCAGATGCGTTAAAGCTTTTTAAAGAACTTGCTCCCGAGTTTGTTCCTGAAGTTTATTTCAGTGATGAAACATTTGCAATCACAGTGATGGAAGATCTTTCTCATCTTTCGATTGCACGAACAGGACTAATTCAGGGAGAAGAATATCCTCTGATCTCAAAGCACCTTGGTGAATATCTTGCGAATACTTTATTTTTTACCTCCGATTTTGGATTAAAACCTAGTGATAAGAAAGAATTAGTCCAAAAATTCATTAACCCGGAACTTTGCAAAATAACAGAAGACCTTGTCTTTACTGATCCATTCTTTGATTCAGAGACAAACTCATTTGAGGAAGAATTAAGAGACGAAGTGAAAAAATTATGGGCTGATGAAAAGGTTAAACTTGAAGCAGCCATTTTAAAACAAAGTTTCTTAACGGAGGCTGAATGCCTGCTTCACGGAGATTTACATACTGGCAGCGTTTTTGCGAGTAAGACTGAAACAAAAGTAATCGATCCTGAATTTGCTTTTTACGGGCCAGCCGGCTTTGACCTCGGCCAAGTGATCGCCAATCTTCTTTTCCAGGCGATCTCTTGCGAAAGCAAACAAGAAAGCATCTTTTCGCATATTCAAACTTTTTGGGAAACATTTACTGAAGAATTTAGCAGATTATGGGCTGAATCGAATACGGAACCTTATTCCAAAACGGAGGGCTACCTGGAGAAAGTGCTCAAAAAATATTTCAAAGATTCGATCGGATTTGCCGGCTGCGAACTAATTCGCCGTACGATAGGCTTAGCCCATGTTGCCGATTTAGATGGGATAAGCGATCAGAGCAAACGGATAAATGCGAAAATTAGAACATTAAATCTTGGAAAAAAACTAATTGTTTCAAGAGAACAGTTTGGAAACATAAACGAGCTCATTTCCAATATTAAAGATAGTTTGTAAGAAACGGTAACAAAAAGCAGACTCTATACTGTCTGCTTTTTCTTTTTGCGTATTTCATTCGATTTGAATTCCGCCTTTTCGAGTAATAAAAGTTTTTCCTTGATATCTACTCGGTTTCCAGCATACCCGGTTAACGATTTATTTTTCCCGATCACTCGGTGGCACGGAACGATAATCGGAAACATATTTGCTTTGTTTGCCTGACCAACAGCTCTTACCGCTTTAGGTCTCCCGACTTTTTCAGCAATGTCTCGATAACTTCTCGTTTCTCCAAAAGGTATTCGGATAAGCTGGTTCCAGACAGCTAATTGAAAGTCAGTTCCAACTTGCTTCAGAGGCAAATCAAAATTTTTCCGTTTTCCTTCAAAATATTCATTGAGTTGGCATACACACTTTAAAAGAATCGGATGATCTGGGTCATATACTATTTCTTCAGAAGTTTCATTGACATTAAAATCGTCTTCGCCAATATGAATTGCAGCCAATTGTTCATCCTCTGCAACAATATATAAGTTCCCAATTTCCGATGGGCAGATCGTATATTTTCTCATAAACTTTTTCCTTCACTGCCTTTATGAATCGGTAAATAAATATGAAAGGTTGTTCCGATTCCTTCTTTGCTTTGTACATCGATAATGCCATTATGTTCTTCAACGATTTTATAACTGACCATTAAACCAAGCCCTGTTCCTCGTTCTTTTGTTGTAAAAAAAGGTTCACCAAGTTTCATAATTTTTTCTTCAGACATGCCGGGTCCTTCATCCTCTACTGAAATATGTATTTTATTGTCATTTGTTTTCTTCACTGAAACCGTTATGATACCGCCATTTGGCATCACTTCAATGGCATTTTTAATAATATTGATAAACACCTTTTTTAATTGATTTGGCTCACAGTATAACAATGGCAAATCTTTTTCATAATAGGTTTTGAACTGTACATCATGCAATACTGCCTGGGCATTTAAAAGTTCGACTGTTTCTCTCATAATTTTTACGACGTTGAACTCGACAAATTTCACTGCTTGCGGCTTTGCCAAAATTAAGAATTCATTAATAATCGAATCCATGCGCTGCAATTCTGTCGAAATGACGTGGAAATACATTGAATGATCTTCTTTTATGCTCCCCTGAAGCAATTGAATAAATCCTTTAAGTGCTGTCATCGGATTTCGGATTTCATGGGCAATGCCGGCTGCTAGTTCGCCAATAACATGAAGAGTATCAGATTTCCTGAGCTGTTCCTCCATTTCCAATTTTTCTGTAATATCACGAAAAACGGAAAGATTTAAGCCGGAGATCAAATTAGATTTTGCCGAAAATTCGAAATACTTTTGTTTTGAATCATTCATCTTTGCAGAAAGCGTACCAGTTATCTGCCCGTCTTTTTCTAGTTTTTTCATATGCTCATCAAGATTCTCTTTTTTTACATTGTATTTGCTCAACAAGGTGGTTAAAGATTGGCCGATTATTTCTTCTTTAGTAAGACCAAGCATTTTAACTCCAGTTTGATTTATATCAACGATTTTGAAATTTTCATCCCAAAGAATGATGCCTTCAAAAGATCCGTCAAAAATCTTCCGGAATTTTTGCTCACTCTCTCTAAGCTTCTTTTCCATTTTAAAACGTTCAGTAACGTTCCGCAAAATCATAATATTAAGTCCGTTTCGATTTATTTTGGCAGTAAATTCAAGCAATTTCTTCTGACCGTTTGGCATAAGAAAGAGCAGTTCGTCACGTATCGCTCCGGTGCTATTTAATTTTCTGACAATTCTATGGAATTTTTCGTTTTTCTCATAAACAAAATCGAAAAGTATCTTTCCGCATAATTCATTTTGGCTGCATTCAAATATTTTTGCCGCAGATTTATTAGCCTTTACCACTTCCCCGTTTTCCCGCCAAAATACGATTCCATCGATGGCTTCTTCAAATAAATCTATGTATAAATCTTCATTTTTATTTGCAAGTTCTTCTTTCAATCTTTTATTTTCTTTTTCTAATACAGAAATTTTCTCCAGCAGCTGCTGACATTCTTCGTTCGTTAAAGCTCCTTCCACTGTTTTTCCTCCTCACAGCAATTTCCAATAATTAATATTAATTCGACAAAATATCCAATAAATCCTCCATTCAGAGCCTGAGGAAATAGCCGTTTCTAAAATGAAACGGCCTGTTTTTTACAATTTAAATTTTCCTATCATGGCATTTAATTGATCGGCCAATTCTGAAAGCGATTGAGAATTGTTTGATATTTCTTCCACAGTGTAATTTGTTTGCGTAATGGAAGCACTGGCTTGTTCTATGCCTGCAGCAGATTGTTCAGAAACAGATGCGACATTTTCGATCGATCTGTTCATTTCAACTGAACTATTAGCCAATTGCTCCATACTGCTCCCAATTTCATTTACTTTTTCTGCCATAAGCGATACAGCCTCATAAATCTTATGGAAGGTTTGTCCGGTAATTTCGATTTGCTCGGTGCCTTCTTCCACTTGCTTATACCCGGCTTGAAGGGAGGAAACAACATTGTCTGATTCTGATTGAATACCCTTTACAATTTTCGTAATGTCCGAAACTGAGAACGAAACTTGTTCAGCCAGTTTGCGTACTTCATCTGCTACTACGGCGAATCCTCTTCCATGTTCACCGGCACGGGCTGCTTCAATCGCAGCATTTAAGGCAAGGAGATTTGTTTGGTTTGCTATTTCTTGAATAACTTGAACGAGTTTTGAAATTTGTTTCGTCTGTTCGTCGAGTCCCTGGACTTTTTCTACGGACAATTTCATAATCTCATTGATTCTTTCCATTTGCTGCTGGGATTCACTCATCAACTTATCCCCGTCTTTTGTCATTGATAGCACATCATTCGATGCAGTTCGAATCATCATTCCACTATCACTTGCTTTTTTCACTTTTAGCAAATAGTCTTCCATCATTTTAGCCAAACCGGTTGCAGAATTTGCTTGTTCTTCCGCACCTCCGGCCAATTCCTGCATGGTCGAAGTAATTTGCTGGCTCGCTGCCCTAACTTCATTTGCTGCTGTATTTAATTCGCTGCTTTTATTTTTTACATAATTTGAAACAACGGAAATTTCCTGGATCATTGACTGGAGTTTTTCCTTCATTGAATTGGTCGCTTTGCTTAATTCTGCAATTTCATCTTTTCCGTCATATTCGACCGCTTTTACTTTTAAATTCCCTGCTGCAATTTCGTTTGAAACGTTCACGATTTGGCCTAGTTTAGTGGAAACAAGTTTTTCGATAATTAAGATGCTTGATATTCCTAATAGAGCAGATACAAAAATTGAAACAACAAGAACAACTAAAGTAGTAATTAAACCGGCTTTTGCAGTAGTGACGGCATTTTGTTGTTCTTTTTTCAAAATTTCATGCAGTTTGTCAAGCTTTATTACCGTTTCTGCAATTAACTGATCTGCTTGGAGCTTTCCAAGCCTGTACTCGCGTTCGTGCTGATTCTTTACCTCAGGTTTGATCACATCGGTAAACAGTAATGTAATTTTCTTGTCATTCTCATCTATTTGTTGAAATAATTTCTTAGTTTCCAATGTCGTAAGAGAAGAATAAATATTTTTCTTTAATTGATCAAAGTTTTCGGTTAACTCGTCAAAATATGTTATATGTTTAGGATTTGAATCAATAATATAATTCCCAATCGTACTTCCTTTTTGATGAAAAATTGCTGCAGCTTCCGTCAAATTTATGGCCTTTTCGCCCGTTTCTTTCACAGAATCCATTTTTGAGTTTACCTGGGACAATAGACCGAATGTAATAATAGTAGAAAGCGTGAACAATCCAATAGTAATAAATAATGCAACTCCATATTTTTGCCCCAGCCTTAAATTTTGCCAAAAATTAAGACCGGTTAAAAAATGGGGCAGGTTTTCTCGCTTGTTGCCCTTTTTTTCTTTATTGTATAAAACCTTTTGGACCCCTTTCATGATTTGCCCCCTTATTTCATAAAACCTGAACGTAAACGAAATCTTAACATATAGATAAAAGAAGATTATGTTTTTTTTATTATAATAAAAGTATGAGAGGTTTGAAAGAAATACTTGCCATTCAAACACAAATTTACCTGTTTATAGTTAGAAATTTATTTTATTTTTTCCATATACACCGATAATTTTACACTGAACTACTAGTTTACAGCATGGTAAAGTAGGGAAGGATATAAAAATATAGATAATTACGGGGTCAGAAATTAGGGAGGACAACAATGAAACAACGTAATTATTACTTCGATAATGCAAAATTTATCTTAATCTTCTTTGTCGTTTTCGGGCATTTGCTCCGGCCCTTTATCGAAAATCACGAAATCATCTATACAATCTATAAAGTAATTTATACCTTTCACATGCCTGCTTTTATCGTCGTCTCAGGTTTTTTTGCAAAAGGTTTTTATCAAAAAGGATATGTAAAAAAAATTGCTAAAAAATTAATTTTACCTTATATTATCTTCCAAATCATATACTCTATTTTCTATTATTTCTTATATGAGCAGTCCGAGCTAAAAATGGATCCGTTCGATCCTCATTGGTCTCTTTGGTTCCTTATTAGTTTATTTTGCTGGAATATGATGCTCTTGCTGTTTGCTAAATACAAAGCTGCCGCATCGATCGCCGCAGCACTTATTATTGGGCTTTTGATCGGATACGTCGATTCGGTTTCAAATTATTTAAGCTTATCAAGAACTTTCGTCTTTTTTCCGTTCTTTTTGCTTGGATATTACTTAAGAAAAGAACACATATCCGCCTTATTTAGTGTAAAATTTCGATTATTTTCTCTTGCTGCCTTTATCGTCGTATTTATCGGATTTTATATCTATCCGGAAATGAATTATGAATGGCTGCTCGGTTCAAAACCATATGGGGAACTCGGAGAAGCTTCATTCACAGCAATGTTTACAAGGCTGGGGTTGTATATTTTAAGTGTGATCATGGTTTTCAGTTTTTTTGCTTTCGTTCCAAGAAAACAATATTTCTTTACCAGCTTGGGAAAAAATTCATTGTATGTATATTTGCTTCATGGATTTTTTGTCCGGACATTCCGTGAAAGTGAAATCCAAAAATTTTTCCATGAACCTGAAAACTTCTTATTGCTTGCAGGAATTTCGTTGCTTCTTACGATTGTGTTATCGAGCCAAATTACTATTTCCTTAGCACAGCCTCTTATTGAATTTAAATTATCAAGACTAAAGCTGCTGCAGACATGGATAGTTAGTATTGTAAAATTTTATAGAAAAAAACTTCACAATGAGATATAATAAGTACTTGTTTTTAATTATGCAGTTCCTCTTGAAGGAGTTTGAAATAAATGAAAGTAATTTGTGCGACCTTGAATGCAAAATACATTCATACAAACTTGGCAATACGCTATTTAAAAGCATATGCAGAACCGGAATATCTTGTTGAACTTGCAGAATATACAATTAAAGACCCTGCGATGAACATTGTGACAGATCTTTTCCGAAAAAAGCCTGATATCATTGGTTTTAGCTGCTATATATGGAACATTGAAGAAACGATAAAAGTGATCAAAATGATCAAGAAAATCAATCCTGCCATCAAGATCATTGTTGGCGGTCCTGAAGTTTCCTATGATGTAATGGAGTGGATGGAGAAGGTTCCCGAATTCGATTTTATTGTGATCGGGGAAGGTGAAGAAACTTTCAAACAGCTCCTTTCAGAACTTAACGGGAATCAACAATTCGCAAACGTGCACGGGATTGCCTATCGAAACGAAGGTAAAGTAAAGATAAATCCTCAGCGCAATAAACTCGACCTGAAGAAACTCCCTTCCCCGTTTCGGTTTGAAGAGGACATTCCTCATCTTTCTAAACGAATAACTTATATTGAAACAAGCAGGGGCTGTCCGTTCAGCTGTCAATTTTGCCTTTCTTCCATCGAAATTGGCGTACGTTATTTTGATCGTGAAAAAATAAAAGAAGATATTCGTTATTTAATGAAACATGGTGCCAAAACAATCAAGTTTGTAGACCGGACATTTAATATCAGCAGAAGCTATGCGATGGACATGTTCCAATTCTTAATCGACGAACACGTACCGGGCACCGTTTTTCAATTTGAAATTACCGCCGATATTATGCGCCCTGAAGTTATTGAATTCTTGAACAGAAATGCTCCTCCGGGGCTGTTCCGCTTCGAGATCGGGGTTCAGTCCACAAACGATTATACGAATGAACTTGTCATGAGAAAGCAAAATTTCGAAAAGTTATCCCGTACGGTCACAATGGTGAAGGATGGCGGAAAAATTGCTCAACATCTAGACTTAATTGCCGGGCTTCCTGAAGAAGACTATGCATCATTTAAGAAAACGTTTAACGATGTTTTTGCATTGCGTCCTGAAGAGCTCCAGCTTGGATTTTTAAAGATGCTAAGAGGCACCGGTTTAAGGATTCGCGCAAATGAACATCAATATATTTATATGGAACATGCGCCATATGAAATTCTCGGAAATAATGTTCTGTCCTTTGAAGATATTATAAAAATAAAGCAAGTTGAAGATGTGCTTGAAAAATATTGGAATGATCACCGGATGGATCATACGATTGAATACCTTGTATCAAAAGCCTTCCCTACTCCTTTTGATTTCTTCCAAGAATTCGGAACGTATTGGGAAGAAAATGGCTGGGAAAAAATCGGCCATCAGCTTGAAGATTTGTTCAAGCGATTATTGAATTTTTTACATGCAATGAAACTGAAAGAATTGCCTGTTATTGAAGGGCTAATGAAATATGACTACCTTGCCAATCAAAAATATAAACCAAGAAAACCGTGGTGGGAACCAACTTACGATAAACAAGAAAGATCCGCTTTATATCAAATGTTCCTTAAAGATCCAGAAATGCTCGGTTCAGGGTTTAAACAATTAAATATTTCTGAAAAAGAGCTTTACAAGCATACGATGCTAGAGGAAGTTCCATTTGATTTAGAAAAATACTTGAAGACCGGACAAATCGAAATGGAACCGACATCGATTCTTGCTTATTTCCCGCCCGATGAAGAAAAAGCAGTTATTTACACATGTAAAAAGAAAACGTTAAAGCCGGCCTCTTAAAAGCAGGTCCGGCTTTTCTTTTTAGCAATCTGACTTCTGATCAGATTTTTCCTTATTTTTTTGATTCATAAATGATATCTCGAAAAATTTATTTGCATTTATATCTCCAAATTCGCTGCCAAATTCAACATTCGCACTGTTTGCGTTTTGCTTATCTTTTTTCTTTTTCATTTTACGTTCTTCCTTCTCTTCCGTGTTTGGAATTTCGGTTCGCCATTTTCATCGGATCTTCACCTTGACTGAATTCTGCGGAAAATTCGCTTTCCTGCAGATTTTTTTTCGGTGTTTTACTATATTTTTCTACTGCATTCACTTCCGCTTTTCTCTTTGCCATGTTTTTGCCTCCTGCTTTATCAATAGCATGGTTTTATTTTTTATCATATCAGCAGAAAACATTCATTCATCATTTTCCTTATTTTTCAATCCTTTTTTTCTAATAAGAACACAAAAAGGGCAAAAAATAAATAAAAAAGGATGAGACTATGAAAGAGAAAAAGCTCGATATAGACGGAACGTTGCCACATCAAATTCATGCACCAAGCTTTAAAGGAACCGGAATAGAGATGGAACCTCCATTCGAGAATTCGTTCGGAGTTATCATTGGAGACAGCAAGTACGCATCTCCTGATTCCCCGCTTGAAAAATGGAGCGACAATACTGACCCTGCGATTATGTCGGGGGACGAATGGGTGCACCCGACGAATGATATCGGCTGGAATACTTCCGAAAACAGAGAACTACTTGAAAGCAAAAAGAAGCCGCAAGGATCTCCTTTTATGCATCCGACAAAAGACGTTGGTCACGGGAAAGACTAAGAAAAGGGCTGACTCCTGATGGGTCCGTCCCTTATTCGTACCATTACCGATAAACATTTCCACACATGAATTTTTTCTTGTGATCTAAACTACTGTTACAGAGAATTTTCTCTGTAAAATGAGCAAGGAGTTGAAATAGATGGCTAGAAGCAGTAATAAATTGCTTGTTCCGGGGCTTGAACAATACTTAGACCAAGTAAAATATGAAATTGCTCAAGAATTTGGAGTCAATTTAGGGTCTGATACGGCATCCCGTGCAAACGGTTCCGTAGGTGGAGAAATCACAAAACGGCTTGTACAACAAGCTCAAGCCCAATTATCAGGACAAAACAACCAATAAAAATCAAATAAAATGGCAAAAAAGTCCGGTTTTAATCACCGGACTTTTCTTTATCATGTTTATCCCCTTTTTTTCTTTGATTCTTTTCGCCAGTATTATTTTTCTCTTTACCAGCTTTATTTTTCTGTTCGCCTCTATTGTTTTTCTCATGGCGTGGTTTATTTTTCTGTTCACCATTATTGTTTCTCTCTTGACGTTGTTGATTTTTTAATTCACCAAAATTATTTTTTTCTTGACGCAGTTTATTTTTTTGTACATCAATGTTGTTTTTTTCTTCGCGCAGTCTATTTTTCACTTCGCCAAAATTATTTTTCTGATAGCTCTCATTCTTTTCTCTCGACTGATTTACAGACTTGTCATCTTTATTATGTTGATCCCGATTTTCATCATGTTCTTTCGGTTTGTTTTCTTGCTTCTTATGCTGTATAGGAAATGGATTCTCTTCATGCTGCCTTTTCTGATTTTTCTCTTCTAATTCCCTTTGTTTCTGAAGAACTTCTTTTTTCTGAAACCCGGGTACGGGCATATGAGAAGTTTCTTTATTCGTTTCGACCATGTTATGTTGCTGTTTTGCTCCAAACTGGGGCTTACTGCGATTTTTATCATTTGCTCTGTTCTCTTGAGATACGGGCGTATCGATTTTCTTACTTGAAGAAGTTTCGAATATTATTTCTTGCTGTTTTTTATATGTACCGGTAGTGACACCTTGCTTAATTGCTTTTTCTCTCTCTTCGGCAGTCCCTTCAATGATTGTCACTTTAAGATCTTGTTTCTGCATGTCTGATTCGATTTTTTTCAATTCTTTCATAATTTCCCGGTCAGAAGATGTCTCTCTTTTACCTGCATAAACAGTAGAAATAACCAAATCTTTATTCTCGTTAATGTAGCCCTTTTCTTTAATTTTAGCTAGAATTTTTTCTGTAACAATGACAAAATCTTCTTTTTTCCAATCATCAATTTCCTTAATAATTGTTTGTCCTTCTTTATTATATGATGTCAGTTCAATTACTTGAAGATTTTCATTGACCCCAAGTTCCAAGCTCGGATTTATGTCAATCGACATATACGCATAAACCTGGCCATTTTGATAATAGGGAAAAAACAAAATCACTAATAAAAGCATTGCCAGTGCGGCCGCCGCAACCGCTTTTCCTTTAAAAGAAGAAAACAGGTTCATTAAAAGCGGCTTTTTTCTATCTATTGCCGCAACTGGAAAAAAATCAACTTCCTGCCCGATTTGATAATGATTATGCTGCTTTCTTGCCCGCAAAAATTCGCCATCAGGGGTTAACAACGTTAAAAAAACGTCGTCTATTTCCATGATAATCCCCTTTTTCACGTTTCTAACACCCCTTTAATATAATCCTTTAAATATAAATAATCCCCTAATAAAATAATTGAAATAGCGATAATATACTTTCGGTTGCGTTCAATTGTTTTTCTGCTGACCTGAACTTTTTTTTCTAAATGCTTAATCGGCAGCCTTTTTTTTTCTAACAGCAATACCTTTAATTCTTCATCTTCCACAAGAGTTTTTGCTACGAACATTGCATTTTTTCTGGCATCTGCATGCTTTGGAGAATTTTCTACTAAATCCTGAAATGTTAAGCCGAATTTTTTTAATACTTGTTGAAATTGAATAATTTCTTCTTTGAGAACTTCTTCTTCGTTTTTTTTCTTATAGTTTTCGATTGATGCGTCATCCTCGATGGATGTTCTCGGGGTGTCTTCCTCTTCCTGTTCAGAACCAATATAAAGGCTGAAACTTTTGTTTTTCGTTTGATTTCGAATATAATCAATTACTCTTCTTTTTACAAGAATTTCGGCGAAGCTTAACATAGAATTCCCTTTTTCCGGGGAGTATTTTTGGATCGCTTCATTAAATGCAATAAGACCAATGCTAAATTCATCATCAGATTCATGGATATATCTTTTGCAAACAGCTGAAACCGTTTTGGCTATAAACGGCTTATATGAATGAATTAACTCATTTAGGAGTTTTGTATCGCCTTTTTGAATTAACGCAACCGTTTCTTCCAATGTTCTCTTTCTTTTTTTCGCAATAAATAAAAAGCTCAGCATCGCCTCACCTCTCTACTCAACACATTATACCATATGAAGGCATGATTGAATTTTAAGGCAAGGCAGAACAAAAGGCGCAAGCGCCCCGTTTAGCCCCGACAAGCACAAGACGAATCACGCAAGAGTCGATAGACTCTGGAGTGATTTGGCTTGTGACCTCGAGGGGCTGGGCGCTGGAGCCAGATTACAACAAACTCATTTCAAAGTTATACACAACATATGAAATTTATAATTTCCTTAACAATTAGAAAAAATAGCCAATACTATTGGCTAGCAGCTTGTAGACAAAGTCCCTAACTAGGGGCTAAATCTACAGGCTTTTTTTGTACAATAGGGATAGAATTCTTGGTTAACGGGGGAAATTTAGGATGTTATCGAAGCGTACAGTCAATAATCGAAATCAATTGGAAATGGTGGCTCTTGATCAATTGGTTCCAGAAGATCATTTGGTAAGGAAGATTGAACAAGCCATAGACTTTGATTTTATTTACGATCTTGTCAAAGATACCTATTGCCTAGATAACGGAAGGCCTAGTATTGATCCTGTTGTGCTCATTAAAATGGTCTTTGTGCAGTATTTATTTGGTATTCGGTCCATGCGTCAAACGATCAAAGAAATTGAAACCAACGTGGCGTATCGATGGTTCTTAGGATATGGTTTCACAGAGAAAATTCCTCATTTTTCAACGTTCGGCAAGAATTATGTTCGTCGCTTTCAAGGTACTGATTTATTTGAACAGATTTTTTATCGTATCTTAGAAGAAGCGATGAATAAAGGGTTAGTAGACCCTTCTGTTGCCTTTATTGATTCTACACATGTCAAAGCAAGCGCCAATAAAAAGAAGTACGATAAGAAAATTGTCCGGGCAGAAACAAAAAGCTATCAAGCGCAATTAGAGTTAGAGATTAACCAAGACCGCGAAAACCATGGAAAAAAGCCCTTTCCCCCGAAAGAGAAGGAAGAAACCAAGGAAATAAAGGTCAGTAAAACAGATCCTGATAGTGGCTATTACGTAAAAGATGAACGGGAAAAGATGTTTGCCTATTCATTTCATACCGCATGTGACGCAAAAGGCTTTGTCTTAGCTACCAAGGTAACGGGAGCGAATATTCATGATAGTCAGGTGTTTGGTCAATTACTCGAACAAGTCATCGAAAAAGTAGGCAAACCAACTGCAGTAGCCGTAGATGCCGGATACAAAACCCCAGCGAATGCGAAAAGTCTATTGGACAAAGAGATTCGTCCCGTTATGCCATATACAAGACCAAGAACAAAAGACGGTTTCTTTAAAAAGTATGAGTATGTATACGATGAACATTATGATTGTTATATCTGCCCAAACAACCAAATTCTTGAATACCGAACCACGACAAGAGAAGGATATCGACAGTACGCTTCTAATCCGGAAATATGTAAAACGTGCCCGTTCTTAGAAAAGTGTACCCAAAATAAAGATCATACCAAATTCATTCATCGCCACATTTGGGAACATTATGTGGAAGAAGCCGATCATTTAAGGCATACAGAGATCAATAAAAACATATATGAGAAGCGCAAAGAAACGATTGAACGAGTCTTTGCCGATGGAAAAGAGAAGCATGGCATGCGATGGACAACCCTTCGGGGACTGGAAAAATTGTCCATGCAGGCGATGCTTACTTTCGCTGCCATGAACTTAAAGAAAATGGCAAACTGGACATGGAAAAGACCATGTCCAGCCTAAATAAGATAAGAATCTTAGAAAATGATGAGCAAAAAAAAGACAAACCGCAACTCAAATGAAGCATTTGAGTTGCGGTTTGTCGACAGTCTGATAGCCAATACTATTGGCTATCTGTTTTATAAGCTTTTTTAAATTTTGTTCTTTATCTTTATAAAAGATTTTCGTTCATACACCTCTCGAATTTATTAAGTGGCCACTTTTTCATTAAATGGTTACGTATTAAGATAATGTTTTTGTGGGGGTAAAGATAAAGAAACAAAATAAGGAATATTTTCCCTGCAATAACATCCCTAAACAGCTTTTCTTCGAAATTAGATCGTGATCTGCAGATTTTGCAGCTATTGTTTTTGATTGTCGCATTTTAAAAGTAAAAATTTTATGAGGAAACCTATAGAAATTCCCGGTATCAAAAATATCATCGGTGTAAAAACAGGGCCGGGAAATACTCCAAAAAGCTTAAATGTAGGAGAATACATTAATCCGACCGTAACAAAGTAAGCTCCAAAAACAAATGGGAGAAAAGAAAACTTTTCTTCCTCTTGGCTTGCTGCTTTGTAGGCATCCCACATGGCCATCATATATAAACACGGGTAAAACATAAGCCACTGAAAGTCAGTCACTTCAAATGCTTTTTCGATTTCCCCTTGAAAACTGTACATAATGGCTAAATTAAAGTTGCTGTTCAAATTGATGAAAACCTCGAACACGACAAACAAAATTCCTTTAAGAAAACTTCCGTATAATAGTTGGCTGAAACCGGGTAATGCAATACTCCATAAGACCGCTTCAAGTTTTGTTATTTTGTTCATTTGACAATTAATGTTTTATTTCTTTAATAAAAATATTGAAAAATAAAGAAAAAACAGCGGTCATTTTCATTTTCGGTTTCATCCTAAATCCTCCAGCATTACATCAGTAATGATATTTTGCGCTACTTTTCATTTTTTATGTTGTAAATCCTAGAAATGGAATAAAAAGTAAATAAGGCCGTTCCATTTGCAAGAACGGCCCAAAATTTAAGATTTTTTCATTAACTTAAGATAACTTTTGACGATTCCGACCCAATCTTTCTTTTCAGAAAAATAACTTTTAAAAAAATTTAAATAGATAGGATACTTCCCTTTATAAGGATACCAATATACTTCTGATATACGCTTACCCAAATCTTCGACGACTGCTTTTTCATGGCAAAATATTAGCAGCCCCGCATTCCCGTGATAACGGCCGATTCCGCTTTTTTTTACTCCACCGAAAGGAAGGGATTGGTTAACAAATGAAATGATGGCATCATTTATGACGACTGAACCTGTTATTAATTTGGATGCGACTCTCCTTGCTTTACCAATGTCACTGCTCCAAACACTGGCATTAAGGCCGTATTCCGTATCATTGGCATATTTGATAGCTTCTTCCTCGCTGTCAAACGGGATAACTGGGAGAAGCGGACCAAAAGTTTCTTCTTGAATTATTTTCATACGCTGCTGTACATTGCTTACTACCGTAAGAGGAAGAAACATTCCGTCATCCCATTCATGCGGCGGTTTGCCTGTTTCAATAACAGCTCCCTCAGCCAATGCTTCTTCCAGTTGCTGTCTAACAATTTCTCTTTGAGCCGGAAATGTCATTGAACCGACATCGTCATTTTCCTCGATCCCGTGGCGCAAAGCTTCAACTTCCTTCTTCACCAATTCAACGAATTTCCGAAAAACAGGTCTCTCTACATAAATCCTTTCTGCACTCATACAAACTTGCCCGCTATTTGTAAAAGCCGCCCATACGGCGCCTTTTGCAGCTCTTTCAATATTGGCATCGGCAAATACGATCATTGGGTCTTTACCGCCGAGTTCCAGTGTCGTAGGAATTAGATCTTTAGCTGCTTGTTCTTGAATGATTTTCCCTGTTTTAACGGATCCAGTAAAAAATATATAATCCGGCTTTTCTTTCGTGAGTGCGGCCCCTAATTCCTTTCCTCCATGTACGACTTGGACAACCCCTTCCGGAAATCCTGCTTTTTTGAAAAGTTGTTCCATGCATTTTCCAACAAGCGGTGTAACTTCGGAAGGCTTTAAAATCACTGTATTTCCCGCTGCAAGTGCACTAAGTACCGGCACCATTGCCAGTTGGAACGGGTAATTCCATGGCGAAATAACAAGAACGACCCCTCTTGGAAAATATTCAATGTAGGATTTCTTCCCAAACAACAATAATGGCGTCTTAACCCGCTTTCGCTTTAAAACTGATTGCGCACTTGTTGAAATGTGGCCAATTGCGTCCAGCGTCGGCATTAAATCAGCTGTTAAGGCTTCAGTTTTCACTTTACCCGTATCATCGGATATAATCGCCGAGATATTTTCCAGCTCCGTTAGTATGACCTCTTTCAATTTTTTTAAATAAGTGATCCGTTCCGCAATGGAAAGGTCACGCCATACTGGAAATGCCGCTCTTGCCTGTTCATAAATCGCTGAAACCTTACCTAATGGTGTTTCTTCGATTTCTGCAATCACTTTCCCTGTTGCAGGAGAAATTGCTGTCAATTTCCGTTGTACTGAATGCATGTTCATTCACCTCACTTTTATATTGATAAAATTGCATCTATTTTTCAAAAGGAATGTTAAGCTGCTTCAATCATATAATCAGCTGAACGAAATTGACAAATGAAACGTTTTTCGAGAGCATTGTGAAGGGAAACACTTAATAACACTTTCGATTACTTTACAGAATATACCTAGTCTTTATTTTCTTGTTTTATTTTGTAATTGTAAAAAAAACAGCCCCCACAAAAGAGGCTGTTTTCTTAAAATGACTATCTTATGGATTTGAACCGTCCATCGGATTATACAGTTTAATATCAGGGTTCTTGTCCTGGAACCACCGAAGGGCAAAGTCGTTTTCAAATAAGAAAACATAACTATCAAAACGGTCACGGACGAGCAGACTGCGCGAGCTGGAAAGGTTCTCATCCACTTCTTCATTTTCGATCCAGCGGGCAATTTTTGAACCTAGTCGTTCCATGACAACATCGACGTTATACTCAGCTTTCATTCGATGCTCAAAAACTTCAAACTGAAGCTGTCCAACCGCCCCAAGCAAATATTCATCCGTCTTCACCGTTTTAAACAGCTGGATGGCTCCTTCTTGAACGAGCTGCTGAATCCCTTTATGGAAATGTTTCTGCTTCATGACGTTTTTCGCCGTTACCCTAACAAACAGTTCAGGAGTAAATTGAGGGAGACTGTCATATTGAAAAACTTCTTTTCCTCCCGTCAATGTATCGCCAATTTGATATGTGCCGGGATCATATAACCCAATAATATCACCGCTCACCGCTTCATCCACTGTACTGCGGTCATCAGCCATAAACCGGGTCGATTGAGCAAGCTTAATTTGCTTCCCTGTTCTGGCCAGGTTTACCGTCATTCCCCGCTCAAATTTTCCGGAGCAAACTCTAAGAAATGCAATCCGGTCACGGTGCGCGGGATTCATGTTCGCCTGGATTTTAAAAATAAACCCTGAAAATAGTTCGGAAAGAGGGTCGATTTTTCCGGCGGTTGAGTTTCGCGCTTGTGGAGCAGGGGCAAATTTTAAATACGTTTCCAAAAAGGTTTGCACCCCAAAATTCGTTAACGCACTTCCAAAAAACACAGGAATAAGCGTCCCTTCTGCCACACGTTCAGCGGAGAAGCTGTTTCCTGCCTCATTTAACAGCAGCACCTCTTCAAGCGTTTGCTCATACAAAGGTGACTCTTTTAATGGGTGAACGCCTGCAATCTCGCCGTCCTCGTTCAATTCAACAAACCGTTCGCCGTCTTCAACACGGAATTGTTCGATCCGATTGTAAAAACGGTCATAAATCCCTAGAAATTCTTTTCCCATTCCAATCGGCCAGTTCATCGGATAAGACTCTATGCCAAGGACTTCTTCGAGCTCAGCCAACAGCTCTAGCGGAGCTTTTCCTTGCCGGTCGAGCTTGTTCATAAATGTAAAAATCGGGATGCCTCTCATTCGGCAAACTTTAAAAAGTTTAATTGTTTGCTCTTCTATTCCTTTTGCCGAATCAATAATCATCATTGCGCTGTCAACAGCTGTTAACGTACGGTACGTGTCTTCGCTAAAGTCCTGGTGCCCGGGTGTATCGAGAATGTTTACGCGAAAACCTTTGTAATCAAATTGCATCACACTGGAAGTAACAGAAATCCCCCGTTGTTTTTCGATTTCCATCCAGTCACTTGTTGCAAATTTCCCTGTCTTTTTTGCTTTTACGGTACCTGCATCCCGAATGGCACCGCCGAACAGGAGCAGTTTTTCTGTTAATGTTGTTTTCCCCGCGTCAGGATGAGATATAATTGCAAATGTTCTTCTTGACAGCACTTCGTCTGTAAAATTTTTCGCCATAATGTCTTCCTCTCTAAAAAGCGTTTACGCCTTCGATGTCATGCGGAGCTTGACAAAGCCCTATAAAAAATTCTCCATAAACTCCATCATATCGCTGACATCAGCATATTGCAATGCTGTCTTTCAAACCCATAAAAGACAACTGTCATCAAAGTTTTATTACATTTCTCTTGTCCAAGCGTAAATGCGTTCCGCAAGTTCATCCGCATTCTCGTGTAAAGTTTTTGATAATGATTCTTTCAGCCTTTCAACAATCTCTTCTCTAGTTTCACTGTAAGAAATCAGACATGACCATTCCAGATCAGGAATCGCTGCAACAGTGTATTCTTCTTTACGGTTTTCATACACAAACACTTTTGTCTCATTTTGATTTACAATTGTTTTTCGAATCTTCATTTATATCACCTCTCCTCAGGGGTCTGGCCCTCAATACTTTAACGCTTTAAACGGATGAGGGTCTGGCCCTCAATGCTTTAAAGCGCTAAACTCACTTCACGCAGCACTTCTCCAATTTTTCGGTTATGAATGACTAAGTCTGCATAGACATCAAATTCAGTAGGCTCCATATTTACGATCACAAGCTTTGCGCCATTCTGTTTTGCAATCAAAGGAAATTGGTTTGCCGGAGTCACGGTGAGGGATGAACCAAGTACAATAAATAATTCCGCCTTTTCGGACTCCTCCGCTGCCCTCATAAAAGCGTCCTCTGGGAGCATTTCTCCAAAAAGTACAACCGAAGGACGAAGCACACCTCCGCATTCACACGCATAATTTTTGCGAATGTACGTTTCACATGGATATCTTTTCTTGCAAATTTGACAATGGACAAATCGTAATGTCCCGTGCAGTTCTGCCACATTCCTGCTTCCCGCTTGTTCATGAAAGCCGTCGACATTTTGAGTAATGATACTTTGTATAATACCGGCTTTTTCCCATTCGGCTAAAATTAAATGGCCTTCATTTGGCTGGCATTCCTTAAGGCTGCTAATTCTTTTATAATAAAATTCAATAAACTCTTCGACATTTTTGTTTAATGCTTCAACGCTGGCAACTTTACTCGGATCTTTCTTGTTCCACATTCCGTTTCGTGATGATCGGAAATCAGGCAGACCGCTCTCTGTCGACATTCCGGCCCCTGTCAAAATAACTGTATAACGGGAATCCTTTAGAAATTGTGCAAGCAAATGTCACCGCTCCTTTCTGTTGTATTTTATACTTTTTATTATAGAGTACCATGTTTTTATCGATGATGTATGTAAACAAAAACAACCCCGGCCGAGGTTGTTTATTACTTTAGCTACTTAGCAAATCGGTGATTTCCAATGACAGTTGTTACTGTTCTTGTACGAAGCCATTTGCTGTTCGTTTTTTCAGGATTAAAAAAGAAAAGTGAACCGTTATCCTGGCCTTCAAGTGCAATCGCTTCTTTTACTGCCTTATTAGATTCTTCATCAGCCGGTTGATTAATTGAACCGTTTTCGACCGGCTCAAATTGCCGATCTTCATATATTACTTCCTGAATGGTATCAGGGAATTTTTCGCTTTTAACTCGATTCAAAACAACTAAGGCAACGGCAATTTTTCCTGCATACGGCTCTCCTTTTGCTTCCGCATGGACTAATCGCGCAAGCAGATCTTGTTCATGATCGGTAATCTTTTTTTCAGGTATAATCAGCTTTTCACCTGGCGCAATATGGTCTGTTTTTTTAAAATTTGCCTGTTTAAGTTCCAATTCAGAAATTCCAGACCTTACAGCAATTTTGAAAAGTGTGTCTCCTTTTTCGACCTCGTACACCTTTACATTCTCAAGAATTTGGGCATTTGATTTCGATTGATCTATTTGAAAAAATTGTATTGTCATCAAAAAGATTGTTAGCAATAGAATCACTTTTTTCAATGAAATTTCCTCCTTCATCATACGATTTAGGCGACACGAATTACCCTAACATAGAATTAAACTTGTCACCACATCTAAATCTTTTCCATGGAAATAAACAAACGGCACCCCTCATTATCGGTTGGATCAACAATAATGATTAGCAGAGCCTTTCATCTAAGAAAAATATCTAATTTAGATAGGTGTCTATAACACAAATGAAGCAAATTGAATAGGATATATTGACTTAGAAAAAGGAGGTTAAAAATATGTCAGGTGAATACGGATACGGCGGAGGATTTGCTCTCCTGGTTGTTCTGTTTATTTTATTGATTATTATAGGTGCGTCCTGTTTTTGTGGTGGATTTGGACATTATTAACGTAATATAAGGAGGTTACTATATGTACGGTTACGGCGGATACGGTTATGGATGCGGATATGGGCCTGGATATGGACATGGCGGCTATGGTCACGGCGGCACATTTGCTCTGATCGTAGTACTATTCATCCTGCTCATCATTGTAGGAGCAGCATGTTTCAAATATTAAATTAGAAAAAAGGGTGCTTTCCAAATGAGAAGCACCCTTTTTTAATAAGAGACACTCTACATTGCTTTAACACTTTAAAGGGGAGCGGGCCAGGCCCGCTCCCCTTTAAAGTGTTAAAGTGTTGGTTGATTTTTTGCAAACCGTTCTAAAGTTGAAAAGTTGAGCCTGCTGTATTGTTCTAATAAATATGCCGTTCTTTTGGCATTCTCTCTTCTGCGGGTGTTCAGTGCTTCAACCATTTGTTCAGCAGTACGGATGCCGATTCCATGTCCAAAATATTTGCCATCTCCGAGGAATACCGCGTTTTCCCCCATCCAAATGGGTTGTTTGAAATCAGGGTTATAAAAATAAACGACATCCCCCGGAATAAAGTCATCTCCGGGAAGGGTAATGATTTGAAGGTCGCGGTCATAGTTCCAGTCCCATACAAGCAAATTTTGAAATAAGTAGTTAAATATACGGCGGTCTATCGATTCAAGCACTGCTTTATAAAAAATGATAACAATTGCTGTCGAACATTCAAAACCATAATATTGACTATTGATAAAAATATCTTCTATCGCATCAGCAGGCTGAACGTCATATCTTAACAAGTAACCGCGATTTCCGCGGATCCAGTAAGCGGGGTTAAAGCCTGATGTCCTGAAAGATGAAAAGACAGCCTTGCTCTTGCTGAGATCTATTGATGCGTTAATAATGTTTTCTCTCACTTTTAATTCAAATAATAGTTGATTGGCTGTATCGTATTCAAACATAAATGGACTGTTCTCAATTGCATTGTAAATTTCTTTTTGTTTCCCCCGGAGGTTGCTTATCGTTGATTGGCTGTTAAGACCAAGCATCCTAATCCTAATCACTCTCGTTCCCTCCTCTTCTCATATCAATATATGTTGAGTTACTCAAAAAAGAGCCCATTCTTCTTAAGATTGCAAAACTCCCAAGCAAAAATAAAACTTGGAGCCCTTCACTCCAAGTCCTTTTGTTTAACCGCTTCTTTTTTTGTTTAAGATGGTTTGCTTTTCATCAACCATGGTAAGAAATTTAGCTACATTAGAAAACACCTCATATGAAAAGAGGAGCAGATCTCCTTCCCTTGACAATTCCCACGCCTCAGCAAACGCTGTTAATTCATCTCTAATAATATAAATATTTTCGGTCCCCATTCCCTCCTGCAGCGCGGCATCCCTCATGATACCGGCGGTTTCAAACGGAGCCCTTCCTCTCAGATTGCCATCTTCCTTAATAACTAGTAAATCTGAATTCTTTGCAGCTATTTTTGCCAAATTAGCGACTTCATTGTTATTTCTGTCTCCAGGTGCGGAAAGCACGGTGATCACCCGATTTTTTTTAAGTTCTTTAATTGTATCGTAAATAGCCATTAACCCGGCAACATTATGCGCATAGTCGACAACAATTTCCCGTCCATCTTTGCTTATTTTATTGAATCTTCCTTTAGACTGTTTAAAATCAGGTTCAAACGTTAAGACTCTCTCTTTTAACTGACTGATCGAAACGCCTTGAGAATGTGCCGCAGCTAAAGCTTGCAATAAATTTGCAATATTATGCTTCGCTGTACCGTTTATCGTAATTGGAATTTCCCGGGAAGGCAGGAATTTTGTTTTAACGTTTTTCGATACATGAACAATCCACCCTTTATGATCAAGATACCAGGCTATACCTCCCTTTTTAGCTGCTTCATTTATATAAGGATTGTCAGCATTTATAGACGTATAAATGATATTTCCTTTTGTATAATCAGCCATTTTCACCACTTCAGGATCATCGGCATTTAATACACAGTATCCCCCTTCAATAACAACTTCAGGGATTAATCTTTTCAGCTTCACAAGCTGATCAAACGTTTCAATGCCATCTTGTCCAAGATGGTCTTCACTCACATTTGTTACAATTCCGACATCACAATAACGAAATGCGAGACCTTCGCGAAGAATTCCGCCCCTGGCTGTCTCCAACACGGCCAATTCAACGATCGGATTGCTTAGAACCATTCTTGCGCTTATTGGGCCGCTGCAATCTCCTTCATCAATACACTGATTCCCAATGTAAACACCATCCGAATTGGCCATTCCTACCGTAAAATCATCTTCTTCGATTAAATGTTTGATCAATCGGGCAGTCGTCGTTTTCCCATTCGTGCCGGTTACAGAAATAATGGGAATACATGCTTCTTCCCTGCTCTTAAAAAGATATTCGACAATTTCTTTGCCGACATCTCTTTTTTTCCCTTTACTCGGAAAATGGTGCATACGGATTCCCGGTGCAGCATTTACTTCAACGACCACTGAATCTTCACGATTTAGCGGTTTCGTTATGTCTTTACATATAAAATCAATTCCAGCAACGTCCAGTCCAATCGCTTTCGCAGCTGTAATGGCCATTTCTTTTATCGAAGGGTGGACCTCATCCGTTACATCAATTGCTTGTCCCCCGGTCGATAAATTTGCATTTCCAACGACCTGCACAATCTGGCCTTTTTCCGGTACTGAATCTAGAGTTAAATCAAATTTTTCAAGATAACATGTTACTGTAAAATTAAGCGGAATTTTCGACATTGGTTTTTCATGCCCTTCTCCGCGTTTCGGATTTTCATTTTCAAGTTCAATTAATTTCCGAATCGTATCCTGTCCGTTTCCGATCACAAATGGCGGATTCCGAAGACTTGCTGCTACTAATTTTTGATTAACAACTAAAAGCCTGTAATCGTTTCCATCATAACAACGCTCAATAATAAATTCTTTCACATGTTTATCTAAACAATTAACAACATTAAATAACTCATCTTTATTTCTAATATTTGTAATTACTCCTTGTCCTTGTCTGCCTCTAAGCGGTTTTATGACAAGTGGAAAACCGATTCTTTCAGAAGCCTTAAAAATTTCAGTCAATGACGTAACAACTTCCCCTTTAGGGACAGGTACACCACAGCTTGAAAGAATCATCTTTGTCAATTGTTTATCACAGGCTCTCTCAACGGCAAGAGAAGAAGTCTGACTTGTAATCGTGGCTTGGACAAATTTTTGCTTTGACCCGGTTCCTAGTCTGAGCAAACTGTCATCTCCTATTCTTTCTACAGGAATTTTCGCCTTCATTGCCGCATCAAAAATTGCCTGTGTACTCGGTCCAAGTTTGTTATTAAGATAAAGGTCCGAAATTTCCGAGATGTATTTTTGAATTGGAATGAAACGATGACCTTTCAATATTTTTTCAATAATTTCCATTGCTGATTTAAAGGCCTGAAGTCCGGATTTTGGTTCTTGATAATCAAATGCGATAAAATAAATTCCTTTTTTGTTGCTTGTAATCGTTTTACCCCGTCTAGCATCAATGCCGGCAAGAACTTGAAGTTCAATTGCCATATGCTCGAGTATATGTCCCATCCAAGTGCCTTCTTTCAACCGATCTACAAAGCCGCCTTGATACCCGAGCGAACATGTATGCGTTTTCAAACTTGGGATAAGTTCTAAAAGTCTTTCAGTAAATCCGGGAATAGCATTTGAAGGCAGTAATTCAAGTTCTTCTATATCCAGTTCAATCCAAATGGCAGGCCTGAGACTGAAATAATTAGGGCCTTTCAAATACCTTACACGGTTGATCTTCATTCATTTAATCCTCTTTTCTGTTTATTAGTTGTCGGGTATTCAGATCAAAGCTAAAGCCATTTGTAAGTGTGTGCAATTTAAAATTGGATATTGTCAGCTCTTCGCCTCCGCTTTCTGAGATGGCCAAATCAACTAAACTTCCTTCTTTACCGTCGATAACAAATACTTGGTGCTCTCCATAAACCTTAAATTTATTGTTTTCTACAAGAATGGCAGTATTTTCATCAATGCCAATTCCAATCAAATTAGGGTTTTCCGCTATTGCTCCCAGCAGCCTTCCAAACCGCGCCCTCTGAGAAAAATGCTGGTCAATTAAAGCGTTCAGAAAACCAAATCCATCCTCTATGTCAATCTTTAAACCTTCATCATTTTCTTTTGTTTTCGCAGAAGCAATCATTAATTTTCCCATTATGGATGCCCCGGCACTTGTACCGGCTATCACCATCCCATTTTTCCACCGTTCAATGATTGAATTGTACAATTTTGTTTTACCAACAATCTCCGCTAAACGGCTCTGGTCTCCGCCTGTAATAAATAAGGCTGATATTTCTGACATCGTATCAGAAAAATCCTCTGCGTTTGCTTCATTTCTGGACTTTATATTTAATACTTTGATATCTTCCGCATGAAGATTACGAAATACGTTTATATAATCAGCACTCACCTCATCAGGGATTTCTGAGGCTGTTGGCAAAATGCCAATCGAACCCTTATTTTTTTTTGCCAATTCCATAAATTTTTGCAAAATCTCTTCTCCGTTATACTTTTCTTCATGTCCCCCGATAATCAACAATTCTCCATTCATTATTGACCACCTTAGAATAAAATTAAAAAATCCCCCATAAGATGGGAATTTTTTTGTAATATAGCAATGACTTTAAGTATTTTTTCCAATCTTGCAAAAGTGATACACAAAAAATAAAAAAATAGGGCTGCCCCTAAAGGTAAAAACTTTTTACCTTAGGAACAGCCCCATTTTCATGATCATTATTGTCCAGATTCTTCTGTTGATTCTTTGTTTTCAGCATCCTGATTTTGTTCAGTAGTTGTGTCATCTGTTTCCTGATCTTCTTTGTCATTGGTGCAACCTGTGGCAAAACCTACTACCATGAAAACTGCCATTAAAGCTAATAACCATTGTTTAAAATTTTTCATTTTCCATTGCCTCCTTGAATGTTGCTTTGTACTACAGAACCATCATACAAAAAATCCGAAAAAAAAGAATATAATTTTGTAAATTTTTACAATATTTAATCTAATCTTCATAATGTCCATATTTTTCTTAACAAAATCTTTAAATGTAAACGGCCTTTTTTCCCTTCTCTTACCGATCATTAAGACTTGTTTCCTAATTAGAAAAGGGCTAGTGCCTTAGTTAGCCCCGACAGCTGCTTGCGCTGGGCAGTTTTCAAAGTCCAGTAAGATTTTACTTTCTGATAATAAAATAATCCCGACTGCCGCCGGGATTATTAGAAAGGCTATTTAATCTTGTATTAGAGCCTGAAGAGCACGAAGTTTAATTCTTTCATATTCCATTGCCCCGGCCAATTCTTCAACTAAAAGCGGGCTCTTTCTTACATACTTTTCACGAGCAATATCATACAACTCATAAGGGAAGAGCATATCAATAAACATGATTTGCTTTTGCTCATTCGTTAAAGGAGATACGGATTCATAAGCATTTATCATAATGTCAAATGTTTCCTGATCCCAAACCCCTGTTGCATCCAATAAAGGGATAATCATTTTTCTGAGATCCCTTATAGGTAAATCAAAGGACACTGTATCAAGATCAATAATCCAAATTTTTCCGTCATCGCCAAGCAGCGAGTTGCCGGTACCATAATCCTGATGGCATAAATTTGGAGACTCTTTCACTTTGCTTACCCATGAAGGGTATGCTGATTGCTGCAATGTTTTTAATGTATCATTCCCGTTCTGGATAAATTCATCAATTTCCGCTAAATACAATTCTGAAAAAGGGTCGTCAACCTGTTTGCTTGCAACAATCTTCCATGTTTTCATATGCTGGCATCTTTTAATATAGTGATATGGCCAGCGCCCCAATTTAGTAAAGATAGGTATGCCCTCCGGAGGTTTATAACCGATCGATGCAGTGTGGAATTCAGCCAATCCCTGCATGATAAATTCTAAGTCTTCTTTAACCGTCAACTCAAACGGCCTTCCTTCAATCCAATCATATACAACGAATAAAAAGGGTCCATATTTCGTGTAAAGCTCCCCATTTTTATTTGGAATAATTCCCGGAACACGGAATCCTTTTGTCGCAAGAAAATTTTGTGCATTTATGGAAAACAATGCTTTCTTTTCAGGCCTGTGAATCCGTTTGAGACAGATTGGTCCTTCTGAAGTGTAGATTTTCCAGACTAACGCCATCTGTCCTCCTTGGATCACTTCTATAGATGTTATGGAGACATCCCAAAATTGGATAATTGATTCAGCCAGCCTAGTCAGTTTTGCTTCCTCTTCGGGAGTCAGTGTAAACTCTCCGTTTTCTTCATTTTCGATTACATTTTTATCGTGTTCTTCCGCCAAAATATTCACCATCCTCATACCTTCTTGTAATCAATGTATGGAAACATACCCACCCTTGCCCTTATTTTCCTGTTCATTTAACCAAATTGGGTGTATTACTTGTGATATATGCCCTTTTTAATAAACAAATATGGTGATAACTCACCATGTTCCTACTTGACTCGTATCATAAAGAAACAGGAATATTTTTTCCTTTCATTACCTGTAACGTGAATGGAGGAAACGTATATGAAAATTGCACTTGTAGCTACAGAAAAGCTTCCAGTGCCAGCAATACGCGGCGGAGCCATTCAAATATATCTCGATTCTGTTGCTTCAATTATCGGGAGAACCGCCGATGTTACAGTTATTTCGATCAAAGATCCAGAATTGAAAGATTCTGAAGAAAGAAACAATGTCAAATATTTGCGGTTTGACGAACACAGTTATTTGGAACAACTGGCAACGCATCTAAGTGGTGCTAAATATGATGTCGTCCATGTTTGCAATCGGCCTGCCTGGATAAAATCACTGGCTGAGGCTTCACCGGATACAAAATTCGTACTTAGCGTTCATAACGATATGCTCGCTCCTGATAAAATGTCGGATCAAGAAGGAATAGATTGTATTTCCCGGATTTCAAAAATCATCACCGTCAGCGACTATATCGGCAAAACCATTACTTCCCGCTTTCCGAGTGCGAAATCGAAAACAAAGACTGTCTATTCCGGTGTCGACTTGGAGGATTATCAACCGCATTGGACAGCAGAAGGATCACGTATCCGAAAAAGAATTAGGGCTGAATTAGGACTTGAAGGAAAAAAAGTTGTCCTTTTTGTAGGACGCTTAAGCAAAGTCAAAGGGCCCCATGTGCTGCTTCAAGCAATGCCAAAAATCATTGAAGAGCATCCCGATGTCATGATGGTCTTTGTAGGGTCAAAATGGTTTGGAGATGACAATATCAATAATTATGTGAAGCATCTTTATACATTTGGTTCTCTTTATCCAGAAAATATCACTTTCATTAAATTCGTTAAACCGCGCGATATTCCCGGACTCTACACGATGTCTGATGTTTTTGTCTGTTCTTCGCAATGGCAGGAACCCCTTGCCCGTGTACATTATGAAGCAATGGCAGCCGGACTTCCGATTATTACAAGCAACCGTGGCGGCAATCCTGAAGTGATTGAAGAAGAAAAAAACGGCTTCATTATTTATGATTTTGAGAACCCGGATGCTTATGCAGTACGCATTAATCAACTTTTAAGTAATTCAAGCCTTTGCAGCCGACTTGGAAAATACGGACGGGCTAAGGTTGAAAGAGATTTCGGATGGGAAACTGTATCAAAAAATCTCTTAAGTGTTTATAAAGAAGCAATGAAATATTCCTTAGGCAGAAAGGATGAGTGATGTGGAAGAACCAAACAAAATAAACCATGAATATCTTAAAGGAATTATTGACCATTATCCTTTTGATGTTAAGGATGTCACCCTTCTTTCTAATAAAAGCGGGCGAAAAACATGGGAGATTCAATCGAGCGACGGCGTAAAAATATTAAAGCAGGCTGTGATGAATCCAAGAAGAATGCTTTACATTGCAAATGCCCATCTGCATCTGCTTAAAAAAGGACTGCCAATCGCTCCAATTCATTTGACAAAGAATGGTTCCTTATGTCTTGGTTTAGGAGACTTTGCTTTTGTTATGTATGATAAAGTCACCGGAAATGAAATGTCATACTATAGTAAAGAACATCTTAGTAAAACACTCGAATTTGCCGCCCAATTTTATCAGGCTTCAAAAGGGTACCAACCGATGAAAGAAAGCAAAAAACGGGCTCGTCTGAACAAATGGCTAAAATTATATAGGTGGAAGCTTCAAGAACTTGAAGGCCATAAGAAAATTGCTGAATCATTGCCAAACGATCCATTCTCGATCCTGTTTTTGGAACATGCCGAAAAAATGCTTCAAAGAGGAAGAGACGCATTGCAAAACTTAGACGAACCATATTATAAGCAATGTACGATGGAAGTATTAAATGAAGGAGGTTTCTGCCAGCAAGATTTTACTCTTGCCAGATTAATTGAAGTGGATGGATCGGCTTATATGAAAGAACTTCATTCCATCACGCAAGACTTGCCTTCGAGAGACTTGCGAATTCTCCTAAACAAAGTGATGAAAAAAATGTCTGTCTGGGACCATGATCTTGCAATTCATATGCTGCGTTCTTATGATTCTGTCCATCCTTTATCAGAAAACCATTATCGAATCCTTTGGACAGATTTGGCTTTCCCGCATCTATTTTGTTCCATTATTCATAAATATTATCTCGGACAGAAGCGTTCCTGGTCAGACGAAAAATACATGTGGGCACTGCAAAACATTGTAGCCGTTGAAAATTCAAAAGATGAATTCTTGAACAGTTTTTCAGATATTTATCTTGAAATAAAGCAACAGAGCGGAGGGAAGAAAAATGTCTGAAAAAATGGACAAAAACCTTATTCCAAAGCTTGAACTCGAAAAGTTCGCGTTTTCACCTCCCGGTCCGATGGGATGGAGTTTTTCGGAGTACGAAAAAATCCTTGACGATCCTAAAGCTATTCAAGATAAACAAAATGCCGGATTAGATAATCTTCAAGAAATATTCAATGCTCAAATCATTGAATATCCTTCAACCCCTAATTTTTCTCATTCCTATAAAGAAAATAAAGCTATCACAGTGAAACAAGATGAGGAATCTTCTAACTTTATCAAGGATGAAGAAATAGAATTCCCAAAAGCTGCTGATCTTCAAGAAGTCTCTGAAGATTTTATAGATGAAAAACTTGAAGAGGAAGATCCTGTCATTGAGGAAATTTCTCTGCCAAGAGTAAAAATCATTATAGAGGATGGGTCAAAAACAACACCATTTCTTACTCATCCAATAAAAAACAAATCAAAAGCAAGAATGTAAACATTCATTATAAAAAAGCATAATTTAGGATAATACAAAATATTTTCAGGAGGAAAATTCTGATGGAATTTGTCAACTATGAAATAAAGGAAAATGCTGATCTTGAATATGACTATGAAGAGGGAGAATCATCTGATTCGTACAATGAGGAAGAGTCATCTGAATCAAGAAGTCAGGATGAAGAATCTGTGACCGCAGAAGAAGTCGAATCTGACGATGGTTATTATTCCGACGAGGAATCCGAAGAAAACGAGTCAGACGATAATTATGATGACGATGAGGAATCTGAAGAAAACGAGTCAGACGATGATTATAATGACGATGAGGAATCTGAAGAAAACGAGTCAGACGATGATTATGATGACGATGAGGAATCTGAAGAAGACGAGTCAGACGATGATTACGATGACGATGAGGAATCTGAAGAAGACGAGTCAGACGATGATTATGATGACGATGAGGAATCTGAAGATTAATCAAATGATGAAAGCGACACGGAAATATCAAGCGAAGATGATACCGAGAGATCAAGAAAAGAGTGCGAATAAAAGACAATGAATAACTTAATCGAAAAAAGGGCAGCCCGAACATATATCGGGCTGCCCTAATCCTTTTCTATTCTTCATTCAGCGCTCGATCATACACTTTTTGAAGGCGTTCATACACGTGCTGAAAGCAAAAATTCAGTTCAATCAACTTTCTGCCGGTTTGTGCCATTAATTTTGCATGATCCTGATTCGAAAAAATATATTCAACCGCTTGTGCAAAATGTTTTGGGTTGTTGTAATTATTTATCAAAAAGCCATTAAAGCCATGTATGACTACTTCCGCATTTCCTCCCCGGTCTGTTGTAATGACAGGGATGCCTGCTGCCATTGCTTCATAATGAACTCGGGCAAGCGGTTCGTTCCATTGCGAACTGCAAATAAAAACATCAGCCATTAAAAACATATCCGGTATGTCAGATGATGGAATATACTTTGTAAAAATAATTTGGTCCTTGAATGGCTGTGCAAGGTCATATAGCATGTTTACATAATCATTTATCCGATTATCGCTGAACCACTTCCCTCCCACAATGACAAGAACTGCATCATTATGTTTTCTAACAAGTTCTTCCATTGCCTGTATTAAGAGATGAGGTCCTTTTGTTTTGCTTAATCTTCCTACAAAAAGAATGACTTTTTTATCGAGGATTCCGTATTTTTCCCTTAATTCTTTCCTTTTTCTTTCACCGTCTTCTGTCCAAACCGGTTTAAAACTTTCCAAATCAACACCGGAATAAAGAACATTTATTTTTCTTTCTGCCCTGGGAAAGCGATTAACAACCGTTTTTTTTATATAGTCGCTGACTGCTGTAATTTGTGCTGCTTGCTCAATCGCTTCTTCCCCATCTATCCTTGATATTTTCTTTTCTGAGAACATATCATTATGAAGACTTAAAACGATCTTGCTGTTTGGAGATGACATTTTATACAAGTTTACATTTTTAGGGCGATTAAAGACATGTATGATATCGAAATGATGTTTTTTTAATTCTTCAGCAACCATCAATCGGTAATTTTTTCTCGGGAAGCGAATGTACTGAACATTATCCACTTTCTCGCGATCAAGAAGCTCCGGATCTGATATGGAAAACACTGTTAAAGAATGATTTTTTGCAAAATAAGGAACCACTCCGTCAATCATCATTTGAATGGCTCCTCCTTTTATTGCGGGTGATGGAAGCTTTTCCGTACAAATAAAGGCTATTTTCATTTTTTATCATCTCTGTAAAAATTTAATAAATAAAGGTATTCCTGTTTCAAGCCTTCCTTTAATCCCGTAACGGGGTCATAATCAAGAAGGTCCTTCGCTTTGGATATGGATGCCCATGTATGTTTCGGTTCTCCAGCCGGCTGATCCAAAAAAATGCGCTTAGCTTTTATACCCGAAACCTCCTCAAGAACATCAAGAACTTCCAATACAGAAGCCCGCTCTTTTCCTCCGATATTGATCGTTTGTCCGACTGCCCTGTCATTCATAAGGACCGAAGCAGTTGCTCTTCTGCAATCATTTATAAACGTAAAGTCTCTCGTTTGTTTTCCATCACCAAAAATGGATACAGGCTCATTACTTAGGAATTGGCGAATAAATCGGTGAAAAGCCATATCCGGCCGTTGGCGGGGACCATAGACTGTAAAATATCGGAGAATAACTAATGGAAGGCCAAAATATTTTTCATATACCCGGCATAAATGTTCACCACTCAGTTTTGTAATTCCGTATGGCGACAATGGTTCCGGTAATTGCTCTTCTGAAACACTGCCATTTTTTTCTCCATAAATAGATGAGGTAGAAGCATAGATGAATTTTTTGAGACTTTTGTTTTTACAAGCCTCCAACAACCGCTGGGTCGCTAAAATGTTATGATCAATATAATGTTTAAAGTCATTTCCCCAGCTTGAACGAACTCCGGGAATAGCAGCCAAGTGATAAACAACATCTGTCCGTGCAATCAAATCATCAAGAGGCATTGTCAATAAATTATTTCTAATAAATTCAAACTTTGGATGTTCCAAAAGCTGAATTAAATTGTCTTTTTTCATTACGTCGGGAGTTGGACCGATAAAAAAATCAACTCCAATTACTTTTTCCACATCTTTGCTGCGGAGCAATTCTTCACACAAATGTGAACCGATGAATCCAGCTGCTCCTGTTACAAGAATTTTCATCCTCGACCAACTCCAATGTATTGAAATCCAAGCGCCTTCATCTTTTCAGGCTCAAGACAATTTCTGCCGTCAACGATGATATTTCCTTTCATTTTTTCTTTTACATATTGCCAATCTAATTGAATGAAATCATCCCATTCCGTAGCAAGAATAAGACAATCTGCCTGTTCAATAGACTCTTCCAAGCTTTCTGCCTGAGTTGCTTTTTCCAGTATATGTTCCGGAATCCGCGCTTTCGGGTCATAAGCAAAAAGCCTGCAATCTTGATTCACCAATTTTTCGATTAATGCGACCGCTCTTGAATATCTAGTATCATCTGTATTCGGCTTGAAGGATATTCCAAGGACGCTTACTTTCTTATCCCGCAGATCGGGCAGCACAGCATGCAGTTTTTTCATGTACAAATCAATCTGTGTTTCATTAACCTTTTGAACGGCTTGTAAAATTTGTGCAGTAACATTTTTTGAAACCGCGGCATAATACAATGCTTGCAAATCTTTAGGAAAACAAGAACCACCGTATCCGAGACCGGCTTGGAGAAATTGTGAACCGATTCGAGGGTCCGCACCGATTCCCTTTGATATTTCCGTGATATCAACGCCATATGCATCACATATTCTTGAAATTTCATTGATAAAAGATATTTTTGTTGCGAGAAAGGCATTATTTGCATACTTTATCAGCTCTGCACCTGTAAGGCTCGTAACGATAAAAGGTGCTTCGAGTCCGTTATAAATTTCTCTCATAATTGGCAGCGAGCGTACATCATTCTTTTTCAAGCCGATAACCGTCTTGTCTGCATGAAACATATCAAAAACGGCCGAGCCTTCCCTGAGAAATTCCGGGTTTGAAACGATATCAAAATCCTCCCTTTTCACACCTTTCTTCATTAATAACTGTTCGATCAATTCGTTCGTCCCCGGAGGAACGGTACTTTTTGTGATGATTGTTTTATAAGATAAAATTGCTGTTGAAAAATCTTCTATTACGGAAAGCACATAAGTTAAATCAGGTTTCCCATCCTGGTCGGAAGGTGTTCCTACAGCAATAAAAATTGCATCAGATTTTACGATTCCTTTTTGGCTGTCTGTGCAGAATGTAATGCGGTTGGAATTATTTTTTATAAGCTCTGCTAGCCCCGGCTCGTAAATAGGGACTTGATTTTGCCGGAGCTGTTTTATCTTATCTTGATCTTTGTCTACACAAATGACATCATGTCCTAATTCCGCAAGTACAGCTGTTGTCGTCAGCCCCACATACCCTGCTCCAAGTACGCATATGTTCATGAAGTATCTCCTTCCTTTACGTTTCCGCTTATATATTGTATTAGCAGACAAGTTGGTGTTGTGACAGATTGAAAGCCCAAAAGCTTGCTGTTCATAAGGTGTGCACCTATTTTATATGGACAAAGTTACCTAATGAAACTGTCCGAATAAAATAGTAGAAACAATGCTTTTAAGGGGAGATATTCATGATAAGAAAAACGATCATACCTGCAGCCGGATATGGAACACGCAGTCTTCCGATCTCAAAGGTTATTCCAAAAGAAGATATCATAATGAGGCTCTGCCCTCTTCACGTTATTAAGTGAAAACGACGGGGTCCGTTCCCCGTCGCCTTTTATAGATAATTAGTAAGCCAATCCATCGTTTCTTCCTCATCAATTCCATCTACGACTACACGAATTGTTTGCCCTTGTTTAATCGAAGCTGTCATCATGCTTAAAACACTTTTCGGATTAATTTTCTTTTCTCCATCATAAAAAAAGACAGTACTTTTGAACTGGTTCAGTTTTTTAACAAGTTCTGCTGCCGGCCTTGCATGAAGACCATTTTCTATTGAAATCGTAATATGTCTTTCTATCATTTTGTTCACCTCATGAGTAGCCATATCAATGGACCTTTTGCAAATTCTTTGCTCCCTCCGCTGCAGCGGCAACTTCCTCCAGAGTACCGCCGATCCCGGCCTCGATCACTGCTGCATATGCTCCTTCCACAAGCGGAGCATCAGCTATTTTTATATTTGGGTAATCCTCGAGCATTTCAATCGCCATTTCCGCATTGATAAGTGCACTCCCCAGATCAAACAGGATGACAACTCCCTTTTCTGAATAAACGGATTCTATTGCTTGCTTAATTTTAAACACGTCTGTACCAATCTCATTTTCATCCGTACCGCCCGCAACCGCCAGAGGAACATTTTCTTGAATTTGTTTTAACAGCGACTCCAATCCATTTACTATTTCCGGGCTGTGAGAAATTAAAACAATGCCTACATAATTCATAATTCTGCTCCTTTGCAAACTTTTGCTAATTCTGTAAAAAAGAAATGAGAAGATGCCGCCCCGGGATCAATGTGTCCGACCGATCGCGGCCCCAGATAAGAAGCCCTTCCTTTTTTAGCCTCTAAATCCTTTGTCTCTTCCATTTTTTCACATGATAATTGTATTAAGTCGTCCCAATTCAGATCCTCGCCATGAGATTTTAAGAAATCCACGACAGGTATCCAGACATCGATCATTGTCTTTTCATGATAGCTGGCTTTACCTCTTATTTTTATTCCTTCCAATGCCTCCGTTAATGCCTCCGTTAATTCTGTTATAGTGATTTCTTTTTTATCTTTTAATGATGCTGCTGCTTTTAAAAAAGCAGTTCCATACAAAGGGCCTGATGCACCGCCTACTTTTGAAAGTAAAATCATCCCTGTATCCTTAAATAGAGAGCCTAAATCAATATAATCAGTATTTTCGATTTTCTGAATTACCTCGTTGAAGCCCCTGGCCATGTTGATTCCGTGGTCTCCATCCCCTACAGCCTGGTCTAATTCTGTCAAATACATTTTTTGCTGCTGGTAAACTTCATTCAATTGTTTTAGCCACAACTTAGCTTCATCCACACCAAAACTCATTTCAAATACTCCTTTCTGTTTATTTCTTAAAAGCTATTGTATCAGCACTTGCATCTAACAGCTCTGTCAGTTGGTCATCAAGGCGAAGAAGGGTGATCGAACATCCTGCCATTTCCAGAGATGTCATATATTCGCCAATAAAAGTCTCATGGACAGTAATATTTTTCTCCTTCAACATTTTTGATACTTTGTTATTTACAATATAAAGCTCCATTAATGGAGTTGCTCCAAGCCCGTTAATCATAACGGCTACTTTGTCGTTTTCATTTAATTGCAGCTGTTCGAGCACTTTGTTAAGAAGAATTTCTGCCACTTCATCAGCTGTTTTGATCTCACTTCTTTCAATTCCCGGTTCCCCATGGATGCCCATTCCAATTTCCATTTCGGATTCGCCGATTGTAAAGCCCGGTTTTCCAGCGGCTGGCACTGTACAAGGCGTTAACGCCATTCCCATGGAGCTCAAATTCTCAACTACCTTGTTTGCCACAGCTGTCACTTCTTCAAGAGAAGCACCCATTTCAGCTAAAGCACCAGATATTTTATGGACAAAAACCGTTCCGGCAATTCCCCTTCTGCCTACTGTATATGTAGAGTTTTCTACTGCTACGTCATCATTTACGATTACTTTTGATACTTGAATTCCTTCTGCTTCCGCTAATTCTGCAGCCATCTCAAAATTCATTACATCACCGGTGTAATTCTTGATAATAAGCAGAACACCCTTGCCGCCATCAACAGCTTTGATCGCTTCAAAAACTTGGTCAGGGGTCGGAGAAGTAAAGACTTCGCCGGCAACCGCTCCATCGAGCATACCTTTTCCGACGTATCCCCCGTGTGCAGGTTCATGGCCGCTCCCTCCACCACTTACAATTCCAACCTTTCCTTGAACAGGAGCATCAGCACGAACAATTACATTTGTGTTAGGAACTCGCTTAAGACGCTTTGGATATGCAGCCACAAAACCCTCTATCATTTCTTGCACAACATTTTCCGGTTGATTTATCAATTTTTTCATCTTGTTTCCTCCTTGCACTTTTTCATGAAAATAAATCTTGTGCCAAATTCAAAACCTTAAATGTGAAGGTATTCTCATTTGATAGATTCAAATTTATCATAATAATATAATATTATAACAAATTTAGAAATTTTTCGTTTTTTCTTTACATAAAAAAGCAGGTCAGACCTCTCCAATACAACATATAGACATTCTATATATTATCATTGTTGGAGGGAGTCAGACCCGTTTAAAAATTAGTGTCATCTTGAACCAAAAACGATATCAACGTTTAAATTTTTACTTATAGGACATCGCTGCTTTTATGGCTTTCTTCCATCCACTGTAGAGTTGGTCGCGGACTTCATCGGACATTTGCGGTTCAAATAAGCGGTCGATCGCCCACTGAGCCGCAATTTCTTCTTGGCTTTCCCAATACCCCACCGCTAAACCTGCTAAATATGCAGCTCCTAGAGCAGTTGTTTCATTTACTACAGGTCTTTCGACAGGAACATTTAATATATCACTCTGAAATTCCATTAAAAAATTGTTCATAACGGCGCCGCCATCAACACGGAGCGTTTTCAACTTAATTCCTGAATCAGCTTCCATTGCCGACAATACATCTTTTGTTTGGTAAGCAAGAGACTCCAATGTTGCTCGGATAAAATGTTCTTTACTAGTCCCGCGTGTGAGACCAAATACCGCACCTCTTACGTCGCTATCCCAGTAAGGTGTGCCTAAACCGACAAAAGCCGGTACGACATAAACTCCTTCGGTTGATTCAACTTTTACCGCATAATCTTCACTATCTCTCGCATTTTTTAACATTCTCAAACCATCACGGAGCCATTGAATAGCCGAACCTGCCACAAAAATGCTTCCTTCAAGTGCGTATTCCACCTTCCCATTTAAACCCCAGGCAATGGTCGTTAGCAGACCATGTTCTGAACGTACAGCTTTCTCTCCCGTATTCATAAGCATAAAGCAACCGGTTCCATACGTATTTTTCGCCATTCCTTCCTCAAAGCAAGTTTGGCCGAAAAGGGCCGCCTGCTGGTCGCCGGCCGCTCCGGCAATGGGAACTTCTTTACCGAAGAAGTGGTAATCGATTGTGCGCGAGTAAATTTCTGAAGAAGGTCTTACATCAGGGAGCATCGATTTTGGAATACTGAGAATATCCAACAATTCTTCGTCCCACTTCAATTCATGAATATTGTACATTAATGTGCGGGATGCATTACTGTAGTCGGTTACATGAGCACGGCCGCCGGAAAGCTTCCAAATCAGCCATGTATCAATCGTGCCGAATAATAATTTTCCCTGTTCTGCTTTCTCTCTGGCACCCTCTACATGATCAAGGATCCATTTAACTTTTGTTCCAGAGAAGTATGCATCAATTAGCAACCCGGTTTTTTTCCGAAAAAGATCATTGTACCCTTTTTCTTTCAACTCTTCACAAATTCCGTTTGTTTGCCTCGATTGCCAAACAATTGCATTATATACAGGGTTGCCTGTTTCTTTATCCCAAACAACTGTTGTTTCTCTCTGGTTGGTGATTCCTATTGCTGCAATTTGGTCAGGTTTTACACCTGATTCTGATAAAACACTTGCAATGACAGCTAAAATGGATCCCCAAATTTCATTTGCATTATGCTCAACCCATCCCGGTTTCGGGAAAAGTTGTGTGAATTCTTTTTGAGCAATGTGAACAATCTCTCCATTTCTATTAAAAAGAATTGCTCGAGAACTTGTTGTACCCTGATCTAAAGATAAAATATACTTTTCCATTAAATCCCTCCCCTACTATCACTTTTGATAAATATATTTCAGCCGATTGTTTTTATTTTTATTAAATAGATCAGTAAAACGTAAAATATTCGCATCTATTTGAATATGCGAATCTTGACCAAGATGAAACCAAATACTATGTCAAAGAAGCATATAAAAATGAATCAATAAATAAGCGCTTTGATTATACTTAAGAAAATCCCGATAATAAAACCGCAAACGGCTCCATTCACCCTAATCCACTGCAAGTCTTTCCCGATGTTATTTTCCATCATATGAATAAGCGTTTCATCATCAAGTTTATCAAGATTCTCCTGTACAAGCTTGCCTATTTTTGAATGATTTTCTTCAAGAAGATTTGAGAATTGCTTTTGTATCCAGTTTTCAATGTTCGTGATCTTTGCCTTGTCTTCCTTTAGATCGTTCAAAAAGCGTGTGAAAAATGGAAGAAGATAAGAATCCATAAACTCGCTGTCTTGAACAAAGGCCAATGCTTTCTGTTGAGTTTGCTGCAAGATTTCTTTTATTTTTTCCGCAGGATTCCAGTCAGCAATAAAATGACCCTTCCATTTTTCTATCTCTTCCCATAGCTTCTTATCGTCTTGTATGTTTTTCAGTTCCGTACGAATATGTAGAAGCAAAACCTTTCTGTTCGTATCATCTACCTTACTCAACCTGCTTACCACACTAAGGAGTAAGTTTTGTAAAATGCTGCCGAGTTTTTCTTCATTCAATAAATTCTGAAATGATTTAAGTGCAAACTGCAGAAAACCGTCTAACTCTAAATTGTCAAGTGCCCGAATTGCCATGTTGCCGAGTTGAATCTTCGTTTCACCTTTTTTTATCCATTCCTCTGCCTTACCAAGAAGAAAATCTAGCACCTTCTCATCATATCTGCGAATGAGCACTTGATTGATGACAGACTGTAAGACCGTACTCATTTCAATTGAATGAAAAGAAGACTTTATTTCTTTTTCAATAAATGGAGTAATTTTTTCAAGATTAATATGGCTGATCAATTGTTTCGCGAGTGACACAGTGCTCTTTTTAATTGAATCTGAATGTATCTCTCTCTCAAGGACTGACAAAATTTTCTCTGCAAAATTAATTTGTTTGATTTTATTTCTAATGCTTTCTTTTGAAAGCCAGTCTTTTTCAAGTGTGGAGACAAGCGCATTTGTCATTCGTTGCCGATTTTTTGGCAAAAGAGCCGTATGGGGGATGGGCAAACCCATCGGATGCCGGAATAAAGCGGTAACGGCAAACCAGTCAGCTAATCCACCCACAAGACCGGCTTCAAAGCCTCCTTGCATTAAGCCGCCTAGAAACGATCCTTGGAAAGGAATGGTTGCAACAAAACCTGTCCCCATAACAGCAAGCGAATAACTAGCTAAGCGCTTTGATTTCTTTGGTTGTTTTGACTTTTTAGACATCATGTTTCCCTCATCCTTTGTGATATAACTTTACTATAACCAAATGATAAGGAAATTCTCTACTGTTTTCTATTTTTAGTGATTAAAAATTAGGTCAAGTTAGGTTTCATCAAGAGGGTAAAAAAATTGAAGGTAAGCACGCACATATTAGTCTTGTTTCATATGTTTGCTTACCTTTTGTATTCTCAATTTGCTAACGGAGTCATTCAGTTCAGTACATACATTTAATCAGTCAATGAACCGAGCGCTTGCTGCAAATCTTTCCAAATATCGTCCCATGCCTCAAGGCCAACGGATAAGCGAATAAGTTGATCGCTAATACCCATGTTCTTTCTTACCTCTTCCGGTACAACTGCATGAGTCATCGTGGCAGGATGTTGAATAAGTGTTTCCGTATCACCTAGACTCACCGCGATTTTGATGAGTTGAAGACGGTTTAAAAATCGTTGAGCATCCCGTTTCGTACCTTTAATTTCAAAAGAAACGAGACCGCCGCCTAATTTCATTTGCTTTTGGCTGATTGCATAATCCGGATTTTCCGGATCGTACGGGTAATAGACTTTGGATACGAGAGGATGTTCTTTTAGAAGTTGTGCAATTGTTTCGGCGTTTTCACAATGACGATCCATTCTTACAGTCAATGTTTTAAGACCTCTTAACAATAACCAAGCATCAAACGGGGAAATGATTCCACCGATATCTTTTTGTGTTGTCATTGCCACTTCTTCCATAAATTCTTTACTTCCAACCGCAATGCCGGCAACGACATCACCGTGGCCGCCAATATATTTCGTCGCGCTATGAACGACGGCATCACATCCGTATAGAAGCGGTTTTTGCAAATATGGAGAACAAAACGTATTATCAACCACAACTTTAATCCCATGCTCTTTCGCGATCTTTGCGACCATTTCTAAATCAACGAGTTTCATCGTTGGATTAATCGGTGTTTCTACATAAATACAAACAGTTTCGGAACGAATAAGACGACGAATCTCTTCTTCTGTTTCCATCGAACAAAAATCGTGTGAAATGTTATATTTCTTTTTTAGAATTTGCAATAATCCGAACGTGCAGCCATATACTCCTTGTGAACAAATAATATGGTTATTCGCTTTCGTTAAGGCAAACAGTACAGCCGACACGGCCGCCATCCCTGAACCAAAAGCCAGTGCTGCTTCGCCGCCTTCTAAACACGCCATTTTCTCTTCAAACGCCCTTACAGTTGGATTGGCTAGCCTTGAATAAACATAGCCTTCTTCTCTTCCTGCAAAACGAGCTTCTCCCTGTTCCGCTGTATCAAATGTAAATGTTGATGTTTGATAAATTGGCAGGGACAAACTTCCAAGGTGTTCCTTTGAATCATAGCCATGATGAATGACTAACGTTTCAAATTGTTTATCTGAATGTTCCATCCTCATCCCCCTATGTTGAAAAATGCACCTATTTTTAATATATGCTAGGAAAAAATATAATGTAAGCGCTTTCCGAAAATCGTTCTAATTCGTGCATTTAGAACAAGCCCCCCCATTTCAAAAGTGGGGGGAGGTCTTTACACTTGAAATCTCTTTCTTATTCTCATCGTAAAAATGAGTGCGGTAATACCAAAAATGGCGATAACTAATTCGGCAAGCCAAATATTTGCCACAACTCCTATCTGATAAAGTGCCGGAATTACATCTAATAGCGCGTGTAAAAGAACAGCGTAAATGACAAAGATAAAACGATTTTCACGAATACCAAGTAAAACTAAGAGTGACATCGCAATATGAATAGCGATTGCGAAAACGCGTTCGAGGCCCGCTAATACATATTCCCAAAATCGTGTATTGATCAACTTTTCTTTTAATAACGCGGCTTGGTCAGCGGGCAAAGCGTTGGCGATCATTTGGTCAAACGCTCCGGAATTGATGAGAGTGGCCAATACTAATGCGTTGATGGCACCAAACATCCCTATTAAAATCGCTTCGATGCCACCGTGGCCTAATCCAAATGACAACCCATCCTTATATTCTCGATGCTTTTTCAACATCCATTTAAATCCGACATAACGGCCAAATTCTTCAAAAATTCCCGCCGCCAATGTAGCGTACAATACGAAAAGAAATACACTATCCGACCATTTAAGCGAAGTGCCGCTAGAATCTATCATGATAAAATGCAATGCTTTTTCAAGAATTTGAGAAAATAAAATAAAAATAAGAATTCCTACACCCAGCGGCTTCCACGAAAACAATTGTTTTTTGCGAAAATAAATCAATAAACCAATCGGAAATAACAGTGAAATAAGAAGTTGAATCACCATGCCCGACATTGTGAACGTGCTAATCATTCGCATGCAGCTCCTTAATAATTCTCTTCCTAAATATACTTCGCGTTTTACTATTTATTTTCCTTTTTTGTAAAGTGCCATTTTAAATGGCGCCAAACATTATTGGAAGAAGGGGGAGTTTTATTAATGAGAAATGTTAATATACTGATAACTGCTTTCGTTTCATGACATGATCATTTTAAATTTTTGAGGAGGATTTATGGAAATATTCCAAGCTTCACTAGGAAAATTTTAATATCTATAATAATATGAGATTTTTAGTTTTTCCTGCTATTTATGCAATTTGGCTCAGGATAAAAAAGAGACAGGAATGCGTTCCTGTCTCTTTTTTCTAGATCAATCATGAAAATTCGTGCCGTCTGTCGTAGCTTTGACTATACGTGCCCGGATGACAAAGTCACCGAAGTGCTCGCCTTCCTGCCGTTCCTTTGCGTAGCGGGAAAGAAGCACACGCAGTTCGCTCAAAATTTCTTCTTCCCCGATGTTTTCGCGGTACATTTTGCTTAGGCGGCTGCCGTCAAAGGCTGCGCCGAGATACATATTGTATTTGCCGGGCGCCTTGCCGATAAAACCAATTTCGCCGAGCGCATGGCGGGCACAGCCGTTGGGGCAGCCTGTCATGCGGATGGTAATTTCTTCGTCGCGCAGGCCGTTTTCATCAATAATGGCCTCAATCTTGTCAAGAAGGACCGGCAAATAGCGTTCTGCTTCTGCCATCGCAAGTCCGCACGTCGGAAGAGCGACGCAAGCAAGCGAACTGCGGCGGAGTGCTGTATAATGCTTGCCATCTGTCAAACCGTATTGTTCGATCAGTTCATTGATCTTTTTCTTATTCTGGCTGGATACATTGGCAATGATCAGGTTTTGATTGGGCGTCAGCCGGAAATCACCGGTATGGATTTTGGCGATTTCACGCAGGCCGGTCTTCAGTTTATAGTCATCAAAATCCGCAACGCGTCCGCCTTGGACAAACAGCGTAAAGTGCCATTTTCCTTGAACGCCTTCCACCCAGCCGTAGCGGTCGCCGTTATGGTCGAAATGATACGGTTTCGCTTCGACCAGCCTCCAGCCGAGGCGGTTTTCAAGTTCATTCTTGACTGTTTCCAGTCCGAGCCGGTCAACAGTGTACTTGAACCGGGCATTTTTGCGTTCGGAACGGTTCCCGTAGTCACGCTGAATCGTGATGACTTTTTCCGCCACCTCAAGAATTTGGCCTGGTGTACAAAAACCGATTACTTTGGCAAGCTGCGGATATGTCGTTTTGTCGCCGTGTGTCATTCCCATACCGCCGCCGATCGCCACGTTAAATCCGACAAGCTTGCCATCTTCAACAATCGCAATGAATCCAAGGTCCTGCGAAAAGACATCAATGTCATTTGAAGGCGGAACGGCGATACCGATCTTAAACTTCCGCGGCAAATAAAGCGGTCCGTACATCGGTTCGACTTCTTCCATTTCAGGCGTGCCGGCCACTTTTTCTTCATCAAGCCAAAGCTCATGATATGCTCTTGTGCGCGGCAATAAATAATCGCTTAATCGTTTCGACCATTCATAAACTTCAGAATGGATCTCGGATTGGTATGGATTCGGGTTGCACATGACATTCCGGTTCACGTCCCCGCACGCGGCAATCGTATCCAAAAGGGACGCATGGATTTCCTGGATCGTTTTTTTCATATTCCATTTTAAAATCCCATGCATTTGGAACGTCATCCGTGTTGTCAGTTTTAAGGTGCCGTTTGCGTTTTTTTGGGCAAGTTCGTCCATGACAAGCCATTGGGCAGGTGTTGCTACACCGCCAGGCAAACGGACGCGGAGCATGAACTGATAGGCAGGTTCAAGTTTTTGCTTTTGGCGCTCGTTGCGCAGATCCCGGTCATCCTGCAAGTAACTGCCGTGAAATTTCATCAGGCGATTGTCATCTTCGGGAATTCCGGCGCTGAGCCGGTCCAGCATTGATTCCCTCAGCGTGCCGCGCAAATAGTCGCTTTCTTCTTTTATGCGTTCTACATCGCTTGGCGGTCCTTCCGGGGCTTTTAAAATTTTGGTCACCATGTTGAAAAACTCCTTTCAATAGAAAATTAGTATACATCACGTTGGTAACGTTTTTGCTGTTGCATGCCAGCAAGATAGTCTTCCGCTTTTTCACGGCTCATGCCGCCTTCTTTTTCGATAATCTCAAGTAAAGTGTTATGGACGTCATGTGCCATTTTTTTCTCATCGCCGCAAATATAAACAACTGCTCCTTCTTGAAGCCACTCGAACAATTCTTTGCTGTGTTCAAGCATGCGGTGCTGCACATACACCTTTTCATCCGTGTCGCGCGAAAACGCGACATCCATTTTCGTCAACACGCCGTCTTTCAACCACTTTTGCCATTCTGTCTGATAAAGGAAATCCGTCACGAAATGCTGGTCCCCGAAAAACAGCCATGATTTTCCTTTCGCCCCGATTTCTTCACGTTCCTGCATAAAGGAGCGGAACGGGGCAATGCCTGTTCCCGGTCCAATCATGATGATCGGCGTATCCGGATTATTTGGCAGCTTAAAGTTTTGGTTATGCTGAATGTAAATCGGTAGCGTGTCCCCTGGCCGCAGACGCTCCGCACATAAAATCGAGCAGACACCTTTTCGTTCGCGGCCGTGTGTATGATACCGGACGGCGCCGATTGTTAAATGCACTTCATCCGGATTTGCGGATAAACTGCTCGCAATCGAATAAAGGCGGGGCGGCATTTTTCTGAGAATGGAGATAAACTCTTGCGCCGATACACTCCACGGACCAAAATCACGGACCAAATCAAGCAAATCGCGCCCTTCAAGATATGCTTTTAATTTTTCTTCATTACCCGGTGATAATAACTTGCGTAATTCTTCATTCGCTGAAAGCTTCGCCGCCTTTTCAAGAAGCGGTTTTGTTAAAACAGTAATTTCAAAGTGGGAGATGAGCGCTTCTTTGAGCGGTCGGACATCTCCTTGTTTATTGACTGCCACGATTTCTTCCGGATCCCATTTCATTTCCTCAAGAAGCATGCCCACAAGAGCCGGATCGTTTTCCGGATAAATTCCGAGGCTGTCACCCGGTTCGAATGTGAGACAAGACCCTTCAAGCGATAACTCGATATGGCGCGTTTCTTTATTTGAGCCACGGCCGTTCAAATTGATATTTTCAAGCACTTCTGCTTTAAACGGATTTGTTCTGGAATACACCGATCCACCTACTTGAGGAGCAGCTGTCGGAGAAGAAGCAACATTTCCTTCATTCGCTTCCCTTAAGCCGTCAAGAACTCCTTCAAGCCATTCGGCCGCCGGCTCATCATAGTCAAGGTCGCAGTCAAAGCGCGGATAAAGCCGTGTTCCGCCAAGCTCTTCCAGCCGAGAATCAAATTCTTTTCCCGTTTGGCAAAAAAACTCATACGAGCTGTCCCCAAGCGCCAACACAGAAAAGCGCAAATCGTCAAGCTTTGGCGCCCTCCTTCCATGAAGAAACTCATGGAACGACAGAGCGCTATCCGGAGGGTCGCCTTCTCCATGTGTGCTCACGATAATAAGCAGGTTTTGGACCTTCTTCAAATTGTTCGGCTTGAAATCGCTCATGGACAAGACGGTTACTTGAAATCCGCGGCCCTCAAGCGTCTTGCCTGCATTCTCCGCAAGCCCCTGGGCGTTGCCCGTCTGTGATCCGTAAAGGATGGTCACTTCTTTTGAGATTGTCTGCCCGGTGCTCCCCGCAGGAAGTTCTGCTGCCGGCACTTCTGGAGTTCTCGAAACGAAAACAGAATGGGACGCGGCAAGATAACCACTCAGCCAGACTTTTTGTGTTTCTGTCAAAGTCGACAGAAGGCGGTTTAGGAGCTCTGTCTGCTCCTTATTAAACGGACTGTTCATTACCTGAAGTTGCAACGATATCCACCTCACAAAGGAATAAAAACTTATTTAAGTCATCTTTTTTAGAATGACAGATTTCAAAAATTCTTCCGATTTACTTTTCAGTGAAAAATGATTCATTTTTGTTCAATCTCGATTATCCCTATAAATTAAGTAGGTTATAATGTTATAAACCATCCGAAAACGCCTAGGGATAGGCTCTTTTCAAGGGTATTTGTCGTAATAGTGTGATTTTTAGAAAAAGTTTTAAATTAACTTTACCTTAAAATACTCCATTAGTAAAATAAATATAAATGATTATTACTATTAAGATTACTAATAATAAGGCGGGATATCTTTGTACTATGAAGAGTTAAAAACATTTGTAACCCTCGCAGAAGTTAAAAATTTCACAAAAACAGCCGAAATCCTTCTCATGTCACAACCAAGTGTAAGTTTGCACATAAAAAATTTGGAAAAAGAATTCCAAACAAAATTATTTCTGCGTTCTCCAAAATTCTTACAGATCACCCCATCCGGAGAGATTTTATATGATCGCGCAAAGCAAATGATCACGATCTACGAACAGACTAGACAAGACATTCTCGAACATGATAACTCCATAAAAGGACTATTAAAAATAGGGGCTAGTTTTACAATCGGCGAGTATATCTTGCCTTCTTTACTTCTTGACCTTCAAAACGACTATCCAGAACTTGAACTGCAAGTTACAATTGGAAACACGGAAGAAATCGTTCAGTCTGTCCGGTTGTATCAAGTCGATATAGGTTTAATTGAAGGTCAAACAAATGAAAAGGAGCTTTCCGTACACGCTTTTATGCAAGATGAGTTATTTATTGTTTCTTCGAACAAACATGAACTTGCCTGTAAAGATGAAGTTACAATGGCTGATCTTCAGAATCAAGCATGGGTAACCAGAGAAGTCGGATCAGGTACACGTGAATATCTTAACCACGTCATTCGTTCAAATGGTTTGAAAGTGAAATCGCTTCTTACCATAAGCAGTAATCAGGGAATTAAAGAAACACTGATCAATGGTATGGGGCTATCTCTCCTATCCCGCAGTGTCATTGAAAGAGACGTACAGCATAGGAATCTTTCTATTATACAGTTAAAAGATCAGTCCTTTTACCGAACACTTTCCTACATTTATTCCCCCATTATGCAAGATAAAAAGAACGTGAAGACATTTATAAATGCATTAAACAAAAAATGGCCTAACAGTAAGAAAGAGATTCAATTTTGAGACTGATTTTTTTGTCCCTAAATTGTCTGCAGTGGCCCTGTTTATGATGTATTCCAGCTACTCTTCAGTGATTGATCTTGATACAGTAAAGGAAAGCGGGTGTAGGACAGGTTTTAGTTATTTTGATCATATTCAGCTGGTAGAGACTCTTTGTATACACGATGAGAAAAATATGCTTTTTTTCATATCTCATGCCTCTTAAAGAACATATATTCTTATTTCTATTTTACTATATTTAGCATTATTTGTTATTAGATTTTTTGTGAAAATAACAAAAAAAACGCCATTCATCCTCCACTTAATAAGAGTTTGAAGTGGGGGTCTTCTGGCGGCGGAAGATAAAAAAGCACCCTTAAAATAAGAGTGCTAAACAAAGTAGTCACCTAAATTTTCAATTTCGTCTGTTCGACCATAAAGAAAAGCTTCATATTCCTTACATTCTTTTAAACTAATTATTAATTGAGTAAAGTATTCCTCATTAAAAATTTCTTGTGATTTAATCAAATTAATAAAAGTTTCAGCAGTTGAAGAGAAAACCATAGTAAATTCTACGGCTTTATATTTTGTCTCAAGATACGATTGTGAATTTTTTATCCACTCTATTATTTTTTCATAATTACTTTTATCAAGATTATTTTTTAATTCTTCGCCTTCTTGAATTAATTTTTTGATTTCCATATTAGCACCGTCCCTTCTTTATCTAATTTCGACACAAAGAGAGGAAATTCCTCTTTAAACTTAAAATAAAAATAATTTCCAATTGTTAAGATAAACATATTTATTTTTAGTTCAATGATAATAGGATTAAAATAACATATTAATTTGTTGTTTCGGTTGGTATTGCAATGTTACTTCGATTTATTTGCATAAAGCGTTCAGGCGTATCCAATTGTTCGAAACCAAATATTGCATATAAGGAATGTGCATCAAGAGTCGCGAGCATAAATCTGCGAACTCCTTTAAGTTCAGGATGGCTTGTTATAACTTTTACTAGCCATTTTGAAAGTCCTAAACCTCTATATTTAGGGAGTACAAACACATCACAAAGGTAAGCAAAAGTTGCTAAATCAGAGATTACTCTAGCAAAACCCACTTGTTCATAATTTTCATTTAAACCTTCTTTATATATCCCGAAACAAAGCTAGGAATTCTCTATTGATTTTTCCACAGTCTCTCGTGCAATACCTTTTGCCCAATATGAATCATTGTGTAGAAAACAAAAAATTGTTTCTATGTCTAATAGTTCTTTATTTGTAGAAATAATAAATTCATTTTCTCTCCAAATTGTCATTAAATATTCCCCTTTTTTAGAATTATCTAACTTCAGAGAACAATAATTTTCACTTCTTGTCAACTAATGCTGCCTCCCTTTAGGTTCAATTAAAAAAAGAGCCCCAAATGATGGTTTTGAGCTAGTTAAAGTATCCGTAAATTGAAAAACCAAATTACAAAATCAATTCTATTTCTGAATTTTTTTCAATAAATCCCATTTTCTTATAAAGAGAATAACCGTCTGAAGAAGCATGTAGCCATATTCGTTCCACTCCTAATGATTTACAGTATGAAATACACTCTTCTAATAAAGAACGGGCTATTCCCTGCCCTCTAAAATCTGGCTTGGTGTACATATTCATTATGTATGCTTCTAATCCACTCATGTTTTCTCCATGAGGGGGTCTTTCAAAAAAGACTAAACCACTTAATTACTATTATTGGGTATAGATGTACATCCTGCCAATGGAAATTTTTGTTATTCGTTTTGGAGCACAAAAAAAGAATAGCTCCGTACGTGGAACTACTCCCGAATTCTACTGTCATTTCTTCCTTATCTGTCGTGGTAATATGTATTCGTCCACCAAATATAAGACAGGCTATTTTTCTAAAGAAGAGTTCCATTAAATTGTTCGGTCCTATATATGCTGCCGGTATAATTGGGACTTTTGAAAGCTGTGCAATTGTAATTGCCACTTGTTTTATAGCGACTCATTTTCACCTTAAAGAGTCCAATTGATAAGCAATCCTGCATGCGCTAAACCACCTCCGAAGCCATATAATAAAAGATTATTACCATTTCTTATTTTCCCTTCACGTACACCTTTATCTAATGACAATGGTATGGTTGCTGATGAAGTATTTCCATAATCGACCATGCTATATAATGTCCGCTCAATAGGAAACCCGCTTCTTTCACATATAGACTCAATCATTCTTAAATTTGCACTATGAGGAACAAACCAATCAACATCTTTTAAATCTATTGAAGTTTTTTTCATAAAAGATTGCATTCCTATTGGTACGGTTGTAACAGCCCACTTGTAGACCTCTCGACCGTTTTGAACAATATAACCACTAACTATTAATTCTTCACCGTTTATACATTTAGACAAATGTGTAGAATATAACTTATTTCCACCTTCTCCTTCCGAACCTAAATGTGAAGAAATAAAACTTGGTTGTTGTTCATCATATTCAACGAGAACTGCTCCTCCACCATCTCCAAATAGTACACAGGTTGTTCTGTCTGTATAGTCAGTAATTTTAGATAATGTATCAGCACCGATAACAAGAATTTTCTTGTTTAAACCAGATGTTATCAACCCATTGGCTACATACAATCCATAAGTAAATCCTGCACAAGCAGCGTTTAAATCAATAGCCCCTGTGTTCTTAATACCTAACTTTGCTTGGATTAAAGAAGCTACGCTCGGAGTTTTGAAGTCAGGAGTAAATGTACAGACGATAATCATATCCACATCATCGACTGATTTATCGTATCGTTCCATTAAATTCTTTACAGCTTTATAACTTATATCACTTGTAAACTCCTCTTCATGTGCTATTCTTCGTTCTTTTATTCCAGTACGTTTAACAATCCATTCATCATTTGTTTCGACTATTTCTTCTAAATCGTAATTTGTTAACCGCCGTTCCGGAACATACGAACCTATCGCAGTAATACGTGCTTTTGATTTATACATAGAAAAATCACCTCGCTTTATATCTTTACCTATTTTATCACCTATTCCTATGACTTGGTAATAATTTTTATAAAATTTCCTCGTTTATACTACATATTAATTTGTACGCACATTTTCACCGTATAAATAGAAAAAGCGAGGCATTATCCCCGCTTTCCAAAACAACTTTAAGTTAGATTATGACAAATTAAAGAGTTGAATTAAAATAAATTCTTTTTATATTCAGTGAAAGAACTGTTTTATAAAAAAGTTTGATCATTCTTAATTGACTTGTTTAACAAACGCTTCATTTTATTATTAGTACCTGTGATATTACGTCATTAAAGTAGACACAAAAATTTATAAATTTTAGCAGCTACCGCGCTATCGCTCTATATTTCATACCGTATTCAATTAGAATTTGCAGTTGATCCGGATCCTCTGAAATCGCTCCAGACCCCTTTAGTTTTTAAAGTAGCCTTTTCGGCTTCCTTATCAATAATTTCATTGCAGCACATAAGTTCGCATTTATACACAAAAAAATCCTGACATCAATTTGAATGTCAGGAATTCTTGTGATGATCTGTGACGGGCTCGAACCGCCGACCCCAACCCTGTCAAGGTTGTGCTCTCCCAGCTGAGCTAACAGATCATATTAAAATTGTCTATAGCTGGCTAAAACCCTTTCATATCTAATTCTCTTTCAGCCACGAATTTAATTATATCCATTATATGAAAAAAGTCAAGATTCTTTTAAAAAAATTAGTATTTTGTTTATTAGAGGGGAAAAATCGATCATTCCCCTCAATAATTTATGTATTTTTACTGATCCTCCCTCCAAACCTCCACATCACAAAAGCTGATCCCGCAATTACGTATAATACAACATGAATGATGTCTATTAAAGTATCGATTCCTATCAGTATATCCCCGTCCCCCATATACTTTAGTACCACTGCAACCGGCGGAAGCACTAGCAGGACCCATTCCAGCATGGGTTGAAATTCCACTAAAGATTCATGAGCCAAAGAAATAACAATCACTAAAACTGCAGACAGCCATGCATAACGGCTTGATGAAAACCGGGAAACAGAGAAAAAACTTCCCACTAAAATACCGAACATCGCCATAATCCAATGAGAGGAAAACGAAAAAAGATAATGAAAACCGGTCATTTTTCTCTTACCCCTTATGGATGAAAGCCTTTTCACTTGCAAAAAAACCAAAAAACTGTATTAATGGAATGGTTTGACGATTTCCTTCACACTCGTTTATAATTTTAATATATTAAAATTTTTCTGAATAAATTGATTTTAGTAATTATTCTAATTTTTATAAATAATTTATAAAAGGGGCAAAAAGATGATAGTCTTTGATAACGTAAATAAATATTACGGTGATTTTCATGTCTTAAAAAATATTAATCTTAAAATTAGCAAAGGCGAAGTTGTCGTCGTAATCGGCCCTTCCGGTTCGGGAAAAAGTACGTTGCTTCGATGCATTAACGGTCTTGAAACGATTTCAAGCGGATCTTTAACGGTAAATGGTATTCCCGTTAATGATAAAAAAACAGACATTAATAAATTAAGGCGCAATATTGGAATGGTTTTTCAGCATTTTCATTTATACCCTCACAAGACAGTGCTTGAAAACATTACTCTTGCGCCAATGAAGGTGCTTGGAAAATCTGATAAAGAAGCAAAAGAAACAGCAGAGTTTTATTTAAAAAAGGTAGGAATACCTGATAAAGCTAATTCCTATCCCTCCCAGCTTTCCGGAGGGCAGCAGCAAAGGGTTGCCATCGCAAGAGGTCTTGCGATGAAGCCGGAGATCATGCTTTTTGATGAACCAACCTCTGCTCTCGATCCTGAAATGATTGGAGAAGTGCTCGATGTTATGAAGACGCTGGCGAAAGAGGGAATGACAATGGTGGTTGTTACTCACGAAATGGGATTTGCAAAAGAAGTGGCTGACAGAATTGTCTTTATGGACCATGGACAGATTCTTGAAGAGGCAGCACCGGCTGAGTTTTTCGCCAACCCGAAAGAAGAAAGGGCGAAAATTTTTCTCAGCCGTATATTAAATCATTAATTTTAGGAGGAAAAATCATGGCTAAAACAAAGAAGTTTCTTAAACTTGCATTTATTTCATTGTTGGCGGTTGTCATGCTGGCAGCCTGCGGCAGCAAGAAAACTGAAGAGGCAAACGGAGGCAGCAGCGAGAGTGCGAAAAATACACTCGAAACCATCAAAGAACGTGACAAAATTATTTTCGGTGTTAAGCATGATACAAGATTGTTCGGGCTAAAGAACCCTAGCACCGGAGAAGTGGAAGGATTTGATATTGATATTGCCAAGGCGCTTGCGAAGGAAATCCTCGGGGATGAATCAAAAGTGGAATTTAAAGAGGTTACTTCAAAAACAAGGATTCCATTGCTTCAAAAAGGTGATATTGATGCAATTGTTGCAACAATGACAATTACAGAAGAACGCAAAAAAGAAGTTGATTTTACGGATGTATACTTTGAAGCTGGCCAATCTCTCCTTGTTAAAAAGGACAGTCCGATTAAGGGATTGGAAGACATTAAAAAAGGAACGAAAGTATTGGCAGTTAAAGGTTCTACTTCCTCCCAAAACATCCGTGAAAAAGCGCCGGAAGCAACAGTATTGGAGTTTGAAAACTATGCAGAAGCATTTACAGCTCTTAAATCAGGCCAAGGTGACGCACTAACTACTGATAACGCCATTCTCTACGGGATGGCTGATGAGAATCCTTCCTTCCATCTTGTCGGCGGAACCTTTACCGATGAACCATACGGAATCGCGGTGAAAAAAGGTGAAAAAGAACTGCTGGATGAGCTGAACAAAGCGCTTAAAACAATAAAGTCTAATGGTGAATATGACAAAATCTACAAAAAGTGGATTAAGGAAGATTTTTCGAAATAAAGAAAAATTTGTTCATTCAGGGGGCTGCCACATAAGGGTCTGACTCCCTCCAACAATGACAATATATAGAATGGTTTTATTAGTGATTGTCTATATGTTGTATTGGAGGGGTCTGACCCTTTGCTTTTAAGTCGCTCCCCCTGATTAGCCGAAAGAGGTGTTTTTTAATGATGGATTTTTCAATATTAACAAAAAATATTGATATGTTTTTGGAGGGATTTAAAAACACGGTTCTTGCAAGTGTCATTGCACTCGCAGCGAGCTTCCTGCTCGGAACGGTAATTGCAATCATGAGAATTTCCCCGATTAAGCCTTTGAACTGGATTGGAACTGCATATGTTGAATTTATTCGAAATATTCCACTTTTAATTATCACCTTTTTCTTCTTTGTCGGGACTCCTGTGCTTGGTTTGACATTCAGCGGGTTTGCAGCCGGAACGATCGCCCTTTCGATCTATACGGCAGCGTTTATTGCCGAAGCTATTCGCGCAGGCATCCAGGCCGTACCGAAAGGCCAAATGGAAGCGGCAAGATCCTCAGGTTTAACATACAATCAGGCAATGAGATTGATCATTTTGCCACAAGCCATCAAAATTGTTATACCGCCAATAGGAAACCAATTTATTAATCTTGTTAAAAACTCATCCATATTAGCAGTGGTGGCAGGCTTGGATCTTATGTACCATGCAGACCTTGTTTCTTCTAAAACATTGGTTGTATTTGACGTTTATATATTTGTCGCATTGTTCTATCTAATCCTTACTGTACCATTAAGCCTTGGGGTTGGATATCTCGAAAAACTCCTGGCAAAAAGCTTTTAAAGGGGGCGACGAAATGGACTTTATTGGTGCATACTCACCCGATCATCTAAAATTTCTGCTTGAAGGCTTTTATGTTACACTTAAAGTAGCCTTCTTTTCAATTATCTTAAGTTTTCTTATCGGAGGCTTGATAGGAACGTTACGATACGCAAAAATACCTATTATTTCCAAATTGCTCACCCTGATCGTTGAAGCAATCAGAAATTTACCGCTCCTATTGATTATTTTTTTTACATATTTTGCCTTACAGGACATTGGTATTACACTTAGCATCACTGTATCCGCAATAACAGCTTTAACGATTTTCGAATCGGCCATGCTATCGGAAATTATTCGGAGCGGTTTGAATTCGATTGATAAAGGGCAAATTGAAGCAGCCCGTTCATCAGGGCTCAACTATACCCAGACACTTAGGTACATTATTATGCCTCAAGCGCTTCGCAGAATGGTACCGCCGATTGTCAGCCAGTTTATTTCGCTGTTAAAAGACACATCACTTGCCGTTGTTATTGCACTTCCGGAACTCACCCATAATGCACAAATCATAAACGGCCAAAAAACTTCCTACATCATTCCGATATTTCTTTTGGTGGCACTTATGTATTTTGCTGTTAACTACACGCTCTCAATCATTGCTCGGAGACTGGAAGCGAAAAGTATTTAAAAGAACCCGGCTCATTATTAGGCGGGTTCTCTTCGTTCAGCGTAAATCTTCATTTCTTATTTAACGTTATAGTATGTATTTTCTCACAAGGAAGAGTATAATAATATTAATATATATTTCAAAAATTTGTTATAATATTATTCATATTTTTATTTTCTCACGTTAGGTAGCTGGTTGCTATTTTTGGATAATGATCTTGTTTGCATAGATCCTAAAATTGGAGGTATTTGAATATGAAATTCGGTATTGCTATTTTCCCGTCAAAAAAACTTCAAGATTTCGCTAACTCTTATCGGAAACGGTATGACCCGCACTATGCTCTTATTCCTCCACATTTGACTTTAAAAAACGCCTTTGAAGCAACGGAAGAACAAGCGAATGAAATGTCTCAAAAGCTAAGTAATATTGCTGAGAAAAACAATCCTTTTCGTTTGCGGGTTTTAAAGATCAGCTCCTTTTATCCGGTTAACAATGTCATCTATTTAAAAGTAGAGAAAACAAAAGAGCTCGAAAGTTTATACAACGATATTCACGCTGAGTTCGTAAATGAAAAACCGGAGTATTCTTTTGTTCCGCACATTACAATCGGCCAAAATTTATCAAATGACGAGTATTCTGATGTTTATGGCTCATTGAGAATGCAATCAGTCGATCATGAGGAAATGATTAACCGTTTTCACCTATTGTATCAGCTTGAAAATGGTTCGTGGACCGTATATGAAACATTTCGCCTGGGAAAGGAAAATTAAGACGTGAACGTAAAAGTAGTAAAAACAGATAAAGAGCTTGAGGATGCGTTTTCTGTTCGTAGAACGGTTTTTATTGACGAACAAAATGTTCCGGAAGAAGAAGAAATCGATCAATTCGAATCATCATCAACCCACTTTGTTGCTTATGAGAATGGACAGCCGATTGGTGCCGGACGTTTTCGGGAAGTCGACGGGTATGGTAAAGTAGAAAGGATCTGCGTATTAAAAGAATACCGGAAAAGCGGAGCCGGAAAGGCGATAATGGAAACAATGGAATCGTTTGCAAAAGAAAAAGGCTTTTCAACCTTAAAATTAAACGCGCAAACTCACGCCATCCCTTTTTACAGCCGCTTAAACTATGAAGTGATTTCCGATGAATTTTTAGATGCGGGAATTCCGCACAAAACAATGAAGAAATCTTTATAAAATTCGTTTTTCCAAAATACTTCACGTGAAGAGTCTGGCCAAATGAAATAACTTTTTGGCTGGGCTTATTTCATTTCATTGCGATCTTATTAGCCCCTATTCATATTATATCTAGGCGCTAATAAGATCGTTAAACCTTAAACTTCTGAAAACAGTCTTACTTTCTCCACCATAACAGTTTTCTTAAAGACTCCCAACATACTCGCAATGTCTTTAACAGATGAAATGACGTAAACTACACATCCTCAACAACAATATAGGTGGCTTTAACCGGTCCATGGACACCTACAACAAGATTCATTTCAATATCAGCAGAATTGCTTGGTCCGGTGATGAAGTTTACACAGGAAGCAATTTGCTCACCATTTAAGACTTTTTCCCTCATGATTCTTGCTGCTTGAGTCATCCGGGGAACAATCGTGCTTTTAGGAACGATCGCAATGAAGTTTGTTGGTAAAAAATTTAACGTTCTTCCTTTATCTTTACTGCTAAATAGAACCACGGTTCCTGATTCAGCCAAAGTGATGTCACTTATAATAATGCCAACATTAGCTTGATCAGCAATTTTAATATTTTCATCACCAATAGAATAGTCCCAAAAATGGACATCTATTTCTTCATTAGGAAACCCTTCCCTCAACAGTAATGATAATCCATATTGATCAAATCTGGAATCTTTCGAAGCAACGATTGGACCGCCTCCATATTCATAAACAGCTTCTCTTAATTTAATGGATAATTGAGTTAAATCAGTAACAACAAAATTCGTATGAATGTTCATGCATTGTGCTTTTAATACTTCTAATAATTCATCCTGGGAAGCATTCTTTAAAATAGAATGTTGCGGTGTATATAACCAATGCGGCTTTTTAACCCCGGAAATTTTTGGTTCACGGCCCAGCCTGTTTGCAATATTCGCTAAGAAAGTTTCTCTGTTTTGAATCGAACCCTGCATTTATTGGTCATCTCCCTTTGAACGATTTTTAAACCAATCACGAAACCTCTCTTTATTTGGTGCCGGAAAATCGCGAATCTCTGTCCATGCTTTTAACGGACCTGGCCCCTTTGAAATTTTATCCTCAGTTGTGAAGAGGTTCATGACCGTTGGAGCTATTTTTGATCCGATTTTGTATAAGGAAAGAGATGAACTGCCGAAACCAAACGCTTTCATCAATAATTTTTCAGAAATTGGAGCTTTTCCTTCCTTCTCAACAATGACTTGTCTATGTTTATGAAGGAGTTCATGCAAAGGAATTTTTACCGGACAAGCTTCAGTACATGCACCACAAAGAGTAGAGGCATAAGGAAGTTCCTTGTATTCGTCATATCCGCCCAATAATGGAGAGAGCACTGCTCCAATCGGACCGGAGTAAATGGATCCGTAAGAATGACCGCCAATATGGCGATATACAGGGCAAACGTTTACACATGCCGCACAACGAATACATTGTAAAATAGGTTGAAATTCTGTTCCCAATATTTTCGATCTTCCATTATCAACGATGACAAGATGAAACTCTTCAGGTCCATCCACATCTCCTTCCTCTCTTGGTCCGGTCAGAACAGTGATATAACTGGTAAGCTTTTGACCGACTGCACTTCTTGTAAGCAAGCTGACGAGGACTTCCATTTCCTCAAAAGTAGGAACAATCCGTTCCATTCCCATTACCGTAATTTGTGTTTTTGGTAATGCTGCAACAAGATCAGCGTTTCCTTCGTTTGTGACCAAGCTGATTGACCCTGTTTCAGCAACAGCGAAGTTACACCCGGTAATCCCAATGTCCGCACTTAAATATTCTTTGCGTAACATCTCCCTTGCGTGCCAAGCAAGCTCTTCAGGTTTTTCCGTTTTTTGATAGCCGAGCTTTTTTGTAAATACATCTTTGATTTGTTCTTTATTTTTATGTAAAGCCGGAGCAACAATATGCGAAGGGGGATCATGGTCATCCACCTGCAAAATATATTCTCCTAAATCCGTCTCGATGACTTCGCATCCCTCTTCTTCAAGAGTGGAATTTAAATTGATTTCCTCCGTTACCATTGATTTCGATTTGACAATTTTTTTTGCATTCTTTCTCTGAACTACACCCCGGATATATTCGGTTGCTTCTTCTGCAGTTTCAGCGAAAAATACATGTCCTCCCCTTTTTGCAACGTTTTCACTGAACATATATAAGTAATAATCCAAATTTTCAAGCACGTGCTGACGAATCTCTTCCCCGAGAGACCGCCACTCCTCCCAGTTTCCAAGTTCTCTGGCAGCCTCCAGACGCCGGGCTTGCAGACGTTCTTGTGCACCGGACACTGCTCTTCGCATAAAGGAATCATTTATCCCTTTATCGACACGCTCTTGAAAGTGTTCAGAACTTATTTTCATCGCCATATTAATTTCACCTCTCCTTAACAAGTGATTTTAGCTAAACAGTAAATTCTAACGGCTGTTTAAAACCTCTGCTATATGCATGACTTTGATTGGTTTTCGTTTTCTTTCAATACGTCCACCGATATTCATTAAACATCCTGCATCTGCACCGATAAGATAATCTGCTTCCGTTTCTTCCACATGTTGGACTTTTTCATCCACCATTTGTTCGGAAATTTGCATCACCTTAACTGAAAAAGTTCCCCCAAATCCACAGCAGTTTTCCTTTCCCGGTAATTCGACAAATTCCAATCCTTTTACATTTTTTAATAATTTCATTGGTGAGTCTTTCACTCCAAGAAGTCTAGTCATATGGCAGGAAGTATGAAAAGTTGCTTTCCCCTCAAGCCGGGCACCAACATCTTCGATCTTTAATACGTCAACAATGAATTGCGTTAATTCATATGTATTGTCAGCAATTTTTTTTGCTTTCGGTTCCCATACAGGATCTCCTTTAAAAATATGCGGATATTCTTTGAACATATAAGCACAAGAACCAGATGGACAAACGATATATTCCGCCTCAGAAAAAGTATCGATCATTCGTTTCATGGCATCCATCGATTCTTTGACATAACCACTATTGTAGGAAGGTTGGCCACAACAAATCTGAGATTCAGGAAAATCGATTTCGCAGCCTAATCGTTCCAATAGTTCGACAGTTGCTTTTCCAACGTTGCTTTGAAACATATCCACCAAACAAGTGGCAAAAAGGGTTGCTTTCATGACTTCATCCCTCCCAAATTCACAATTCCCTCTTAAAATATTACAGGTCAACTGGTCATCTGATGACTCAACTAGAAGAAAATGAGTCTTCTAATATTACCATATTTCTCCTTATGTATAAATGAATTATTTCCAATTTTTCTAAAAATTTTACTAAAAAAATCAGACAAATTCATTCGTCAGTCAGTACATAGGTGATCCGTTCATTTTCTAAAAAATATTTCTCTAATATTCTCTCTACATTTTCAAGATGCTGAAGCATCGCTGTTCTGGCTTTATCAGCATTTTGCGAAGCGATCGCTTTATAAATTTCCAAATGCTCTTCATATAAATTTGCCATGGTAGTTTGTTTCGAAAATAACCAGAGCCGCCGGGTCTCTTTCATCGTTTCAACCATTAATTCAGAAACTTGATTCATTAAACTGAGTAAAAGAGGATTTTGAGAAGCCTCTGCAATGGAAAGATGAAATTGCAAGTCGGCTTTTTCCCCAAGTTCTTCATTACCATGGGCATGTTGCATTTCCTGAAGTGCATTCCAAATTTTTTTCAAGTCATTTTCATTTCTCTTTAAGGCTGCTGCAATCGCTGCCCCGGATTCTAAAATTTTCCTAACTTCCAGCAAATGAACGACATCGTCTTTATTCATTAATATCGCTGTGGATAACGGGAAAGTAATTTGCCCATGATCAAATTGTTTAATATACGTGCCTTCCCCTTGTCTCATCTCGATTAGCCCCATAGCTCTCAAAGCCGTTAATGCTTCTCTTATAGCAGATCTGCTTACTTGGAAATTTTCTGCCAACTTTTGGACAGAATCCAGTTTATCACCTGGCTTCAACTGATTCGTTCGAATCATTTCATATAAGGTTTCCGCAACTTCATCATATATTTTTTTCGGTTTTATTTGTTTGTACTGTAGTTTATCCATTGTTTTACTCCGCTTCATACTCATTGTATATTTTCATAATTTCTTAGAAGAATTTTTATATAAAATTATACATGCAAATGAAGGTAAAAACAAATTTATCTTCTAAAAATTCAATTAAATAATATCCGGATTATTCATTCGATTTTATGAATAATCCGGACAAACTTAATATCTCTCTTTCCTTTATTATGAACTTTTCAACTGAAGTTCTTCATCTATATCCTTATTCGTTCGATCTTTAACAGTCCAAATCGCTGTCAAACTAATAAGTGCTGCAAGTGTCATATAAATGGCTAACGGTATATATGAGTTATCGAATTTAGCTAATAAAGCTGTTGCAACTAAAGGAGCTGTACCACCTGCCACTGCTGCACCAAGTTGATAACCTAATGAAATTCCTGTATATCTTACTTTTGTTGTAAATATCTCTGAAAACATTGTTCCAAGGACAGCATTAACCGATCCCCAGATAAAACCAAGACCGATGATAGTTGCTAAAACTAATAAAACGACTGAATCTTGTTGAAGCAGCCAAAAATATGGAAACGCATACAATATTACAAGAAAAATTCCACCGACATAGATTGGTTTTCTCCCGATACGATCTGATAAACTTCCAATAATAGGAATTAAAAAAGTTGCTACTACTGAAGCAATCATGACCGCATTTAAGGTTGCTGTTGTGCTGAAATGTAAGGTAGACGTAGCATAAGAAACTACAAAAGTGCCAAATATGTAAAATGGTGTAGTTTCAACTACTTTTGCTCCCATAGCAATTAACACCTCTCTCCAGTGATAACGAAGAGTATCAGCAATTGGGAGTTTGGCAATTTCCCCCTCAACCTGAGTTTTCTTAAAGGATGGTGTTTCATCAATCCCTTTTCGAATCCATAGCCCAAAAATAACCAATAATGCACTTAATAGAAATGGCACTCGCCAACCCCATGTCATAAAAGCTTCATGCGGCAATAACGACATGATAGAAAGAGCAAGCGTACCTAATACCAATCCGATCGATATCCCCATCTGAGGCACACTACCGAATAATCCCCTTTTTTCTTTTGGAGCATATTCTACTGCTAATAAAAGCGAACCGCCCCATTCGCCTCCGAGAGCTAATCCTTGTATGAAACATCAAAGGGTTAGTAAAATAGGTGCCCAAACACCAATCGCTTGATATGTAGGAAGTACTTGTAACCGCCTGATAACTTTGAACACATTTTGCTAATTAGTAGTGAACACTTTACTGGAAGTTAGTGCTGGCATTTTGTCACTTTACTTGGAGCCTCTGCGGGCAAGATTATTAGCCAGGAAGCCTGATATATCAATGAATCTGGCTCAGCCGACAAAGGCTATCATGCCCGCCTCTCCAAATAAAGTGCACGTCTCTACTGGAAAAAAGTGTTCAATCTTATTCAGCATTTTTAGGTAAGAAAGTGTTCATTTCTACTTGGCGGTTACAGTACTCCCATTCCAAATGTAGAAATCCCCATTAAACTGAGTGTTAAGACTAACGTTTTCTTTCTCCCAACCCTATCCCCTATATGACTGAAAATAATTCCACCAACTGGTCGAAGAAAAAATGCCAAAGCAAAAGATGTATAAGCAAACAATAAACCGACAGTAGGATCTTCATTTACAAAAAACAACTTATTAAAAACTAAAGAGGCTACTGTACCATATAAGAAATAATCAAACCACTCGATCGCACTTCCTACTAAACTTGCAATAAGAACTCTCCTCATGCTTTTATCCATTCTCTCTCTCCCTTTCTTCAAATTAATTTCGTATAATTGAAAAATTTTGAATTTTTACGAGCCAAGTTTTGCTCATAAAGAGCGATTTTCGATGTATATTGTTATTTCGTTGCAAAGATAGCTATTTTCATTGCTTACCCCCTTTTCTATTTTACAATTTTTCTCTTAACCGAACTAAACTTTACAGATAAACCGGTCATCTGATGACCTTAATATAAAAAACTTTTTTCTAATATTACCATATTCTCCTCTATGTTTAAAAGATAAATTTGTAATTTTTCAAAAACTTCATCTCTTGCAAAAAAAAACGATGAATCCACTAGCAATTACCATGGGATTCATCAAGTGTTAAATCCTTTCACTAAAATATTTTCCTTTCCCTGTTACTTCTGAGTACGTCTTTTCAATCGTTTTTCTGCTTATATTATTCTTAATGCTTGCAGAAATTTCCGATTCTGTAAAAACTCGTTTATACGCAGAGAGTGCTCGATATTGGGTTAAACCGTTTCCTTCTCTGTTTACCCTTGCAATTGGATTAAATTGAATTGAATGGCCACTGTTGCCAAGTCCACGTACTGCATATTGATGATATTGACCATGATCAACCGGCAATATATATCCCATCATCTTACACCCCTCCTTTTATAACACGCAGTTTTTACTTACTATGCTATTTGATACTTTTCTATACCCTATTTCAATGATTGTTAAACAAAGCAATAGGGGCCAGACCCGCTCTGCTTTACCGCTTTAAAGCAGAGCGGGTCTGGCCCGCACTGTTTTAAAGCGGTAAAGCGATGAAGGATTGGCCCGCATGGTTTAGTTAATTTTTGTTGTTAAGCATTTTTGATATTGAGTTAAAATCAAGGCTTTTGCCATCTTTAATTATAGATTGAACGATTTTATCTTCCATATCTTTTGAAACAGACTTGTTTGCAATTTGGCAAACTCTTTGGATAACGCCTCTTACTGTTTTTTCGTCATTAAAGTTTGCGTTTTGCAAAGAATTTGCTAAATCCAAAATATCTTTCATGTTTACACCGGTCTTCTTTTCAACATTTTTAAAAAATCCATTTTCCATATAGAACACCACGCCTTCTTTTTAAACTACTTATATAGTATGAATAGAGGCAGAAAAGGTGCTTTTTTAGAAAAAACTAGAATGCCGTCTCTAATTGAGACGGCATCTTTTTCAGTTGCTGCAATTAAAACTGAATATTAATGGAAAAAGCTAGTTCCAACAATAATTAACAATATGAACAATACGACGATTAACACAAATGTTGAACCATACCCGCCGCCGTAGCCGCATCCGCCACCGTATCCACCGTAGCCGCAAAAACCCATATCTGTCACCTCACTTTGGATTTAGTCTTTAATAACATATGTGAGGCAACTATATTGTGTATAGGCGGCTCAAAAGGAATTTTTTGCAATAATTGATATGTCTGTATGATCATTTGTATTATTCTCAAATCGCTTTTTTTTGGTACGACACTAATGCTAGCTACTAATTGAATGCAAATTAAATCACTTGATTCCATGCGAACGTACGCCTGAAACACGTTTAAATTTATCCAAAGAGGATATTTATCACTTTAAAATAACTGCATGTTCTTTCCGTTTCTGCCATTCATCAATAGCGCATTCCCACTTTGAGGGCAACTGCATTTCTTTTCTCCATTCTTTACCCTTTTGGCTTAAACAAAAGAGCTCCTAGAAAGCCGAAAACAATTGCAGACGAAATCCCTGAACTTGTTACTTCGAACATGCCTGTAAGCACCCCGACTAAGCCATGTTGTTCTGCTTCTTGGAGAGCCCCATGAACTAAAGAGTTGCCGAAGCTTGTTATCGGCACGGTCGCGCCTGCTCCGGCAAAATCAATCAAGGGTTCATATAATCCAAATCCATCCAAAATAGCTCCGATTACAACAAGCAAACTCAATGTATGGCCTGGAGTTAATTTCGCTACATCAAATAACAACTGCCCAAAAACACAAATAAGACCTCCTACTACAAATGCCCAAAAAAACATCGCAAGCATTGTAAACTCCCTCCTTTATACTTGCATTTCAATTGAGACTGCATGAGCGATACATGGAATAGATTCTTTTTGTTGAAATGACAATGGTGACAATAACGCACCCGTTGCTACAAGAAGTATCCGTTTGTATTTTCCGCTTTTCATTTGATTGTATAAATGCCCGTATAAAACGGTCGCCGAGCAGCCGGCTCCGCTTCCTCCAGACTGAACTGGCTGATCTTCTTTATAAATCATCAAACCGCAATCTTGAAACTGTTCTTTCTTGATTTCCAATCCGCTTTTCGTCAATAGTTCATACGTGGTTCCCTGGCCGATTCTGCCAAGGTCCCCCGTTACGATCAAATCATAATGGGAAGGTTCGAGCTGTAAGTCTCTAAAATGGGCAATGATTGTATCAGCTGCTGCAGGAGCCATTGCGCCGCCCATATTAAAAGGGTCTGATAACCCCATGTCAACCACCTTGCCAATTGTCGCCGAAGTTGTTACTGGTACAGGTTCCTGCTGATTGGATTTCGCAGTTATGAGCCCTACACCAGCTCCGGTGACCGTCCATTGAGCAGTCGGAGGCTTTTGGCCGCCATATTCTGTCGGATAGCGAAATTGCTTTTCCACCGCAGCGTTATGGCTTGAGGCGCCTGTTATCACATATTCCGCCCCGCCATAATTGACAATAAATGAAGCTAAAGCAAGTCCTTCCATAGAAGTGGAACAAGCACCAAACATCCCTAAATATGGGATTTGCATTGTTCTCGCTGCAAAACTTGTTGGGGTAATTTGATTGATAAGATCGCCGGCAAGCAAAAAATGAATTTTATCCTTCTGTAAGTTTCTCTTTTTCAATGCGGCTTCGATTGCCTCTTCAAGCAAAAGGCTGTGCGCCTTTTCATAAGAATCCTTCCCCATCCACAGGTCTTCATGGAGGATATCAAAATCTTCAGCAAGCTTACCGTTGGCTTCAAACGGGCCCCCGGACACACCTGTCGACGCGATTGCGGGCCGGTTTGAAAATACCCACGATTGTTTTCCCGCAAGCATTATAAAACCCCCCACGTAATTAATAATGTTTTTATTAAAGCAACTACAAAGGCTGAAAAAACCCCAAATAAAATAACCGCACCCGCTAGTTTAAACATATTTCCTCCTACTCCAAGAACAAACCCTTCTGTCCGATGTTCGATTGCCGCTGATATAACCGCATTTCCAAATCCTGTTACCGGTACAGCACTTCCTGCTCCGCCGAATTGCCCGAGTCTGTCGTAGACGCCGAATCCAGTCAGCAGCATAGAAAGAAATATTAATGTAGCAGTCGTTGGATTTCCTGCTGTTTGTTCTGTAAAATTAAAAAAATAAATATAAAAATAAGTAATCGCTTGACCAATTGCACAAATAATGCCGCCGACAAAAAATGCTTTTATGCAGTTTTTCAGCACTGGACGCTTCAGCTCATGTTTTTGTTCAAGCTGCTGGTACTGCTGTTGCTGAGGTGTCATTTTTTCCATTTTCTTTTTCCCCATGCACTTATCCCCTTCCTATGTCAATTCATTCTTTAAGCTGATAATTCGTTTTAGACGATCTTCGGCATCCTTCTCCGGATAGTCGGGATCCTTCATTTTTTCCTTTAATTGAACAGCTTCAAGAAAAATTTTATAATCGCTAGAAACCGTAAATTTTTCGTCCGGATATTTTTTTTCAAGAAGCTTATTAATGTTTTTTTCAATTTTTTTCATTCTGAACCGCTGCAAATGCTTCACTTTATAAACGACGAGAATATCTTCCTTTCCTTTCACAACAGCCACATCATAAATTTCTTTATATGACATAACATCTTTTTTCACTTTTTCTACAAGGTCTTGATCCTTTTGATTGCTGCCAATAATTTGTGGTGACGGATTGGTTGTCTTTATAAGAGCCAAACTGCTCTCTTTCTCCACTTCCTCACCCTTGCAGCCTGTTGCAAATAAACATACAATCGCAATCATTTTTAACATTAGAAACTTAATTTTTCGTCTTGTCCTCATTCGTTTCCCTTCCTATGTAAAAAATAAATTATGTTATTACCTGCGCTTCTTATTGTTTGCAAGAATGCTTTTTTTATGAAGATAAATTGTAGCTGGTCAACTTTTATTTCCAAAAAAAAAAGCTTGTCTCAGAAATACTGGACAGCTAATTAATAAATTTTTTTGCCGCATCCGCAATTTTTACTCTTTTGGAATACTATTTAAAAAACTTTGTTTTCCCTGCAGATTTTTATGATATCATTTCAATTGCCTAAAATTTTGCTTATAATGACTTCTATGATCGATCCGATCGCTGCAACGGCCATAATTAAAATGATTACTTTTCCGGCAACTGGTGCAAAAAAATAAAGAAAAATAACGAACATACTTACCCAAATCCCAGTACACCAATAACAGCTTAATAATTCACCCATCCATTTTTTAAAGCCATATTGTTTTGGCTCTAAATAAACTTCATTCTCTCCATTTTGGTTGATTTCTGTAATCTCATCGAAGAAGGGCTTTCTGAAAAAATAAGTGATTTGATCGAAAACAATCAGTCTTGTAAGGCGAAAAGAAGCTAAACCCATCAAAATAACGTTCCAAATTGTAATATCTGAACCCATTTTTTATACCCCCTCCATTGATTGCTCTTCTATTAGGGTTTCTTCTCTATTTTCTGATCCACTGCTCGATGTCTCCATGCTTTCTATTGTTACTAACCATGGCGTCAATAGATCCTTCTCTACCTCAACGGTAAGTTTGTCTCCAAGCATTTTCCTAAGCTTTTCCACAACTTCATCCATATTTATTTTTGTTGAAAAAAATTCTTCATTCAGGACCTTTTCGGCACCCTCACCGCTTTTTTCTTCATCGGATTCTATTTCATCCAGTAATGTTTTGTGAAATGTTTCCTGCATATGAAATTTAAGCTGAAATGGATATAATAAGGGTCTGCTTGATTCTTTTTTTTTCTCCATCATATCCCCCTGCCTAAACGAAATAATGATACTTCATTATATGTATGCAATGAATGAGTGGAGGTTGTTTATTCATTTCCCTAAAATTTTGAACTGTTTTATGCGCCGAACTTTAAGCATTTATGAGCAAGTTTTAAAGTTTTATGAGCCGCTTTTCGTTTTTTATGTGCGACTTTTTAAGATTTATAAGCCACTTTTCTCTTTTTATGAGCCATTTTTAATAACTAGGTTTTTCAATAAAAAAATTAGCCCGCTTCGGTTTGAAGCGGGCCTCGTTTCGAGCTTATCCAAGAATGTGGTAGCCTGAATCAACATGAATATTTTCCCCGGTAATGCCGCGGGAGAGTTCACTAAATAAGAAGAGGGCTGTATCTCCTATTTCTTCCTGTGTTGTTGTTCTTCTGAGCGGAGCTTTTTCCTCAATTTCTTTTAAAATGGAATTAAAGTCGCTGATTCCTTTTGCAGACAAAGTTCGGATTGGGCCAGCTGAAATTGAATTCACACGAATCCCGTCTTTTCCTAAGTCTGCCGCTAAATATTTAACGCTTGCATCTAAAGATGCTTTTGCGACTCCCATTACGTTGTAGTTTTGAATTACACGCTCACCGCCTAAATAAGTTAGAGTGACTATGCTTCCTCCCTCTGTCATTAATCCTCTTGCTTCTTTTGCAACAGCAGTCAATGAATAAGAGCTGATATTATGGGCGAGCAAGAAACCTTCTCTTGTTGTGTTCAAATATTCGCCTTGAAGCTCTTCTTTATTCGCAAAAGCAATACAGTGTGCAACACCATGAATCGTTCCGACTTTTTCTTTGATTTCAGCAAAACATTTAGCTACATCTTCATCACTTGTGACATCACACGGTAAAACAAGTGATTCAGCACCTTCCAATGTTTCTACGAGTTCGCGGACGCTTTTTTCTATTCGTTCTCCTGCATATGTAAAAATCAAACGGGCCCCGGCATTATGTAGTGAACGAGCAATACCCCATGCTATACTGCGCTTATTTGCTACTCCCATTACTACAATATTTTTTCCGGCTAAAGAAAGAGTCATTGAATATATCCTCCTATTTATTACATGTTATTAATACCTAGTACTAATTTTAATACATTTTTCGTAAAATGAAAAGAATTCATTCTGTCCTCTTAAGTTTTTCCAAACATTGTGGCCAAAATATTTAGCAAATCCTCTGAACTTTCTCTACTAATTCATTTTGTATAAGAAGAAAAATTTGTTTTAATACTGATTAAGGATATTTCAAACTAGGTTTCTTATACTGGCGAATAAACATGAAAGGAAACTCGAATATGAAACTTGATATTATTGGTGATATTCATGGATGTTATAACGAGTTCGTTCATTTAACTAAGAAACTCGGATATGATTGGTCAGAAGGGGTTCCATTGCATAAGGATGAAAGAAAACTTGCATTTGTCGGGGATTTAACGGATCGCGGACCGGAAAGTTTAAAAGTGATCGAAACCGTGTGGGAATTAGCGGTAAAAAGAAAGCTGTCCTTTTATGTTCCCGGAAATCACTGCAATAAACTTTACCGCTATTTTTTAGGAAATAAGGTGCAGATTACGCACGGGCTCGAAACAACCGTTGCAGAGTACAAATCATTGCCTGAGAATGAACAAAAAAGCATTAGAAATAAATTTATCGAATTATACGAAAATGCCCCTCTTTATCACGCGCTTGATAATGGGAAATTAGTGATCACCCATGCCGGAATCACGGAGGATTTAATCGGAAAAAACAATGAAAAAGTAAAGACATTTGTTTTATATGGTGATATTACCGGAAAAACGAACCCGGATGGAACACCTGTCCGAAGGGATTGGGCTAAATCATATAACGGGGATGCGTACATTGTCTATGGACACACCCCTGTGAAAGAAGTAAGGATTATAAACAAAACGTATAATATCGACACGGGTGCTGTGTTTGGTGGAAAGCTTACCGCACTTAAATATCCGGAGATGGAAATCGTTTCAGTTCCATCATCAATGCCTTATATCGCGGAAAAATTCAGGAGTTTCGACTAATGTTTGAGATTGAAAAAGAAAAAGAGGGGTCAATCCCCTCTAATACAGTAATAAAACCATTCAATAAATTGTCATTGTTGGAAAGTGCCAGACCCTATGAGTCAGCCTCTTATCACCCTTCCACTATCAATTTTCTCATGTCCTCAGGCAGCTCGGCACGAAATTCCATGTCTTTTTTTCGAAACGGGTGAAAGAAAACAAGCTGGCTGCAATGCAATGCCTGCCTTTTTATTATTGAAGTGTCTCCTCCGTACAGATCATCGCCAAGAAGCGGATGCCCCAAATAAGAAAGATGGACGCGGATTTGGTGGGTCCGCCCTGTTTCCAGCTGCAATTGGACATGTGAAAAAGATGAATATTTTTTAATCACTTTGTAGTATGTACAAGCATATTGCCCGTCAGGATTGACTTCCCTTTCAATAATGCTGTTTGATTTTCTTGCAATCGGTTCTTCTATTTTTCCGCTTTCTTGCTTAAGAAAACCTTCAGCAAACGCTTCATAAGTTCTTTTCACGAGCCCGCTCTTTTGTTGTTTGCTTATCAGGTGATGGACATGGCGGTGTTTTGCAGCCAATACAATTCCCGACGTATCCCGGTCAAGGCGGGTTACGATATGAGAAGTCGAAATAAGACCTATTTTGTTATAATATCCGACTAGCGCATTAGCAAGGCTTCCTGAAGGGTGTTCACGTGAAGGTATGGTATTCATGCCGGAAGGCTTATTGATGACAAGAAGGTACTCGTCTTCGTAAAGGATATCTAGAGGAATTTCCTCGCCTGATACCCCTTCACTCGGCTTCTCTTCCGGAAAAATAACTGTTAATTCGTCTCCCGTCACCAATTGATAACGAACAGTCACTTCTTTTTCATTAACGAGTATTTTTCCACCATGATATTTTATATCTGTTAAAGCCGTTTTCGAAATATTCTGCTCCTTTAAAAACTCTCTGACTAAGATGCCTTTTTCATTGCTGTCGATTTTCCATGTAAGAGTAAAACATTTTGTTTTCATATATCAGCCCTGTTTTATGATTAGTCTTTATCTGAAATAAATGAATCACGTACCCTTTTCCAAAAAGGAAAAGGCCTGAATCGGGCGAACCGGATTTTCTCATCTGCCACTCTGAATTGGATTGATTTAACATCCTTGTGAAGAAGCGTCAAATGATCAATCGTAATTTGGAAATCCGGTTCATTGACCGGCTTCAGCATACATGTATGGTGAGAAGGCAATATGAGCGGAGAACCGACTGTCCGAAATATCCGATTGTTGATCGACGCCATTTCCGTCACCTGAATAGCTGAGATAGAAGGATGAAGAATGGCACCTCCCAGCGCCTTATTATATGCTGTACTTCCAGAAGGCGTGGAAATGCACAGCCCGTCGCCGCGGAACCTTTCAAAATGATCGCCGCGGATTTCAACATCCATAACAAGTGTGCCTTCCACCGCTTTTACCGTTGATTCATTTAATGCCAAATATCGTGTTTCTTTTCCACCGTGCCGGTAGCGTATGATGACTTCCAATAGAGGATACTCAATTACTTGATAAGGAGTTTTCGCAATGGCAATCACAAGCTTTTCGATTTCATCAGGCACCCAGTCGGCATAGAAACCAAGATGCCCCGTGTGAACACCGACAAACGCGGTTTTGTCAAGACGGCTGCTGTACCGGTGAAAAGCATATAATAATGTACCGTCTCCTCCTACAGAAATAACAATATCTGGCTGATCTTCATCGTAAATAAGATCAAAATCCAATAAATGAGATCTCATTTTATGCATGAGAGTGTTCGATTTTGGATCTCCTTTAGTCGTAAACGCAAATTTCATTGAACAAAAACTCCTCTTTTCATTAATAATCAAATCGGAAAACCGTTACTGTCTCCATCCTGCTGCATTTCTTTCTTCCGTGTAAAAAATGCCTGGGCTTCCTGGATTTCTCCCCTAATTTGCGACATTTCCTCATCAAGGAGAAAAGCCGCTTCGGCTGCTCTTTGCAATCGAATTCTTATATCTTCAGGAAATTGGCCTTTATATTTATAATTCAGAGAATGTTCAATGGTTGCCCAGAAATTCATCGCAAGTGTACGAATCTGAATTTCCGCCAAGATTTTCTTTTCCCCTTCAATTGTTTGAACTGGATAACGGATCACGACGTGATAAGATCTGTAACCGCTTGCCTTCTTGTGTGAGATATAATCTTTCTCTTCAACAATTTCAAAATCATTTCTGTTCCTTAAAAGCTCGACAACCCGCATTATATCGTCAACAAATTGGCACATCATGCGCAAGCCGGCAATATCCTGCATCTCATCCAATCTATCAAGCGGGATGCCTTTTTGGTTTGCTTTATCTAAAATACTTGCAATTGGTTTCACTCTTCCCGTAACAAATTCTATTGGCGAATGAGTGGAATTCAGTTCAAATTGGCTTCTCATACCTTTTAGTTTTACCTTCAGTTCTTCAACCGCTTGCTTGTATGGTGCTAAAAACAAATCCCAATGCTTCACTTATAAAATCACCTCATCCGGTTATCGTAAAATAATTTATGAACGGATGTCTATCAAACAGATTTAAAAGTGTTTTCCACTTTTTCAACCATATCTTCTCCGTAGTTACTATTCCCCTTTATGTTTTCGATCAAGTATTTTAGTTCATTATGAAAATTTATCAACTCAAGTGTTTCACCGCGGCTGACTAAATAGGCAGGAATCTCTGATTGGAGCGACTCCTTTAATTGATCCCAGCATGGCTCAGAAAGTACAATATATGTATAATCATCCTTATTTTCTGTTAAATAAATAAAAGAAAAGTTATCAGAATCGACCAGAATCCGGCCGACAGCTTTTAAATTCGTAATTGGTAAATCTGTCTCGAGAAGCAATTGATTTTCCTTTATTTGCACACTTTGTATATGTATTTTATGTTTCATGTTTTCATCAACCTCCATGCTATTTCCTATTTTATCACATAGATTTCATTTCTCCCAAAATTGAAACATGAAAGCAATTTTTTTCCTGTATTTTTGATATTATAATAGTGAATGAAATCGTGAGGAGAGAATAGGATTGCCACAGCAAATTGAAATTGAATTTAAAAACGTGCTTACAAAAGACGAATTTCAGCGAATTCAGAAAGTATTTCAAATTAAAAGCAATGATTTTTCCAAACAAATCAATCATTATTTTGACACCAGCAAATTTTCGTTAAAAGAACATGGTTCAGCTTTGCGAATAAGGGAAAAAGAAGGCTTTATTGAATTGACATTAAAGCAGCCTGCCAAAGAGGGTCTGCTTGAAACAAATCAGAAAATCAATTCGGTTGAGGCAGAAAAAATGCTTCATCACTTGATATTTCCTGAAGGAACGATTAAGACAATTTTGCAGAATTTAAACATAAACCTTTCAGAATTAAAATACCTCGGTTCTTTAACAACCTTTAGAGCAGAACAAATATATAAAGGAGGTTTGCTCGTATTTGACCACAGCTGCTATTTAAATACAGAAGATTTTGAGATAGAATATGAGGTAACCAACAGAGAAGAAGGGCAGAAAATCTTTATGGATTTGCTAAGCGAACTTAAGATTCCGTTGCGAAATACTGAAAACAAAATAAAACGTTTTTTTGCAGCAAAAAACAATTTATCATTTCGTAAGGAGAAATAGATGGATGAATGCGGAAATGTTAAAAGTTATGCTCGAATTACAGGCTCTTCAGAATTTTAGCCAGCCTTCGCAAATTTTGAAAAATAATTCACTATTTCAAGAGCTGTTTAATGATTTTCTGGAAGAAGAACTTTCAACACTTTCAGATACACAAAAGGATTTGCCGACATCGGCACAAAAAGCAAATTCAGCCTTTCCTGTATTAAATGGTCCCACTCTACCGCCAATCAAGTTAACAAAACTGTCAGGCTCAAGCACCGATTATGACAGCTTGATTGAAAAGGCAGCGACCCTCTACCAGCTTCCGGCAAAGCTGATTAAAGCAGTTATTAAACAAGAATCGAATTTTAATCCTAATGCTGTAAGCCGTGTAGGCGCTTCAGGGCTTATGCAGCTTATGCCTGAAACTGCCAGGGAACTAGGCGTTAAAAACATATTTGATCCGGAAGAAAACATTCTTGCAGGCAGCAAGTATTTAAAGCAGTTGTTTAATAAATATAACGGAAATATTGAGCTCACATTGGCAGCTTATAACGCCGGACCAGGAAACGTTGATAAGTATGGAGGAATTCCGCCATTTAAAGAAACGCAAAATTATGTAAAAAAAGTTGCTAGTTTATTCTTTGCCTAATATTGTTAATCGATAATCCCGCTTTGTTACTCGTAGCAAGCGGGATTCGCTATAAAATTGGACATAATGAAGGTGCAAGGCTATTTGTTTGAGATAAGAATTTCCGGCTGATAAAATAAAGAAAACACGAGAACAAATAACCCTTATTTCCGCAAGGAGCCATTATACGATCCAAAGGCCCTGGCGATTTAAGCTTGATAAATAAAACATACGTTAAAGGAGTCGTTATTATGGTCGAGAGAATGCATACACCGTTTGATGCCATCGGTAAGGAAACGCTTCACCGGCTTGTTGCTGCGTTTTATCGCCGAGTTAAAGAGCATCCGGATCTCGCTCCAATTTTTCCAGATGACTTGACTGAAACTGCAAGAAAACAAGAGCAGTTTCTTACTCAATATTTAGGGGGACCTCCTTTATACACGAATGAACATGGACATCCGATGCTTAGGGCCCGCCATCTGCCATTTGAAATCACCCCTGTCCGTGCAAAAGCATGGCTTGCATGTATGAATGAAGCAATGGATGAAGTCGGTTTGGAAGGAGAAATCAGAGAAGATTTTTTCTCCAGGCTTGTATTAACCGCCCAGCACATGATTAACACACCTGATAAAAATGAAGTTCATGGTGAAAAAACGTGAGAGAACAGAAGCAAACATTCAATAGCCAGGCTTCCTCTCATCATTGCCACGGAATAGAAAATAAACCGATAGAACTCTACATGTTCGTGGACCCGCTTTGTCCGAAATGCTGGGCTCTAGAACCGGTAATAAAAAAGCTTCAAATAGAGTATGGCCGCTATTTTTCGATAAAACATGTTTTAAGCGTCCGGTTAACTTCGTTGAATTTAGGAAGAAAGAAAAATTACGAATCTGTAGCGGAACTTTGGGAAAAAACTGCGAGTCGCTCTGGGATGTCATGTGACGGCAGCCTTTGGCTTGAAAACCCGATTTCTTCCCCATATCTTGCAGCAATGGCGATTAAAGCTGCTGAGCTTCAAGGAAGAAGAGCCGGCATCCGTTTTTTGCGAAAAATTCAGGAAATAATGTTTTTGGAAAAGCAAAATGTTTCCGATATAGATGTACTAAAGGAATGTGCCAAAAGCGTCGGTCTTGATGTTGAAGAATTTTTATCAGATATTCATTCGAACAGTGCAGCTAAAGCTTTTCAGTGTGATTTAAAAATCACATCAGAAATGGATATTAATGAAATTCCTGCTCTTGTCTTTTTTAATGAGCGCATTGAAGACGAAGGAATTAAAATAACGGGCTGTTATCCTTATGAAATTTATGAACAAATCCTCGAAGAAATGCTCCAAGAAAAGCCGGAACGGGCTGAACCTCCTTCCTTGGAAGCTTTTCTAAAGCATTTTAAGCTTGTCGCATCCAAGGAAGTGGCAGTCGTGTATAACTTATCAATCAATGAAGTAGAAAAAGAAATGAAGAAGCTTGTATTAAAGCAAAAGGTTGAACAAATTCCTGCAAAACACGGAACGTTTTGGAGGTACAAAGAAGAGTAATATGAAAAAGACCATGCAGCGATCTCATTGCATGGTCTTTTTCATATATTAAATACGAACAAAGGGGATGGGAGAAATTTTTCACGGTCAAACAAAGGGGTATTTGTTTGCTTGTGATCAACTTCACATCTGTACTATAACATGAAAAAAATATGTATGACAATAAGATTGTGTTTTATTTCACAATATTGTCAAAATCACTGCATGAACCATTGGACATGGGCATAAAATGTTATTGATTGGAGGGGAAGCGGTGTTGCATAATCTTAACATGATTTTAATCATCCTGTTTATTTTTTTCTCTTTTGTTTTTCATCTATTTGGTTTAATGAATCTGATCTCGGTCTTATTTACTGGTCCGATTTTGTTTTTCTCCTTATTTTTATTCGTCTATTATTTAAACAACCGCAATCGATTTAAAGGGTTTAGAAATTAACCAGCCGCAAATACGGATCTGCGGCTGGTTTTTCATTCGGCTGTTTCTCTATGCAGAAAATTGAAAAGGTAACAAAACAAGGTGAAAAGAGATAAAAATTCGTTGTGATTGTTTCTCTATTTTATTGAAAAATGAGATGGCAGCAAAACACTATGAAAGCAAACTTTCCATTTCATTTAGTTTTTCTTCAAAAACTTTACATGCTTCTTCGATCGGTTTTGGACTCGTCATATCCACTCCTGCTTTTTTAAGCACTTCGATCGGATAATCGGAACTGCCCGCTTTTAAAAATTCAATATAACGGCTTACCGCCGGCTTCCCTTCTTCAACAATTTGTTTGCTTAATGCTGTTGCAGCGCTGAAGCCGGTTGCATATTGGTACACATAATAATTGTAATAAAAATGAGGAATTCTTGCCCACTCAAGGCCAATTTCTTCATCAATTTCAATATCTTCTTGACCAAAATATTTCTTATTCAGTTCATAATATTCTTTCGTTAACGTTTCAGCTGTCAACGGCTCATTATTTTGCGCTTTTTGATGAATAAGATGTTCAAATTCTGCAAACATTGTTTGGCGAAACACCGTTCCTCTGAATCCTTCCAAATAATGATTCAGCAAGTAGAGGCGTTTTTGCTCGTCATCAATTGTTTTTAAAAGATAATCATTTAACAGTGCTTCATTGCATGTTGAGGCGACCTCTGCCACAAAAATTGAATAGTTGCCATATGGATATGGCTGGCTTTTGCGTGTATAGTAACTATGGACTGAGTGGCCGAGTTCATGGGCAAGCGTAAATAAATTGTTTACATTATCCTGCCAGTTCATTAAAATATATGGGTTTGTTCCATATGCACCGGAAGAGTATGCTCCGCTTCGCTTGCCTTTGTTTTCATGAACGTCAATCCAGCGGTTTTCAAATCCTTCTTTCAGCACATTTACGTAATCTTCACCTAGCGGGGCCAATCCCTTTACAATGATGTCCTTTGCCTCGTCGTATGAGATTTCCATTTTTACGTCTTTCACTAAAGGAGTGTATAAATCATACATATGAAGTTTGTCTAAACCGAGAACTTTCTTGCGCAGCTTGACATAGCGGTGCAATAAATGAAGATTGTCATTTATTGTATTCACAAGATTATCGTACACGCTTTCGGGAATGTTATTTGCAGCCAGTGCAGCATGGCGGGCTGAGTTGTATTTCCGGATGCGTGCATTGAAATTATCTTTTTTCACCGTACCGCTTAATGTGCTGGCAAATGTATTCCGGTACTTCCCGTAAGTGCTGTATACCGCCATAAATGCATCCTTTCGAACCCTGCGGTCGCTGCTTTCAAGGAACCGGATGTATCTGCCATGAGTGACTTCCACTTCTTCCCCGTTTTCATCTTTTATACTCGGAAACTCAAGATCTGCATTGTTTAACATTCCGAATGTATTGCTTGATGCATTCATGACCTCTGCAGCTTCTGCCAATAGCGCCTCCTGCTCGGCAGACAAGACATGAGGCCTTTGTAAATTGATTTCTTCTAATGCATGTTCATACAACTTTAATTCTTGCTTTTCTTCTAAAAAGGAAGCAACCTTTTGTTCGTCAATTGCCAATATTTCAGGAACAATAAACGCGAGGGCACTCGCTGCCTGTGTATAAAGGTTTTTGATTCTGTCATCCATTCCTTGATAAAAAGAATTGGTTGTATCTTGGTCATAACGCATATGCGCATATGTATACAATTTCCCGAGGCGTTCCAACAATTGATCTTGGAAAGTTAATGCATTGTATAACTCTTCTGCGCTTTCACCGAGCTTCCCTTTAAAACGGTTAATACCTGGAATTAACTCCTTCACTTCTTTGAATTCTTTTTCCCATTCATCATCCGTTGCAAAAATATCCTCAAGCCTCCAGGTGTATTCGACCGGGATTTCATTTCTTGCGGGCAATTTTTTTGCTGCTGTATTGTTTGACATAAGCAACCTCCGTTCAACTTTTCAAATAATGAAATACATTCAACCTTCGCCTGAAAAATCCTTCCTAAATGTGTGAATATCCACTCCCTATTGTATGTTCTATGATATTAAACATACAAAAATTAAAGGTTTCGTTCAATGATCTTGCCATATTGTCGATAAAAGTCTTCTTCGAGTGTTGATTTTTGAAATGAATTTTCCGGTATGTTGATTGTTGAAACACGGTATGATCTTTGACCGGCTTTTGTTAATGCTCCTGTTATAGAAAGTAGAGATAAATATTCCCAAACTGCAAAAGAAGGATGTCCATTTTTGATTAATGGAAATTCCCGAACTTTAACGTGCTTTCTTTTTACCCTTGAGACAAAAGATGAGTAAACTTGATCAAAGGTAATCATATCACCGGGTTGGCATTTATTTATAATATCAATCCAAATATAACATTGCCAAATAATTGGGGAAGTTTCAATATAGGGACTGTGAAAGACAGGAAGGCCGATATACGAAGGAAGATATGAGACGTTTAAATGATTCTTATATATCTCTTTTAGAAACGGATCAGAGAAGGCTCTAGGTCTCATGACAAGCTGCCGTTTAAAATTTTCTATTCCTTTTCTCCAATCAAAACTTGAAAAATTATTATTCAATACTGGATAAATAATCTCATTTAAAGAGGCTGTTGCGAGGTGGAATAAAGATAATGATACGATCGTATTCCTTATAGAAAGCGGAACAATTGAGTGAAGATATATGAATTGGCAACTATTGGGGCAAAAAAACGGAATGTACATGGTGCGGTCCATTTTTCGCAAGAAGAGATAATGAAAGCTTGAAATAGAGGCAGTATTCTTTCCTTTGCGGTTAAGTTGATTTGCTCCTACGATCCATAAAGGAATGAAGCCATTTTGAACGTAACTTTCCGTTCTTTTTCTGATAATTTCCTCCGGTATAGCCGAGCATTGAAATTCAATTACGTATTTTTTATTGTCATATAGAAATAAGATGTCAGGTCTTTGCCTAATTTCCGGAAGATACGGCTCAAGAGCTGGTTTTGCTCCTTCCATTTTTAGCCACTCATATAACTTCAGCTTGCCTGCCAAGTGGTAATCCGATTCCCGTTCATAAAAATTCCTTTTGCAAGACTGGTCCTTTTGATGTGCAAAATGGGCGATCTTTTTTGACCCGATTTTTAAAATGACCTTTTGTTTACATACCGGGCAGTAAAATTCCTCCTTTTTGAAAGTCTGACGGAGCAAGTCCCGATTCGGGCAATCTCCTAAAGAAAATAACTCTCCATTTTTTCTTCTGGCTACAAGCATCATATAACCTCCTTTCTCTCATACATTTCGCTATTATTCTAAAAAATCCTCTTGAAAAAAGAAACCCGGTTCAAAAAACCGGCTTTCTTTACAGTAAAGGCGACAAGAGTCTTGATGTCGATTCTAATAGTCGATATCCTAAATGGCGTTTATTAAACTCTTCCGGATCAATTTGGGACGAGTGTTCCAAATCATTCAAGTATTCCCTCACAAGTGCTTGAGTGCTTTTAGTCCTGTACAAAAATGCATTTACTTCAAAATTCAAATGAAAGCTGCGCATGTCCATATTAGACGTTCCAATTGAAGCAAGTTCATGGTCAACAATAATAATTTTGCTGTGCATGAATCCATTTTCATATTGATAAATTTTCACTCCTGCTTCAAGAAGCTCAGGAAAATAGGAACGCGACGCATGAAAAACAATTCGTTTATCCGGATTTTTCGGAACAAGCAATCGAACATCAATGCCGCTTAACGCAGTAATTTTAATAGCAGAAAAAATATCTTCATCCGGGATAAAATATGGTGAAGCAATCCATACAGATTCTTTCGCTGATGTAATCATGGAAAAGAAGATATTTTTCAAAACGCTCCATTCATTATCCGGCCCCCCAGCAATCAGCTGAACGCCGCCATAAATATTTTCCTTTAGTTCAGGTGACAAATATTCAGCAGTCAAAAAGCTGTGGTTAGTCATATAATACCAATCCTGCAAAAAGATTAGCTGCAGAGTCCTAACTGCTTCCCCTTCGACCATTAAATGTGTATCTCGCCAAAAACCAAAATTTTTATCAAGCCCTAAATATTCGTCTCCGATATTCAATCCACCTACAAATCCAACCGTGCCGTCAATGACGATGATCTTGCGGTGGTTTCGGAAATTAAACTTACTATTTAAAAACGGCAGCTTAACAGGTCCGAAGGCAACCATTTCAACTCCGGCATTTCGTAATTCTTTAATGTATTTTTTCGATAGTTTCCACGATCCGACAGCGTCATATAAAAATCGGACCTTCACTCCTTCTTTCGCTTTACGGATTAGAATATTTTTAATTTTCTGTCCAATTCCATCATGACGGACAATATAATACTCAAGGTGAATATGATGTGTTGCCTGTTCGAGCGCTTTTAGAATATGATCAAACGTTTCATGACCGTTCGTTAATACTTTTGTTGCCGTTGCAAACGAAATTGGACTATTTCCGAGTTTTTGCGCCAAACGAAAGAGCCTTTTCTGGTGGTCTCCCATTTGTTTAATCTTTTCTTCACTTTTCGGATCTGTTTCCCCTTCAACTTGAAGAAAAGCTTGTTTATCTAGAAAATATTTTTTGCGAAACATTCTTTCTTTACGATAATTCCGGCCAAATAGTAAATAAAAAATAAATCCGACTAATGGAAAGCTACCGAGTACAACCAACCATGTTACCGTTTGAGCCGGATGGCGGTTTTCCAGGAAAATAATAAATCCGATAAAAATGACTGAGAGACTGATTATTATACTTAAGTAACCTAATAACCCTCCAGATATTTTATCCTGAAAGAAATAGTAAACGCCGGTTAAAATAATAAAATACAATATGATTCTTACCGTATTTTTCAACTTTACTCACCGCCATTTTTCCAGCCGAAATAAAATCAAAATATTCATGAAAAAATACCGATTTCATTGCCGAAATCGGTAAAATTTCAAGAAAAATATTGTCTGATTGTACGGAATACATCATGAGCGATAATCTGTTTTCCGTACTCTTCAATACGGTGGATAGTCGTATACGCCTCTGTTCCAAATTCCAGAAGAAAACTTAAAACATTGTCTATCTCATCTTCTTCATACTCTTCTTCAGGAAATTCAATATATAAATAATATATCCCTTCAAACGAATATAGTTTCGTTTCCAAAGAATCAAGTTCAGTATTGCGAGAGAGCGAAATTAAGTCCTCAAAATCCGCAAACGCCAGCAAAAAGTCAAGATTGCCATCGTCCATTTCATCGTGGCCTTCTTCAAGCTTTGGATGAAAATGCTGGTCAAGCAGGTCTTCAATCCGTTCATCTACAGGGAGATCTCTAAATTTTTCATCCGGTATCGGCAATTCGAATTTTTGTCCGTCTTTCGATATCTGAGCTTTCGTGACAAGAATTTCAAGCCCTTTTTCAAGTGCTTGTACTTGAATCCAAAGCGGACCTTCCACTGCAAAATCTTCTTCCTGATGAATTTCATCCATCATTTCCCAGAAAAGTTCTTCACTCCGCTCCCGGTTATACCAAATCTCTTCCCGGTCGAAGCCCCTTTCCTCTATATCTACATAAGAAATATAAAACTTTACCGTATTCTCATTTATGCGTTCAATTTCCATTGGAAAACTCTCCCTTCCGATAAATAGATTGAAGGGACTAAATACCCCCATACAGACATATTGTTCAATTCTTATACCCCTAAAGATAATCACTTTAGAAGTAAAAGGCAATAGAAAAATTGTACCTTGTACTCCTATTTTATGATAAAAAGTGCCATAAGGGAAACAAAATGCAGTTATATTAAAAAAATCCGTCATTAACCTATTGAAGCTGATAATATATTCTTTATATATTAACAAAATTATATGACGTAATCAATAATATTTGCTCTTATCCGTAGAAATTAAAAAGCCTTCATTTTCATGAACTTGAAAATGAAGGCTTATCTATTAATTTACAAGGCGCTGCGCTTCACGAAGCTGATAAGTACGTACCTTTCTTGGAAGAAATCTGCGGATTTCATCCTCATTGTAGCCTACTTGCAAGCGTTTTTCATCCATAATGATCGGACGTCTTAGCAAACCAGGGTTATTCTTTATCAGCTCGAATAATTCCTGTAATGGCATAGTTTCCAAATTAACATCAAGTTTTTGGAACGTCTTTGATCTTGTTGAAATTATTTCGTCTGTACCGTCTTCTGTCATTCGAAGGATTTCTTTAATTTCTTCGATTGATAAAGGTTCAGCAAAAATATTTCTTTCTCTATAAGGTATATCGTGCTCTTCAAGCCATTGTTTGGCTTTTCTGCATGATGTACAACTTGGTGAAGTGAATAATGTGACCATTTCGAAATCACACTCCCTTTAAAAAGATATATATACAAACCAATGTTGATTAAAGCAAAATAAAGCGTGTTAATTAAAACTTATTAAAAATTAAAATTACTTTAATTAAGTAATTTATATCATTTATTATACACTACTGTTTGTTGCTTTTGTATCTTTTTTTTATAAAAATGATAAAAGTCATATAAGTGTATTATCATAATATGTAATCCATACTTATAAGACGAAAAGGAAGCAAAAAAGTTTCATTTTTTCTTGATTTTATTACTTTTTTATATTATTCGGCCAATTATGTACATATAAAATAAAAACAGGCTTAATCACTTAATACCCGAATATATTAATTCTAAACTAATATTCTCAATTGGTTCTTGAAAATGAAAATAAAGTTATGAATTGCTATACTGTGTCTCACTGGAGGTATTGCGGATTTCCCTCTTTTAATGCAAGCAAGCATCTTTTAGAATATAAATAAAAGGGATTCTTTTTAATTTTCAATACAGCCTAAACGGCGATAATGAAATTGGAGGTTTTATCATGGTTAAATACCTAACAGATTTTACAATAGTAGCTTTACTTGTCATCGGGATTACGGCAATAATGGGTGTATTAACAAATGGAATCGGCAAAAAAATTTTTGGCGGCAAACGTAAATCCGAATTTGTAGACCAGTCTCTAAAAATGCAAACTGGTTGGAAAACTGTCGGAGGACAGAAAGATAATTAATTCATAATCAACTATGAAAACGTATTCATAGGACTGACTAAAAAGGGTCTTCCCCCGCCAGCTACTCCGCTCGTAAATAAATAACAATTGTACGAAAAACGGCTGATACGCGAAAAAGATCGAAAATTTATAATAGTATTTTTTATCAAATTGTTGTATGATTAATAAAAACGTAAATGCATTAACGGATAAAAAAATTTAAGTGGTACTTCTTTACACAGAAGGTTCATTTCTTTTACATCATTTTTCTTATTTTAGGATCGTTTTTTCTCCGGTATTAAAATGATTTAGCTAAATATGGAAAGAAACTTATACAAACAGAAAACGATCTCAAACTTGAGATCGTTTTTCGATACCTGTTTCCTTATTTATTGATTTGTGCCTTATATTGCGCAAATTCTTTTTCAGAGCAGTAAACAAAGTGGCCCGGACTTATTTCGCGCATTTCAAGTTGTTCACCATCGGCATAATTATGCACTCTAGGATCATATGGTATTCTTTTCCGCGTTCTTTCCGTTTCCGGATCTGGAAGAGGGATCGCAGATAAAAGTGACTTCGTGTATGGATGCATCGGATTTTTATAAAGTTCATTTGCAGGTGCAAGTTCCACCAATTTTCCAAAGTACATAACACCGATTCGATCACTGATATATTTCACCATAGACAAGTCGTGAGCAATAAATAAGTACGTTAATCCTTTTTCACGCTGAAGCTTTTTCAACAAGTTCACAACCTGTGCCTGAATCGAAACGTCCAGCGCAGAAATGGGCTCGTCCGCAATAATAAATTCCGGTTCTACAGCGAGAGCACGGGCAATTCCGATACGCTGCCTTTGGCCTCCGGAAAATTCATGCGGGTAGCGGTTTGCATGTTCTTTGTTTAATCCAACGGTTTCAAGCAATTCATAAACTCTTTGCATCCGCTCTTGTTTGTTTTTCGCCAGTCCATGAATGTCGATTCCTTCTGCAATGATATCCGCAACCGTCATCCTTGGATTCAAGGAAGCATACGGATCTTGGAAAATCATTTGCATTTTGCGGTTGAATTTTTTCAATTCTTTTCGTGATTTTTTTCCATGAACATTTTCACCTTTAAAAAGAACTTCTCCGTCTGTAGCTTCATAAAGACGAATAATTGTCCGGCCGGTTGTTGACTTGCCGCACCCTGATTCGCCAACAAGGCCAAGGGTTTCACCTTTATAAATATCAAAAGTCACCCCGTCAACCGCTTTTACCATATTTGGTTTTCCAACATTAAAATATTGTTTCAGATTCTTAATTTCAAGAAGTTTTTCAGGCATTTTACTTACCCTCCTTCACTAAAATCGGCTTTTCAAAAGCGGAGGATATTTTACGCATACGTTTCTTTACTGCTTCTGGCGGTTCAACCTTAGGTGCATCCGGATGAAGAAGCCATGTTTTTGCAAAATGCGTTTCTGAAATCTGGAACATTGGTGGCTCTTCTTCAAAATCGATCGCCAGCGCATACTTATTCCTCGGTGCGAATGCATCTCCTTTTGGAGGGTTCGTTAAATCAGGAGGCGTTCCCGGAATAGCAGCCAGCTCTGCTTTCTCATCATTCTCAAGGCTTGGCATTGATGCAAGCAAACCCCATGTATATGGATGGCGCGGATCATAAAAGATCTCATCAACAGTACCCATTTCGACAATTTGGCCTGCGTACATAACTGCTACTCGATCAGCCATATTGGCTACAACGCCAAGATCGTGTGTAATAAAAATGATCGATGTACCCATTTTTTGCTGAAGGTCTTTCATAAGCTCTAAAATTTGCGCTTGAATGGTAACATCAAGTGCAGTTGTCGGTTCGTCGGCAATTAACAATTTTGGATTTGCTGCAAGTGCAATCGCGATCATCGCACGCTGCCTCATTCCTCCGGAAAATTCATGCGGATATTGGTTAACGCGTTTTTCCGGCATTGGAATCCCGACTAAACGAAGCAGTTCAATTGCACGTTCTTTCGCTTGGGAAGTCGGCATATTTTGATGTTTGATGAGAACTTCCATAATTTGACGTCCGACTTTCATTGTCGGATTCAAAGATGTCATAGGATCCTGGAAAATCATGCTGATTTCTTTCCCGCGAATTTTTTCCATTTGTTTATCTGTTTTAGTAACAATGTCTTCGCCATTAAACAAAATTTGCCCGCCTGTAATTTTGCCGGGCGGCATCGGAATTAATTTCATTATCGTTTGCGATGTAACACTTTTTCCTGACCCTGATTCGCCAACGATTGCAAGAGTCTCGCCCTTATAAAGGTCAAAGCTGACACCGCGAACTGCTTTCACTTCTCCTCCATATGTCTGGAATGAGACTTCCAAATTTTTAACTTCGAGTAATTTTTCCATTTTCTCACTCCCTTATTTGCGTAATCTTGGGTCTAATGCATCGCGTAGACCGTCCCCGATGACGTTAAAAGCAAAAATCGTTAAGCTTATGAACGTTGCAGGGAAGAATAAACGCCACGGATAGTATTTTAATGCCGGAAGACCTTCTGATGCCATCGTACCCCAGCTGGCTAACGGAGGTGTTAATCCGAGACCTATAAAGCTTAAGAATGATTCTGTAAAGATAGCTGTAGGAATTGTCAAGGTCATAGTAACAAGAATTTGACCCATTGCATTTGGAATCAGGTGGCGCATCATAATGCGTGATGTGCTTGCTCCCAACGTTTTCGCGGCAAGTACATATTCCTGGTTTTTTAGCGACAATACTTGTCCGCGGACGATCCGCGCCATATTAATCCAGCCGGTAATCGTCATGGCAAGAATCATTGTTCCTAAACCTTGTCCTAACACTACCATTAAAATAATAACTAAGAGCAAATAAGGAACACCGTATAAAATATCGGCGATTCGCATCATAATTTCATCAGTGCGTCCGCCTTTATAACCGGAAATGCCTCCCCATAGAACACCGATAAAAAAGTCGATAAGTGCCGCTGCCACTCCGATAAATAGAGAGATTCGTGCACCTTCCCATGTCCTGGCAAAAACGTCACGGCCGAGATCATCGGTTCCGAACCAATGCTCTGATGATGGCGGTTTATTCGTATTCGTTAAATCGTTTGTTGCATAATCATATTCTGTCATATATGGTCCAAAGATTGCCATAAAAATAAGTAAAACCAAAAGTACGACCCCAAACATGGCAAGCTTGTTTTTTCGAAAGCGTATAGACACATCTTTCCAGAAAGAAAGACTAGGTTTTGAGATTTTTTCTGCGTCTGATGTTTTTGGTCCAACAATTTGAAATTTCTCTTTTGATATCTGCTGCATTGTTACTCTCCTTTCTTTCCGCCGGCCAATTTGATGCGCGGGTCAATTAAACTGTACACTATGTCGACAAGGAGAACAGACGCTAAAAGTAAAATACTGTAAAAAACAGTTACACCCATGATAACAGTGTAATCGCGATTGGTAATGCTAGTGACAAAGTGATTACCTAGGCCCGGGATACCGAAAATCTGTTCGATCACGAAACTTCCGGTAATGATCCCTGCAGAAAGCGGTCCCATATAAGATACAACTGGTAAGAGTGCATTTCGGATCGTATGTTTTATTGTAATTGCCCATTGGCTTAGACCTTTTGCTTTCGCTGTTTTTATATAATCATTGCTTAACACTTCCAGCATACTGGAGCGTGTTAATCGGGCAATAAATGCCATTGGCGTTGAAGCTAGCGCCAGTGCCGGCAAAACAGAATGCATAAATGATTCCCATCGGGCAACCGGGAAAATCCCCATTTTAATTGCCAAAAAGTATTGCAAGAACGTTGCCATAATAAAAGACGGAACAGAGATTCCTGCAACAGCAATAATCATGGCTGAATAGTCTTGCCATTTATTATGTTTCAGTGCAGCAATTACTCCTAATACAATACCGAATGCAACTGCGATTAAGATTGCTTCTATTCCCAGTGCCAATGATACTGGAAAGCCTTCGTTGATTAAATCATTGACGGTGCGTGCTTTGTATTTAAATGAAGGGCCTAAATCCCATTGAACAATTCTTTTTAGATAATCCCCATACTGTACATACCAAGGCTTATCAAGTCCGTAGTGCTCATTGAGGCTCGCCTCAATTTCAGGAGGCAGCTGCTTTTCTGATGTAAAAGGGTTTCCTGGTGCTAATCTCATTAAGAAAAACGTTGCTGTAATAATTAACCATAAAGAAATTGCCATATACAGCAAACGTTTTGAAATGTATTTTGCCAAAAGACACACCTCCATATTTTTCTAATAAAGAGCTTTATTCAGAAACGAAGGTATATGGACATAAAGCCCATATACCTTTGGTGATTTTTCATTCAATTTTGGTGATTATTCAAAATAAGCCCACTTTAATTGGACCTCGCCAAGACCAGACATCACAGCGCCTTTAAGGTTATCTTTTTGAACCCATGTGTTAGTGTAGAAATAAATTGGCGCAACCGGCATTTCATCGATAAAGATTTCTTCAGCATCTTTTAACATTTGAAGACGTTTTTCAGGATCGCTTTCTTTTTGAGAATTAATTAGAAGCTGCTTAAATTCAGCGTTCTCCCAGAATGTATCGTTGTTACCGCCATTTTTGTCTCGGTAAAGTTCAAGGAAGTTGATTGGATCGTTAAAGTCACCCAACCATCCCATACGGCCGATCATGTAATCACCGGAGTGAAGTTTATCGATGTAGACATTCCACTCAGCATTGTCAAGAGTTACTTTAATGCCAAGGTCTTTTTTCCACATATCTTGGATCGCTTGAGCGATTTTTTGGTGTGCTTCATCTGTGTTATAAGAAAGCGTGATTGGCGGTAATTCAGAAACATCTTTTAATCCTAGTTCTTTTAATCCTTTAGCCAAGAACTCTTTTGCTTTCTTCACATCATGATCCTTGAAATAGCCTTTTTCGTTTTCTTTGAACATGGAAGGAGGAACAGCTGCCATCGCAGGAATTTCTCCGCCTTGAGTAATGTTTTCTACAATTGCTTTACGGTTGATTGCATATGCTAAAGCTTTGCGAATGTTTACGTTGTTTAATGGCGGTTTTTCAGTTTGGAATTTATACCAATAAGTACCTGCAATTGGCTCCACATGGAGTTTTCCTTCATCCTTCAATTGCGGAAGAACGTCGGTCGGAAGCTCTCCAAATGGCTTACCTGCCCAATCCAAATCACCGTTATCAAACATAGAAAGCTCCGTATTAGGTTCGTTGATCATGTACATTTCAATTTTTTCAAGTTTTACAGAATCAGCATCCCAATAATTTTCGTTCTTTTCAAGAACGATTTTGTCGCTGTGAGACCATTCAACCATTTTGAAAGGTCCGTTAGAAGTATATTGATCGCCGGCATTCGTATGCCACTTTGGATTTTTTTCAGCAATTTTGCTGTTTACAGGGAAATAAGTATAGAACGCTGTTAACTCCAAGAAATATGGAGTTGGGTTTTCAAGCGTAACTTCCAACGTTTTGTCATCAATTGCTTTAACGCCTACTGCATCAAGGGAACCTTTGCCTTCGTTGGCAGCTTGTGCACCCTTTATGTAGTACAGCTGGTAGGCATATTGAGATTCATTTTTAGGATCAAGAGCCCATTTCCAAGCATAAACGAAGTCTTGGGCAGTGACTGGGTCTCCGTTTGTCCATTTCGCATCTTCGCGAATTTTAAAAGTGTATTTTGTTAAATCATCGGATGTAGTGATTTCTTCTGCCATAGCAGGCTGAGGCTCACCATTTTTGTCAATCCGAGTTAAACCTTCAAAAGTTTGATGTAATACGTTTCCGGAAACAGAATCGTTTGCCAACCCAGGATGTAAAGAGAACGGCTCTGTTTTAATGTTTACACGAAATTCTTGAGGAACATCAGGATTAGCCCCGCCGTCTCCTTTTTTACCTTTGTCACCGTCCGCGCTGTCTCCGCCGCCGCATGCAGCGAGGAACATGCTCAGAACAAGCAACATGCTGAAAAAGATTGATAATCTTTTTTTCACGGTTTTACCCCCCTATAAAAATTCCACAAACGCTCTTTACGATATGTCCTTTCTTCTATAAACAACTGTACGCCTCAGGTATATTTCTTAAATAATCTGTCAATTTAAATCACATGAATTCCAAGACTATTTAGAATATACAGAAAAAACAAGTTTATAATATTCTATCAATCATACTTTTTATTCTGAAAATTCAGAGTTAAAAGTGTGATCAATAGTTATAAACTTTCTAGTATCCTCTGAGATTTACAGTTTTTTGAAGAAATTGTAACAATTTCGTAATGAAAGCGTTTGATAGGTTTATTATAAATAGTTAAAAAAATTATTGCAAGTAGGTTTTCATTTCAGAAAATATTATATAGACAAAAATATCGGCAAAAGTATCTTGAAATCAAGAATTTTTTCGACAAAATTTTTAAAAACATTTTTAAAAAATTTATTTTTATGGACTTAGTGTGGTAAAATAATAAAAGGAAAATATTCCCTGTAACTCGTATAAATATTGCTCCTCTTGATTTTTTTACTTATTTAGGATATTTTATTTATTACTTAAGACTAATAATTACAGAGCGGCAATGATAAAGAGTAGTACGTTCGTCCATCGGTTTTCAGAGAGTTTGTGGCAGGTGGAAACAAGCAACCAGGCGAGCGGAATGGACTTTTGAGCCCCGGGAAGAAAATTATCCTACGATAAAGTATTTTCCGGCGCGTTCCTTGCGTTAAAAGGGACCCCCTTTTTCTTGATAAAAGGGGTATGAGTGACTCTTAGGAGTAATTAGGGTGGCAACGCGGACCATTCGTCCCTATTTTTAGGAACGAATGGTCTCTTTTATTTCGTTTCCATCCTACTCTCCTTACAGCTCTTGCTGCTCAAGCCAGCGATCTGGATTTAAAGGAGGAAATTTAATGAAAACAATATTTTCAGGCATTCAGCCGAGCGGCACAATTACGCTTGGAAACTACATTGGTGCTATGAAGCAATTCGTAGAATTGCAGCATGAATACAATTGTTATTTTTGCATTGTGGATCAGCATGCGATTACAGTTCCACAGGACAGGCTCGAATTAAGGAAAAATATTAGAAGTCTGGCAGCTCTATATTTAGCTGTAGGAATCGATCCTAAAAAGGCAACTTTATTTATTCAATCCGAAGTGCCTGCACATGCCCAGGCCGGGTGGATGCTTCAATGCATTGCCTATATCGGCGAATTGGAGCGAATGACCCAATTTAAAGATAAATCTGCAGGAAAGGAAGCTGTTTCTGCAGGGTTATTGACCTATCCGCCTTTAATGGCTGCGGACATTTTGCTGTATAATACCGATTTAGTTCCGGTTGGAGAAGACCAAAAACAGCATTTAGAACTGACACGCGATTTAGCTGAAAGATTCAACAAAAAATACAATAACATTTTTACGATTCCTGAAGTGCGAATCCCGAAAGTAGGTGCCCGGATCATGTCTCTTCAGGATCCTACTAAAAAAATGAGCAAATCTGATCCAAATCAAAAGGCTTTTATCACTCTATTAGATGACCCTAAACAAATCGAAAAGAAAATTAAAAGTGCCGTCACCGATTCAGAAGGAATCATAAAATTTGACAAAGACAATAAGCCGGGAATTTCCAATCTTCTTACCATTTATTCGATTTTAACCGATAAGCCGATTCCGGAAATCGAAGAGGAATATGCAGGAAAAGGATACGGGGACTTCAAAGCTGATCTTGCACAAGTAATTATAAATACGCTCACACCTATCCAACAAAAATATTATGAATTGATGGAATCGAGCGAGCTTGACGAAATATTAGATCAAGGTGCAGAAAAAGCGAATTATGTTGCCAATAAAATGCTTAAGAAAATGGAAAATGCTATGGGCCTCGGAAGAAAACGAAAATAAAGAGTACAAAAAAAATTAGGAGCTGTATGTTCAGCTCCTTTAATTTACTTTTGGGCCGTGTTCCATTTCCCACAACTTTTCAAAGAACGGCTGCCCTTTTATGATATTTTCACAAAATTGCTCATGCTTGTATGACCAGCCTTGCTTTGTTTCCTCAAATAGCATCTTCCAGACATCATTGAATGGCAATTGCTGAATTTCCGAGTACTTTTCAGGACACCACTCAGTATACCAGTAGCGGACTTCAGCGACATTTTGTGAAGAATTCAGTTGATCGAGCGCCATAAACAGCAATTGTTTTAATTGTCTTTCTTTCCTCGTCAGGCCTCTCATTAATTCAGGTTCAGGAGATAAAATATGGAAGTTTTTCAAAGATGTTTGATCATTAAATCCATAATAGAGGGTTTCTTGATTTTCAATCATTTCATATACTAACTGCTCTTGTCTTGGGATTAACCGGCTTTTTCGGATTGGGATATTATAACCTATTGTATCAATGGCCATAATGCCTGTCCCATCGGAGACGACACAACAATAATCAAGTTGGATCCTTTCGTGGTTTCTCCGTAAATACGCTTTTTGGAAAATGTCATCTAAAAACTGTTGAGGCAATTCAGAGAGATCGTTTTCAATATAATGAAATAAACCGGCTTCGATTTTTAAAAGCGGTACTTGGTCTAATAATTCTACACAGTCATCTTTTCTCCATTCATAAAATTGGCAGACATTATATCCGTTTTCTTCCCCTTCAAACCAGTTCACCCAAACATCATGAAGATACAACATGATCATAACCCCTCACTTCAAGTAACTGTTTGTCAATCAGTATGGGCAGAGGTGGAAAAAAATATTCCAAATTATTCTTTTCCTGACAACGATTTTTAAAATTTATCTTGTTTTTTGAACGGTGCATAATAGATGCTTAGTGAGATAAGAATTAAGCCGAAGGGAAGAAGATAGCATTCAAATCGAGTACTGATAAATTGTAAATAATTGATCATCCCATGACCAGTTGCCAACAAATTTAAATAGGCGATTGTGCTGATTCCGCCGGAGACTGCCAGACTAAATCCAAGCAAAAAGAAAATTAATCTAACTATCATTTTCCAACTCTTCAAGAACGCGTTTCATGCAACAATCGCCCCTTATCCAATCCTATTTTCTACTATTCATATGCATGTCCGCCTTCATTTCTTACTTTTTTCTCTTTTATAAAACAAAAAAATAAAAGCCAAGAAATTCTTGGCTTTTACTCGTTTATTTTCGGATCTAACGCGTCTCTTAATCCGTCTCCAAAAAAGTTAAAACTGAGAACGGTAAATAATATCATTAACCCGGGAAAAAGCGGGTACCACCAGGCATTTAACAGAATTGTTATGCTTTGGCCATCTTGCAGCATATTTCCCCAACTTGCTGTTGGCGGCTGGATTCCAAGGCCTAAATAGCTTAACGCTGATTCAGCTAAAATAACACTGCCGACTGACAATGTAGCAGAAACAATAATTGGTCCCATCGCATTCGGTAAAATATGAGAAAAAATAATTTTATGCGCTCTTGTTCCAATCGTTTTTGATGCTAATACAAACTCTCTTGATCTTAATGATAAGAATTCACCTCGAACAAGGCGAGCGGTTGTTGTCCAACCTAACAACGCAAAAATGATTATCAGTTTATCTACACCAGGATGAAAAATCGTTACAAGTGTAATAAGTAAAAAAATTTGGGGAATTGAAAGGACAATATCGACAAATCTCATAAGAACAGCATCAATCCATCCGCCAAAATAACCTGCTATAGCTCCGACAACCGTTCCGATTGTTATTGAACCTATAACTGATGCAAAACCGACTAACAATGATACCCTGGCACCGTATAATAATCGAGTAAATAAATCACGGCCAAATCTATCAGTACCCAGTAAATGTTCTTTACTGGGCGGTTTAAGTTTATCTGCTAAACTTTGTTGTTCAGGGGAAAAAGGTGCAATGACTGGTGCAAGAATTGCAGCACTGATTACAATAAAGAGAAAAATTGCACCGGCAACAGCCAGTTTATTTTTCATAAATTTACGTACAAAAATTCTCAGCAGCGAATCGGGGTTGCTTTTTACACCATGTAATGAAATATCTTTTGTTGTATCTCTTGTTAAATTTGTTTGCGCCATTTTCCTTGTCCCCCCTTAATACTCGATTCTTGGATCAAATATCGCATACAATATGTCTGCGATAAGGTTGCCTATTACTACAAAAACTGCAGATATAACCGTTAATGCCATGACTACAGGATAATCGCGCTGGAATGCAGAATCAAAAAATAGTTTTCCAAGACCAGGCCAACCGAATACTTGTTCTACAACAACTGCACCGCCAATAAATCCCGGTATCATTAATCCAAAAATCGTAATGATCGAAATTAATCCATTTTTCAATCCGTGCTTGTAAATGACTTTTCGCTCACTAAAACCTTTCGCTCTGGCAGTTCTTATATAATCTTGATTAATCACTTCAATCATACTTGAGCGGGTGTAACGTGCAAGACTTGCCATATCAGCCGAAGCCAGGACAAACGCCGGCATGATTAAATGGTGGATTCGATCCCATATGCTAAACGGCGCATTTAATGTCGCTACACCACCTGTTGGAAACCATTTTAGATGAACAGCAAAAACCATAATTAAGATTAAACCTAACCAAAAATTTGGTGTAGCTAACCCTAAAAAAGAAGCAACTGTTAATGAATAGTCCAGTTTTGAATACCGTTTTGTAGCGGATATTATGCCAAAAGGAATCGAAATTAAGAGTGCAATCAGAGAGGATACTACCATCAACAGCAGCGTGTTCGGCAAACGATTCATAATTAGTTCGATGACAGGTGTGCCCTTTCTTATTAATGAAGTGCCAAAATCCCCCTGCACCATATTTCCAAGCCATTTTAAATATTGGACATGTATCGGGTCATTCAATCCGTACTTTTCGATAAATTTTTCTTTATCTGCAGCGCTTATATTAGGATCCATCAAAAGACTTGCCGGATCACCGGGAGCCATTTGAATAATCGCAAAGGAGATAACGGTAATTCCTAACAATAAAGGGATGGCCGTTAATGTACGTCGGAGGATATATGATAACATCGCAATTTCTCCTTTGAAAATAATCGAACTTATTTATTATGCTGACCGTGTATAGTCTAGTTTTCTATTTTCAATGAAAGGAGGGAAGAGAATTCCCCTTCCCTATGCTTGAAACAAAGATTTGTTCTGCTTATTGTTTTAACCACCATTTATGAACGTTCCAGAATGGATTTCTTGCATGGAATTCAAAACCTTGAAGGTTTTCAGGCATTGCACGATGCTCTTTTGGATAGTAAAGGAACGTGTAAGGCTGCTCTTCAGCGATAATTTTGTAAATTTCGCTATATGCTTTCTTATACTCTTCTTTATCAAGAATTTGCCGGGCATCTTCCATTAATTTATCTGCTTCCTTATTTGACCACCAAACAAGATTCAATCCTTGTTCCCTTTGGCTGGAATGGAAAACATCATATTGGTCAGGGAATGTTGATAAAGCCCATCCGAGAACAAGTGCATCATATTTCCAGTTCGGTGCAGAAATTTGATCGATGAATGCACTCCACTCAACGATTTCCGGTTTTGCTTCAATACCTACTTCTTTTAATTGTTGTTGAAGAACAACGACAATATCTTCACGAACTTTGTTGCCTTGGTTCGTTTTGACTGTAAATGAAAACTTTTTGCCGTCTTTATCTAAGATGCCGTCTCCATCCGTATCTTTCCAGCCCGCTTCTTCAAGTAATTTCTTTGATTTTTCAGGATCATAATCAAACTTTGGCACATCGTCGCTATAAGCCCAAGAAAGCGGGCTCTCCGGTACGTGGGCGACTTTCCCTTCGCCATTCATGACTGATTCAACGATGGCCTCACGGTCAATGGCATGTGTAATGGCTTGTCGAACTTTTTTATCTTTGAACAGCGGGTTCTTCTCGTTATAACCTAGAAATGTATAAGATAAAGCTAAATCTGAAACTACTTTTACCCCATCAATCGCTTTCACAGTTTCTAGGTCTGAACCTGGAACGGCTGCATAATAATCAATATCTCCAGCTTGTATTTGGGCAATCAGTGCATTTGCATCAGGTACAATTTTATAAGTAATAGAGTCTAAATATGGACGGCCTTCAAAATAGTCATCAAATGCTTCCACTTTGACATATTCGCCGTCTTTCCACTCAACAAATTTGAATGGACCCGTTCCAATCGGTTTTTTCGTATTAAATTCATGTTCACCTAGTTCACCAATCGGAACATCTTGTAAAATATGTTCAGGTAAAATGTCATATTCTAATGTTGTCGGAACGAAAGTTGCGTCTTTTCTCTTTAACTTAAATTCTACTGTGTAGTCATCAACTTTTTTAATGCTTTCGATCATTTCAAAGTTAGAGCCGCGCTCTCCTGCGTAATCAGGACTTAACGGAATGCTGTACGTAAATACAACGTCGTCAGCAGTTAATTCTTCACCATCATGGAATTTAACTCCTTTTTTAATTTTTACTGTATATGTTAATCCATCTTCTGATTCCTGAATATCTTCCGCTAAATCGTACTGAACATTAAACTTCGTATCAGCTTTTACTAATCCGTTGTAAATTAAATCTTCAATTTCACCGCTTGCAGTATCTGTAGAATATAAAGAATTAAATAAAGTTGGTGACCCGGTAGAACCTACAATCAGATCTCCGCCTTTCTGCGGTTCAACTGTTTTTTCTTTTCCAGTATTGTCATTTTCTTCGTGTTCACTTGTTTCCTTGCTTGAACATGCTGAAAGGAATAATGAAAATACAAATGTTAGGCACAAAAGCATCCATGAAAATTTTCTAAAACTCAATTTACTTCCCCCTTATTTTTTAAATTATTCGAAAATTAAAGCTGAAAAAGATTTAAAATATCTACCTTCCCCTTTCAATGCAAGTATATTGAGCATGTCTTCTCCCTATTCGTAAAGATGACAAGCAACAAAGTGATTTCTCTTAACTTCTTTGAAATCAGGAACCAATTGTCTACATAAATCAGTGGCAGCCGGACATCTAGTATGGAATACACAGCCATTTGGCGGACTGGCGGGGTTCGGAATTTCTCCTTTCAATATGATTCGTTCCCTTCTGACCTCTCCTTTTTTTCTAAGAACCGGCACCGCAGATAACAAGGCTTGTGTATATGGATGAAGCGGATCGGTGTAAAGCTTATGTTTATCAGCCAGTTCCATCATTTTCCCAAGATACATAACGCCAACTCTATCACTAATATGTCTTACAACACTCAAATCGTGGGATATAAACAGATAAGTCAGACGAAATTCTTCTTGCAAATCTTCCATTAAATTAATAATTTGCGCTTGAATCGAAACGTCTAATGATGATACCGGTTCATCGGCAATAATTAATTCTGGATTTAATGCGAGCGCCCGGGCGATCCCGATGCGCTGCCTTTGTCCTCCGGAAAATTCATGTGGATAACGGTTAATAAAGGATGCATTCAAGCCGACTTTTTCTAATAGCTCTTCTACCTTTTGATCACGTTCTTTACCAGAGTACATGTTGTGTGTATTTAAAGGTTCACGAATAATCGACCGTAATGTTTTTCTTGGATTTAATGAAGCAAAAGGGTCCTGAAAGATCATTTGAATATCTTTGCGAACGCTTTTCCGCAATTCAGATTCGCTCAAATGGGAAATATCTCTTCCTTTGAACAATATTTTTCCTTCAGTAGGTTCATAGAGACGAATGATCGTTCTTCCGGCGGTAGATTTACCGCATCCAGACTCCCCGACAATTCCTATTGTCTCGCCTTTTTTCACTTTTAAGTTAATTCCGTCAACGGCTTTTATAAAGCCGACTGTTTTTTGCAAAAACCCCGCTTTGATCGGAAAGTGTTTTTTTACATTTTGTAATTCCAGTATTATGCTGGAATCGTTTACGGCGGAGTGTTTTTGTTTTTCTTCGCTTGTTGAATTCATTCGTTAGCCCCCTTGCCTTCATGTAAAAAACATCTTACAGAACGTGAACCGTTTTTCTTTATTAGTTGCGGCATTTCACTAAAACAGCGCTCAAATGCTTTTGGGCAGCGCGGGGCAAATCGGCATCCTTTTGGATACTTTTCCGGTGAAGGAACATTTCCTTCGATAGATTTTAATCTCGAAATCTCCCCCTCAATCAATGGAACTGATCCGATAAGCGCATCTGTATATGGATGAAGCGGCTCATCAAATAAATGATCAACCGTTGCCTCTTCTACCACCTGACCTGCATACATGACGACAACTCTATCAGCAACCTCGGATACGATACCTAAGTCATGAGTGATCATGAGGATCGAAGTATCAAATTTCTTACTTAAATCTTTCATTAACTCCAAGATTTGTGCCTGAATCGTAACATCTAGTGCTGTTGTCGGTTCATCGGCAATTAATAGTTTTGGATTACAGCTCATCGCCATGGCAATCATCACACGCTGCCTCATTCCGCCTGACAAACGGTGAGGGTAGTCATCGATAATTTCATTTGCTCGCGAGAAACCAACCATTTCAAGCATTTGAATTGCTTTCTTTCTTGCCAATGCTTTAGACATTTTCTGATGGTATATCAACATTTCGATAATTTGTTCGCCAATTGTTAATACAGGATTTAATGACGTCATCGGCTCTTGAAAAATCATTGAAATATCATTTCCTCGGATTTTACACATTTCATCTTCCGGCAACTTCACAAGATCTTTTCCATCAAAAAAGATTTCACCGTCCACAATTTTTCCGGGAGGAATTGGAATTAGACGCATAATTGAAAGGGATGTAATACTTTTCCCTGAACCGGATTCACCCACCAGTGCAACCGATTCTCCTTTCCGAATTTTTAAATCGACTCCGTCGACAGCAGGAATATCGGTATTTTTTTTCTTAAAATATACTTTTAAGTTTCTTAATTCCAATAAAACTGTCATATATACCATCACCGCCAATATGGCAAAATATGAAAAAATCAAACTTTTGATTTTCTGACAATCTAAAAAAGTATAAATTTTTTGTATTTTCTTATTTATTAACTGTATAATATTACAAACTATTGGTGTATTCAAGGATTTCGAAATATTAATTTCTTAAATTTTACTATAATGGCAAGTGATTGGTTTTTTTATCTCTTCTTGTGGAACAAACAAAAATCCGTCAAAAATAAAAAAAGCCCATTGTTTAGGCCTTTAACGCGTTTTAGCAATTTGTTAATACTCTTTATTAATTATGAATTTTTCCGAAGGCAAAAGAAAAGAAATTTTATCTGAGAAATTTTTCTGTTTGCTTTTATATTGCGAAATCATGTAAAAACCGAACGCATACCCAAGCAGCTTCGGATACCTTCCTTGACCGTATAATAATTGATCATGTATGTGTTCATTTCGATTTGCAGAAAGGTGGTCAGACAAAAATTTTTTCCAAAAGAAAGATAACTCATTTTTTGTATAGTAATTGCACCATGGACCTAAATATTCTTTCCCGCAGTTTTCCAGCACAGCATGCTCAGCCAGTCCTTCAAGAATGATCGAGTCAAGCAATGTATAATTTTCCGCGTCCTTTTTTTGCCTGTTCATCCTGCATACATGGTGATATTCATGAACAATTATTGATTCTAATTCTTTTCCTTCTTTTAAGGGCGTTAAAAAGAGAAACATTTTGTCTTTAAAAGAAACCCCAGACTTTCCTTCGCTATTTCCGCCAAAAATATTCCTTCTTACATGGATCGGAAAAATATAGACAGGAATGTCCGGTCCGCTCCATTTTACTTTATACCGTTGAAAAATGTGTTCTGCTTTAGTCCAAAAATCTTTCTTTTTCAATTCTTCAAAGCATCTTCGGCTGCGAGGATTCGGACGGTACATTCCAAACCGCTGCAAATACTCATAGATGCTGCGGGAATCATGTTCATCAAATTTCCCCAATAATTTGCTGCATACGTCCACAGGACGTTCAAAATCCTTTTCCAGCCATTCGTCAGTGCGGATAATTCCCAGATCGATTCACTCCCTTGCTGCATTGCTTATACTAGTTTATGGTGAACCGGGGATTTGCGTTCGTGTGTGAAAACCGCTCGACAAAATAAAAAGAACGGGAGTTACCCCCGTTCAACTTCAGTCCCTATATTTCTTAAACACAATCGTCGCGTTATGGCCGCCAAATCCAAGCGAGTTGCTGATAGCAGCGTCGATTTCCTGCTTGCGCGCCTCGTTTGGAACATAATCAAGATCACATTCCGGATCAGGAGTTTCCAAATTGATCGTTGGCGGCAATATGCCTTCTTTTAACGCTAAAATGGTAAAAATCGCTTCAATTCCGCCGGCTGCCCCCAATAAATGGCCTGTCATGGATTTCGTTGAGCTAACCGCCAATTTGTAGGCATGATCTCCAAACACTTCTTTGATTGCCAGAGTTTCATATTTATCGTTATATTCCGTGCTTGTGCCGTGTGCATTAATATATTGAATTTCCTCAGGTTTTAAGCCCCCGTCTTCAATAGCCATTTTCATGGCACGTGCTCCGCCTTCACCGGCAGGGGCAGGAGCCGTAATGTGATAAGCATCACCTGTTGCACCATAACCAACAATTTCAGCATAAATCTTTGCTCCACGTGCTTTCGCATGCTCAAGCTCTTCAAGAACAATAATTCCTGCACCCTCTCCCATAACAAAACCATCACGGTTTTTGTCGAACGGGCGGCTCGCAGTTTTTGGATCTGGATTCGTTGATAAAGCAGTGTTTGCACAGAAGCCAGCAACCGCCATTTTTGTAATCGGTGCTTCAGTCCCGCCTGTGATCATTGCGTCAGCATCTCCGCGCTGAATGACCTTAAATGCATCTCCAATCGAGTTTGTACCGGTAGCACAAGCTGTTACCGTACAGGAATTAAATCCTTTTGCCCCAAGAATGATCGATACCTGTCCGGTTGCCATATCGGGAATCATCATCGGGACGAAAAACGGGCTCACCCTTCTGTACCCGCGGCTTAAAAACGTTTCAAACTGTTGTTCAAAGGTTTCCATACCGCCGATTCCCGAGCCGATCCAAACTCCGATTCGGTTCGCATTTTCTTCATTTATGACAAGCCCGGCGTCTTCAACTGCCATTAAAGAGGCAGCTACGGCATATTGAGTGAACCGGTCCATTTTTCTTGCGTCTTTTTTATCAATAAATGTTTCCGGATTGAAATCTTTAACTTCTGCGGCAACTTTAGCAGGGTATTCATCCCGGTTTACCCTCGTCATAAGATCTATTCCCGATACACCGGCTATTATGTTGTTCCAAGTCGTATCAACGTCATTGCCGAGCGGTGTTACAGCACCGATTCCAGTTACAACAACTCTTCGTTTTTCCATTTGTTTTGCATCTCCTTTTACGCTCTTTTCTAAAAAATTTTTGCTTTTAGAAACCATAAGGCGCGGACCTGCGATCGAGCACAATATTCCTTTGCAAATAAACGATTGCATTTTGAAAACCTGTGAGTTGCTTGATGTCTGATCCCGCAACAAACGCAGCGTGCATTTCACGGCAAATTGGAAAATCCTATATAGATTCTGATATTTATTATAGAAGTTTTGTTCCTATCTTAACAATAGAAACAGACTTTGTGAAAAGAGCAATCCAAAATTTATTTTAGATAAGCAGCTTTTAAGTAGATTATAGACCCCAGCGCATGGCAATGGCGCCCCATGTCAAGCCTCCGCCAAAACCTACCATTACGATGAGATCATCGTCTTTTATTTTACCAGCTTCCACTTCTTCAACGATTGAAATGGGAATCGATGCTGCTGAAGTGTTCCCGTATTTATGAACTGTTTTCGACATTTTTTCTTCAGGAAGCTCCAAACGCTGGCGTGCTGACTCCATAATTCGTATATTAGCCTGGTGAGGAATCAGGAAGTCAACATCTTCTTTTGATAATCCGGCTTTTTCTAATACATTTATGCTGCTTTCTCCCATTTGCCTAACAGCAAATTTAAATACTTCCCGGCCGTTCATTATCACATATTCATCCTGATAAAGGTGTTTTCCGCCTGTACCGTCTGCCCCCAGTTCAAACGATAAAATGCCCCTTCCTTCCGAAACAGGCCCCATGACGGCAGCACCAGCTCCATCTCCAAATAATACAGCAGTATTCCGGTCTTCCCAATTCACAACTTTCGAGAGTTTTTCTGCACCAACTACAAGAACGTATTTATAAGCCCCGGTCTCAATGAACTGTTTTGCCGTTACCATTCCGTACATAAAGCCTGCACACGCAGCACTGATGTCCATGGCAGCAGCCTTTTTCGCCCCCAATTTTTCCTGAAGCATACAGGCTACTGATGGAAATGGCTGATCCGGGGTTACAGTCGCTACTAATATAAGATCGATTTCTTCGGCGGATATGTTTGCATTTTCAATTGCTTTTACAGCTGCTTCGTATGCCATATCCGATGTTTCGGTTTGGTCGTCAGCAATTCTGCGTTCTTCAATTCCTGTTCTAGTCCGAATCCACTCATCTGAGGTATCCATTATCTTTTCCAAATCAAAGTTTGTTACTATTTTTTCAGGCAAGCATCTGCCAATTCCAATGATTCCTGCGTTCATGGAGACAACTCCTTTACCTTTTTCATTTTAAACATTATTAACAGTACAGGTTATTATCAATTATTATGACTTGGTACTAATTTTATCAAATCTTTTATTTGTGATGCAATATATTATGACTCAATTCGTTTTTTACAAACAAATGTCTATACCGAACTATAGATTGTTACATATTTTACTAACAAGGAATTCATTTAAGGGAGGTTCAGACATTGGAAGATGCACATAAAGAAAATCCTGAGATTAAAACGACGGAAAATGTATCGAAGGATATACCGGAAATTGATAAGCAGGAAGAGGATCCTTTCAAAAGGTTCATGTTTGGCACGAGAAGACGGCCAACAGAAAGCAAAACTCAGGAAAATCGTTCAAATAATGCCGAGGATCAAATTGATTATATGCTGCTAATGGAAAATATCGATATGCTGCTGGATTCTGCCAAACAATTAAAGCCTCTTTTAAATAAGATTACACCTTTTATTAATCAGTTTATAAAAAAAAATAAGTAAAGCTGCCATCAATAAGCGGCAGCTTTTTACATCGTATGCTTACTCATTTGGAAGTTTTCCGGTTTTTTTATAATCTTCAATATACGATTTTATTTCAGCTTTAAAGTCATCATCTATCAGCGGGCTGAATTCCCCGAGAGATATGACTCCATCTTTAAAATCAAAATGCAGATTTCCGGATTTGAGTTTTCCGTTGTTATACTTTTCTGCTGCTAATTCGTAAAGCTTGTCAACATGCTGAATCGTACTTGTCAAAACCGTTGATTTCCCAAGGTCTGACTGATCGGATATATAGCCGATTGCATAAAGCCCCTCTTCTTTGACTTTTTCAATAACCGGTACGTTATAGCCGTCACCGGCAGGATAAACGACATCCACACCATTCTTGATCATTTTGTCTAAGATCGTCATTGCAGTCTGGTCATCATCCCATTGGCCAACATATTGGATATTAACGTCTACATTTTTATTTTCAAATATTGCTCCTTCATAAAAACCTTCAACTTCAGGCTGCCATTCATAAGCGGCAATAATACCGATCTTATTCTTTTTTGTCATATGAGAAGCTACCATGCCCCCAAAAAAACCCATCGCAAAAGCCTGGAAACTTAAGCTTGTTGTATTTTTATTTTTAGCGTCTCCATTAAAACTAATGAAATGAATATGCGGATAATCTTTTGAAATTTTATTAAAATACTCGGCGTATTCATTTCCGTGCCCAAAAATTAAGTTAACGCCTTTTTGGTCAAATTCTTTTACGGCACGTTCCACAATCATTTCAGAATTCATTCCTTCTTTAATATAAACATCTACGTTAAAACGAGATTGGATTTTCAGCATTCCTTTATAGCCTTTTGTACCCCAAACCTGGTCGTTTACCGTATCGGGCACAAGCAAACCCACTTTTTCCAATTTTCCTGTTTTGATCGGCTGCTCACATCCAGCCAGTAAAAGTAGGCATATAAGAATGACTCCGAATCGTTTTAACATCCAATGCATCTCCTTTACTCAGCCTCTCCTGCTAAAGAAGAGATGGAAATAAACAAAGCTTTTTCCACATATTTTTAAACCGAAACATTCGTCCCAATATAGACAATTATTTCTTTCATTCTACCTTCAACCAAATAAAATGAAAAGTTTTTTTCCTTTATTGCAATATTATTCCAAATTAAAATAAAAACCGGTCATCTCTCCCGGTTTGAAAATGCACTCTCAATCACATATTCTTAAGTGATAAAATGCGTTCTAAATGGTCTTTTTGTTTCTTAATCCCGTCTAAAAGTTCTACACTTTCCTCGACCGATTCAGCCGGGATTTTGCTATCAATTATAAGGTCTTCTTTTCCATTTTCCCTGGCTCCTTTTGTTTCAATCGCAAGTGATATTGCGCATTTCAGCCAGCTGTCATTAACAGTATTCCTTAAGTAGCAGCACTTGTTCCTCTTTTTTTCAAAAATGTCAATAATTTTATTTACACAGTCTTCAATATAAATTGCGTCAAAAACCCATTCTCGCTTATTCAAAACAGGCTGTTCATTGTTTCCAAGCCGATGAAGAAAGGTTTTCTGAAAAATAAATTCTGGGGGTTGCCACGGACCGAATAAAGTGGGAACAAAAATGGATGTTAGTGACGGATGGGTGAATTTCCCAAAAAATTCATGAAGTTCGTCCGATCCGTCTTCTTCTCTAACTTCTTCTTTATTTTTTGCTAACAATTGAATTGGCCAAAGAATTAAAATTTCGGATTTAACAATGCGAGGAAGAATTGTGTTCCAAAACTGCTCGTCTTTTAATAGTGATTGGATTTTATTCTTTATAAAATAATCATAAACTGAAATGATTAATACCGAATCACTCTCCATAAAGTTTTGCTGTTTCCAGTCTTCCAATGACAATTCGATGAAATTTGCATTTCTGCCTACTTCCATACGCTTTTCTTCAAGAAATAAATCTTCCTCTTCAAGGTCTATATGAATCCCTTTAACCTGATAACCTTTTTCAAGCAAATTTTCACAAAGACTAAAACCTAAAAACTCGTATGTTCCAATTACTACTGCCTTGTCCATATTTATGCCTCCCTGAAACACATTCTCTTTATCCTATGCCGGGTTTACATAATTTATTTCTTTTCAGGGAGTCCGTGGAATTAAAGGATTTTCTCATGTTCATTCATAAACCTTACAATTTGATTGGCGAGCTGTTGCTGTTTTTCCGGGATTAGGTAGGTTTTCGAAATCGATGAATCTTCATTTTCCCATTTTGTTGATAAATCATCTAAAAGGTTTCTTTGGGAAAAGTTTTGATTTCTTGACAAAATGTAAATGATTTTCACTGGATGCCCAGAATGAAACTCCGTCAAAATCTTATCCGAAAGAATGATTTTCTCTATTTCTTTTGGTTCTGTTTCATAAGCTCCGGCAAGTTCTTTTAGCAGCTTTTTGTAAAAAAACTTGCGTTCCTTTTCATATTCTAAATGATGAGATAAAGATAGGATCGGATTCAACAGAATAACCGATCTAATATTTTGTTTCAATTCCACCATTAATTTTATAGCAGTTAATGCTCCCATACCTTCGGCTAGAAGATGGATTCTGTCATTAATAATTTCCGTTCTCATAATATGGTTATATAGTCGTTTCGCCAGATTTACCGCTTTTTGACTTCCCCAGTTCTTCCCGTACAAATTCGAATAAAATACAGTATAGCCCTCTCGCTTCAATGTTCGAAGCAACGCCTTTTTGCCTTCATTTTGAATCCAAAAACTGCTTTTCTCATCCACAAAATTCCGTTCATCTCCAAGAATTAGGATACCGAAACCTTTAGGCCTTTCAGGATAATGGATGATATTCCATTCGGTATCCAATTGAAAGTTCCGGTGCTCCATGTCAAACACTCCTTTAACAGACTTGTTCATATTAATGTATGAAGGTTTACTGTTGATGATAGGGTAGATTGCCCAAATTCAAAAAAGAAGTGTGTAAAGAAACATATTTTCCTGAAAAAAGTGAAAATAATAAAATAGCGTTTAATATTTAATAGTGATATGGTAATATGAGAGTGGACTTTAATTCGTAAGAGGTGAATACGGTGCGATATTTCTGGACATTTTTCTGGACTTTTCTTCTTATTCAAATGTTGGTTTATGTAACTGGTTCTATGATCGGTACCGAGTTTGATTTAAGAACCGGATCCATTTTAGCAGTAGCGGCAACGATTTTGATTTATATTGTTCCGATAATTTTGCCGAACGATCCTGTTGAAAAACATTAAAAAGTCATCCTAAAAAAGGATGACTTTTCTACTTAACTTTCAAAGTTATCTCTCCATTTTCAATTCCGATTTCCACTTTATCTTGTTCCTTAATGCTGCCTTTCACCATTTCTCTTGCAAGTTTTGTTTCAACATGACGCTGAATGAAACGTTTGAGCGGTCTTGCTCCATAAATGGGATCAAAGCCATTTTCGGCAATGAATTCGATTGCTTCATTTGTAATTACTAAGCGGATTTCCCGATCATTAAGCCTTTTCTGTAAATCAGAAATCAGTTTTGTTACAATTTGTTTTATTTCTTCAAGTCTTAACGGTTTAAACAAAATTATTTCATCAACACGGTTCAGAAATTCAGGACGAAAATGACTGCGCAATTGTGATAGCACCTTATTTTTTGTTTCTTCTGTAATCTTACCATCTATATTCGTTCTTTCCAGCAGAAAAGATGAACCAATATTTGAAGTCATAATAATTACCGTATTTTTAAAATCAACAGTCCGTCCTTGAGAATCCGTAATCCGTCCGTCATCAAGCACTTGCAGAAGGATATTAAACACTTCCGGATGCGCTTTTTCAATCTCATCTAACAAGATAACTGAATATGGATTTCTTCTTACTGCTTCTGTTAATTGGCCGCCTTCTTCATAGCCGACATAACCCGGCGGAGCACCAATCAACCGGGATACGGCATGTTTCTCCATATATTCAGACATATCAAGACGAATCATATGGTCTTCCGAATCAAATAATGACTGGGCAAGAGTTTTGGCAAGCTCTGTTTTCCCTACACCGGTTGGGCCCAGGAAAATAAACGATCCGATCGGACGGTTTGGATCTTTAATCCCCGCCCTGGCCCGTAAAACGGCATCTGATACAAGGTTTACTGCTTCATCCTGGCCAATTACTCGCTCGTGTAAAATACTCTCAAGCCGGAGAAGTTTCTCTCTTTCTCCTTCAACAAGTTTTGAGATCGGTATACCCGTCCAACGTGAAACAATTTCAGCAATTTCTTCTTCCGTAACTTCTTCTCGAAGCAATCGGGTGCCCCGTTTTTCTTTCTCCTCATTCTCTAGCTCTTTTATTTCTTTTTCCAAAGCAGGAATTTTCCCATGTCTCAGTTCGGCAGCTTTGTTTAAATCATAATTATTCTCAGCTTCCTCAAGCTCCCTGCGGAGTCTTTCAAGTGTTTCGCGTTTTTCCCGCACTCTTTGAATCGCTTCTTTCTCTAGCTGCCACTTAGCTTTCATGGAGTTTGCCTTTTCTCTCATTTCCGCTAATTCTTTTTGAAGAACTTCTAGTCGTTCTTTACTAGCTGCATCGGTTTCCTTGCTTAATGCAGCCTCTTCAATTTCCAGCTGCATCACTCTTCGTGTTACTTCGTCAAGCTCGGATGGCATCGAGTCAATTTCAGTCCTGATCATGGCACATGCTTCGTCCACCAAATCTATTGCCTTATCTGGAAGAAAACGGTCGGTAATATAACGATCTGAAAGAGTAGCGGCAGCAACGAGCGCCCGATCATGTATATTGACTCCATGATGAATTTCAAATCTCTCTTTTAACCCTCTTAAAATTGAAATCGTGTCTTCAACATTCGGTTCCTGAACAAGCACAGGCTGGAACCTACGTTCCAGTGCCGGATCCTTTTCAATATATTTCCGGTGCTCATCAAGGGTTGTTGCTCCAATACAATGCAATTCTCCTCTCGCAAGCATCGGTTTCAGCATGTTTCCTGCATCCATTGCCCCTTCTGTTTTCCCTGCTCCAACAATCGTATGAAGTTCATCAATAAATAAAAGAATGCGCCCTTCGCTCTTCTTAATTTCATTTAAGACAGCCTTCAGTCTTTCTTCAAATTCGCCCCGGAATTTAGCCCCTGCGATTAATGAGCTTATATCAAGAGCAAAAATGGTTTTATCCTTCAGTCCCTCTGGAACATCTTTTCGAACGATTCGCTGTGCGAGTCCTTCAACAATCGCAGTTTTTCCTACTCCCGGTTCCCCGATTAAAACGGGATTGTTTTTCGTTTTTCTTGAGAGAATCCGAATTACATTCCTAATTTCACTGTCTCTTCCGATCACTGGGTCAATTTTTCCTTCTTTTACTTCCGCTACTAAATCTCTTCCATATTTTTTTAATGCTTCATAGGTAGATTCCGGGTTTTGCGTTGTCACTCTCTGATTCCCCCTAATTTCTTTAATTGCCTCTAATACTGATTGATTTGTGACCCGAAAATCTTTTAACACTTGCCCTGCTGCTGACTGATCTGTATTAATAGCAGCAAGCAGGATATGTTCAACAGACAAATATTCATCTTTAAAAATCTTCATCTGGGATTCAGCTTCTGCCAACACCTTTTGTAATGCAGGAGTAATATAAATTTTTCCATGATCAACACCGCTCCCAATTACTTGAGGCTTTTTTGCTAATAAACTTTCGAGTCTGTCCTTGATATCGCTGGCAGAAAGTTGCAGTTTTTCAAAAATGGAATGAACTAGGCTAGTCTCGTCTTCCAAAAGAGCTAAAAATATATGCACATCATCAATTTCCTGATGATGATTTTCAATCGCCATTGTTTGAGCACGAAAAAAAGCCTCCTGCATCCGTTCAGTCATGCGATTAATGTCCATGGTTGCACCTCCTGTCTGACCTTTTTTGACCATTAACTATATTATAAAAACAACTTTTTACATATGTAAAGCCACCCGCATTGGATGGCTGAAAAAGAATTATTAAGGTTTTCGTTGATATGTCCAAATACGATTATGGTTTGACGTTTCCGGAAATCGATCTCCAGCTTTTAGCTTTAATAGCTGCGGATTTTTCACATTGCTCCCTGTTTCACCGATTTCTATATAGATTCCATTATTGGGAGCTTTTTGGCCTGGACGGAAATGACGGTTTTGTCCCATTATCTAAACCTCCTTTTGCCTTTCTCATGCTTATTATTTTCATTGCATTCCAAGTTCATTCTCTGGACTGTTTTTCCTAAAAAAATAAACCAGGCCTGCTCCGATGAAGAGAAGGCCTGGTTTGTTATTTCAATATTTCCGCCAATAGCGCTTTTTGGACATGGAGCCTGTTGCCGGCTTGCTGAAAAACAGCTGAATGGCTGCCATCAATAATTTCGGCGGTAACTTCCTCTCCCCTGTGGGCCGGCAAACAATGTAAAAACAGAAAATCGTCCTTTGCATTTTTTACAAGCTGCTCATTAACTTGAAAATCTTTGAATACCTCTAATCTTTGCTGATTTTCCTGTTCCTGTCCCATACTTGTCCAAACATCAGAATAAATAATGTCCGCTTCTATGACAGCTTCGTATGGATCGTTTAAAATGTGAACCTGGGAGCCATTTTCAGCTGCTGCCGCCTTCGCGAGTGAAACAACCTTTGAATCAGGTTCATAGCCAAGCGGACTGGCAACTGTAACATCAATGCCCATCTTCGAAGCACCGATCAATAAAGAGTGGGCGACATTGTTGCCGTCTCCAATGTAAACAAGCTTTAATCCCTTAAAAGTTCCTTTCACCTCTTGAATTGTTAACAAATCAGCTAAAGCCTGACATGGGTGTGACAAATCTGTAAGTCCATTGATAACCGGAATATCAGCATGATATGCCAATTCTTCCACGATTGAGTGTGAAAAAGTTCGGATCATAATTGCATCTACGTATTGGGATAAAACTTTGGCAGTATCTGCAATCGTTTCTCCTCTGCCAAGCTGCAAATCATTGCTGTTTAAGTACAATGCATGGCCTCCCAGCTGCAGCATCCCTGCTTCGAAAGAGACGCGTGTTCTTGTCGACGGTTTTTCAAAAATCATCCCAAGTATTTTCCCTTTTAATAAAGACGAAAATTTTTCCGGTTCACTTTTCATTTCTGCTGCTTTTTTAAGCAGAGCTTCAATTGTGCCTGCAGAATGATCAGCTAAAGATAAGAAATCTTTTCCTTTTAAATCCGACTCAATAGGATTTGCTTGAATTGACATCATACTATTGTCACATCCTTTATTCTGTTATCGTGCCATTCATTAATAGAAGTCACTTGCAAATTCGTTGCATTCAATGCGGAGAAAAAGGCCATCAATGTTTCTTTTTCGCTAAAGATTGGAATCCTGTTTTTTGTCGCAATTTCTCTCAATTTGTAATCTTCAAGAGATTCATTTGTACTATAAAACGCGAGTACGCCGGATTGGTAATCTTCTTTCTGTAACTCGTCTGCTGGCTTAAGTTCAATTCCAAGACTTTCAGCATATGGACGGAGTTCAGAAAGATTTTCCCCGGTCCCGCAAATAACTCGGTTTTTCTTCGATCTGTCTCTTAAAACCGGATGGAACACTTTTCTTAAAGCTCCCTCGAAATCTTGAGCAAGACATATTCCTTCACCCGTAGATTTCATTTCAGGCCCAACTTTCGGGTCGAGTCCGTTTAAAGCAAAGTTTGAAAAAACCGGATACTTAATGCAATGGAAAGGAGCGGTTTCCATGCTAAGATTCGTTTCCGACAAAGTGTATTTCCCAAGCAATATTTTTGTCGCAATTTGGATCAATGGCACGCCAGTAACTTTGCTGACAATCGGTACGGTCCTGCTTGCGCGCGGATTCACTTCCAGAACGTAAACATCATCACCGTCAATAATATATTGAATGTTCATGACACCTTTATATTTAAGCTCTTGGACAATTGTTTCTGCATATTTCAGCATCTTTTCTTTAGCAATCGAAGAGAGATTTTTTGCAGGAAGGACAGACATGCTGTCACCAGAATGGACGCCTGTTTTTTCAATATGTTCCATAATGGTCGGTACTAAAACGTTTACTCCGTCAGCTGCTAAATCAATTTCTGCTTCTTTTGCGTGCAAAAATTGATCCACCAATATTGGGAAAGAAATATCCGTTCTTTGCAGGAACAATTTCAAATCAATGTCATTTCTGATAATTTCCATCCCTTTGCCCCCGATTACGTAAGAGGGGCGCAATAGGACAGGATAGCCGATTTCTTTTACCTTTTTCGGCAATTCCTCTAAACTGTATGCAATATCTCCATTGATATGGGGGATCTTTACTCGATCAAGCAGTTCGTAAAAACGTTCCCTGTCTTCCAATACATCAATTGTGTCAGAATTTGTACCGAGAAGTTCTACACCACTGTCTTCAAGCTCTTTCGCCAAGTTTAGTGCCGTTTGTCCACCGAATTGGACAAGGACTTCGGAAATACCTTCGGATTCAATAATGTTTAAAATATCTTCCAGAATCAACGGCTCAAAATAAAGTCGATCTGCCGTTGCAAAATCAGTGCTGACTGTTTCCGGGTTATTGTTCACCATTATGGTTTCAATATTTTCTTGCTTTAATGCAAAAACGCCATGGACAGAGCAATAATCAAATTCAACGCCTTGGCCGATGCGGATCGGACCGCTGCCAATAATAAGCACTTTTCTTTTATTAGAAGGCAATTGTTCATCTTCGCCAAAATAGGTTGAATAATAGTAGTTTGAATTTGCTTTAAATTCTGCCGCGCACGTATCAACCATTTTATAAACCGGTAATATTCCGAATTCTTTTCGTTTTTTCCTGATCTCTTTCTCTGTTACGTTCCATTCGTCAGCTAAATACCTGTCACTAAAACCTTTTTCTTTAAAGAGAGCAAGTTGTTCCTTTGAAACACTTTCAATAGTCACTGACTTGATTTGTTTTTCAAGGTCGATCAGCCGTTCAAAACATTGTAAAAAGAATGAGTCAATTTTCGTTGCTTTATGGATTTCTTCCAACGTAAAACCTCTGCGAATGCATTCCAAAACAACGAAGAACCGTTCATCTGTTTGTCCGTTCAAAATTTCTGCCAATTGCTCTTTTGACTTAAGTTCCAGTCCAGGAAGCTTTAAGTCGGAATTATTTATTTCAAGAGAATGAAGAGCTTTTAATAAAGCACGCTCAAGATTTCTGTCGATTCCCATTACTTCACCGGTTGCTTTCATCTGTGTTCCGAGTTTTCGGTTTATGTTCGGGAACTTGTCAAACGGCCATTTTGGAAATTTAACAACTACATAATCAAGAGCTGGTTCAAAGCTTGCATATGTGTCCCCGGTTACCGGATTAATCAATTCTGATAAAGTATAGCCGACCGCAAGCTTAGCTGCCATTCTTGCGATCGGATATCCTGTCGCTTTTGAAGCGAGAGCCGAAGAACGGCTTACACGAGGATTGACTTCAATTAAATAGTATTGTTTGCTGTTAGGATCAAGTGCAAATTGGATATTACACCCTCCGATTATTTCCAGTGCTGAAATAATTTTGATCGCTGTTGACCGAAGCATTTGATATTCGTCATCCGTTAATGTTTGGGAGGGAGCAACAACGATTGAATCGCCGGTATGAATGCCGACAGGATCAATATTTTCCATATTGCAAATTGTTATGCAAGTGCCGCTTGAGTCTCTCATCACTTCATACTCAATTTCTTTATACCCGGCAATACTCTTTTCAACGAGGCATTGCCCGATTGGACTTTCATTGAGTCCTCTTGTTATGAGAGCAGAAAGCTCCTTCATATCTCCGGCAATACCCCCGCCTGACCCTCCCAGCGTGTAAGCCGGACGGACGATGATAGGAAATCCGATTTCTTCCGCAAACTGGAGAGCCTCTTCAGCTTTATGAACAATTTTGCTTTCCGGAACAGGCTCCCCGAGGTCTTTCATTAATTGCCTGAAGGCATCTCTATCTTCACCTTTTTTTATTGATTCAATAGAGGTGCCCAGCAATTTCACTTGATATTTATCAAGAACTCCGTTTTCACTCAACTGAAAGGCTAAATTTAATCCGGTCTGTCCGCCCAGCGTCGCAAGGAGTCCATCCGGGCGTTCTTTTTCAATGATTTTTTCTAATACATCTGCCGTAAGCGGTTCAAAATAAATCGAATCAGCAAACGTATGGTCTGTCATAATGGTTGCAGGATTATTGTTCACAAGTATTACCCGGTAACCCTCCTCTTTAAGGGAAAGGCATGCTTGTGTTCCTGCATAATCAAATTCAGCGGCCTGGCCGATGACGATCGGACCGGACCCGATTACGAGGATAGACTTTATAGTGTGATCTTTAGGCATATACTATTTCTCTCCCATTGTAAGCCTTAACCATTTCAATAAAATCGTCAAAAAGATAATCAGCATCATTCGGGCCGGGATTGGCTTCCGGATGGAATTGCACGGTTTGAACCGGCAAATTCTCGTGAACAAGCCCTTCAATCGACTGATCATGCAAATTGTAAAACCGAATTTTATAACCGGTTCCTGTTAAACTTTTTTCATCTACAACATAACTGTGGTTTTGTGAAGACATAAAGACAGTTTTTTGTTTCATATCCATGATCGGATGGTTGGCACCGCGGTGCCCGAAAGGAAGTTTTTTTGTATCTGCCCCAAGAGCGAGAGCCGCTAATTGGTGGCCGAGACATATTCCGAAAACAGGATATTCTTTTATTATCTTTTTCAATGTCGGCAATATTGCGGATAAATCTTTTGGATCGCCTGGTCCGTTTGATAGAAGTATCCCATTTGGATTTAATTGTTTAATCGTCTCATAAGAAGTGTTATATGGCACTGTTGTTACCCGGCAATTTCTTTTTAATAATGAAGCGAGAATCGATCTTTTATAACCAAAATCAATAAGAACAATATGAATGTCGCCCTTTCCATAAGAGCGAGTTTCCGGTTCCGATACTTTGCACACTTTTTGGCTTGTATTTAACAAAAATTTCAGCTGTTTTGATTCTTTTTTTACTGACAGAACAGCCGGCATTGTTCCAAAATCGCGAATTTTCTTTACAACTGCCCTTGTATCAACATGCCCAAGCATTGGTATGTTCCATTTTTGTAAAAATTGCTTAAGGGAATATTTCGCTTCATAATGTCCTGTCGCATCATTTGATTCATATACAATCACACCCGCAACATGGGGCTGCTTGCTTTCAAAATCTTGTTCATTTATACCGTAATTGCCGATCAGCGGGTAGGTAAAAACGATGATTTGATCTTTATATGAAGGGTCTGTCAATACTTCTTGATAACCAGTCATTCCGGTATAGAAAACAATTTCTCCTTCGATATCGTTTTGCGGACATTCGGTAAGCCAAATGCCTTTAAATGTTTCTCCATTTTTCAAATGCAGGTATCCGTCCATTTAGCGCACCTCATGTTTGAATATTTATAACAACAAAATTATTTTTATACATTAAGAACTAAAAAATTATGCCTTTACAGCAGTATCCACAAATTGTTGAATGGTTTCTTCAATTTTTGCAACAGCTTCATCAATTTCATCCACCGTTACTGTTAATGGAGGCAAGAGCCTTAAAACATTGTTGCCTGCCGGAAGTGCAATCAGCCCTTTTTTTCGCATTTCTGTTAATAATGGCTGAACCTCCGCCTTTATCTCAATCCCAATCATTAACCCCATCCCTCTTATTTCGGAAATGACGGGGAATTTACCAAGAACTGTTTTTAATTTCGTGGTTAAGTACTCACCTTTTTCGGTTACATTCTTCAAAAATTCCTCTTGAAAAATGGTTTTCATTGTTGCAATTGCGGCAGCAACTGAAATCGGATTTCCTCCAAACGTAGATCCATGGCTTCCGGGACCAAACGCTTGCTCTAACTCTTTATTTCCGATTACGGCACCAATTGGCAAACCGCTTCCCAAACCTTTTGCAGCTGTAACGATATCAGGTTTAAGGCCGAAATGCTGAAATGCAAACGGTTTTCCGGTACGTCCTATACCCGTTTGAATCTCATCGATAATCAATAATGCACCATACTCTTTACAAAGTTTTTCAGTTTCTTTTAAAAATCCTTCATCGGCAATATGGATTCCGCCTTCGCCCTGAACAATTTCGAGCATAACCGCTGCAACACTGTCATCCATAACATTTTTTAACATTTTCGTGTTGTTAAAAGGCACGTAAACGAAGCTTTCAAGCATCGGACCGAATCCTTGTTTAATTTTTTCCTGTCCGGTAGCTGCCATCGTCGCAAAAGTACGGCCGTGAAACGATTTTTCAAACGTTACAATTTTATGTTTGCCCGTATATTTTCTTGCGAGTTTAATCGCTCCTTCGTTCGCTTCCGCACCGCTGTTTGCAAAGAAAACTAAATCCATTTCTGCACTTTTCGCAAGGAGCTTTGCAGCTTCTTCTTGTTCTTTCATTTGAAAAAGGTTTGATACATGCCAAAATTTTTTCAGTTGTTTTTCAATTGCCTCTTCAACTGTTTTTGGCCTGTGGCCTAAATTGCAAACCCCGATTCCAGATGAAAAATCCAAGTATTCTTTTCCGTCAGCATCCATTAATTTGCACCCATTGGCATAAACAGGTTCGATCTCCCACTTTTGATAGGTCGGAAATAAATAGCTCATTGTAAAATCCCCGCTTTTCCATGTATTTTTGTACCCATCCAGTTTTGTCCGTCAAAAAATGCCTTTTTTCCGGAAACAATCATTACTCTTTCAAGGCCTTTTTCAATTGCAGCAAGAGCAGATTTCACTTTAGGAATCATTCCTCCGGTGATTTCCCCTTCGTTTATATACGTATAAATGTCTTCTTCGCTTACATCAGCAAGCAAGTTTCCATTAATATAAATCCCGTCAACATCAGTGACAAATAAACAATATTGACAGTTCAACTCTCGCGCTACAGCGGCTGCAGCATGGTCAGCATTCACATTTAATTTTTCGCCGCTTTTAGAAATGCCTATTGGAGTAATAACCGGTATGATATTTTCCCGCAGCAGCATTAAGATGACTTCCTGATTGACAGCCTCAATTTCTCCTACCAATCCGAGCTGTTCTTTATCGATGTATTTTGCTTGAAGGCATTTTCCGTCGCTGCCGTTTAATCCGAAAGCGGTAAGTCCATTTGCTTCAAGGAGATGAACGAGTTTTCGATTCGTATGGCCGGACAGTACCATTTCGACTACTTTCATTGTTTGTTCGGTTGTTTTTCTTAAGCCGTTATGAAATTCCGGCTTAACATGATAGAGATTAAGCATTTCATTTATATCTGGACCGCCGCCATGGACAAAAATTAACTGATAGCCTTGAGAGATCAGTTTTTGCAAACTTGAAAAAAACTCCGGAGTTAATGAATCGATGACACTTCCTCCACATTTAATCAAAATTCTTTTCATTTCCACTCTCCCCTATGTCCGATAGCTGGCATTAATTTTGACATAATCATAGGTTAAGTCGCATCCCCAAGCCCGGCCTGTTCCATTCCCGATTTGGAGATCGACGGAAATTTTTACCGTTTCGTTTTTCAAATATTCAGTTGCTTCTTCTTCAGAGAAGGCTTGAGGCTCTCCGTTTTGAAGCATAACAATATCTCCTATTAATACATTGATTTTTTCAGGAACAACTTTTGCATCGCTCTGGCCGACAGCACCAATGATTCTTCCCCAGTTTGCATCCGCACCGTAAACCGCTGTTTTGACGAGATTTGATCCGACAATTTGCTTAGCAATTTTGTTAGCATCCTCATCCGTTTCAGCACCTGTTACTACTGCTTCAATCAATTTTGTTGCCCCTTCACCGTCTCTTGCAATTTGCTTTGCTAAGTTTTCGCAAGTGTTTGTTAATAGCTGCACGAAAATTGGCCAATCGGGGTGGCTTTTGTTCAATGGACTGTTTCCCGCTTTTCCATTTGCCATAACTAAAACCATATCATTTGTTGATGTATCTCCGTCCACGGTTATTTGGTTAAATGATTTGTTTGTTGCTTCCTTAAGAGCTATATGCAAATCACTTGATTCGACCGCAGCGTCGGTTGTAATAAAAGCAAGCATCGTTGCCATATTTGGATGAATCATACCGGAACCTTTCGCCGCGCCTCCCATGTAAATGGTTTTTCCGTCAATATTGGCAGAATAGCAGCATGATTTCTGGACTAGATCGGTTGTTAAAATCGCTGTTTGAAAAGCTTCTGCATGTTGATCGTCATTTCCCGGCGACAATAATTGAATCCCTTGCTCGATTTTGTCCATCGGCAAAAACTCTCCAATTACCCCGGTAGAGGCAACTGCGACATAATGTTCCTTCAAATGAAATTTTTTTGCGGTTAATTCTCTCATTCTATTGGAATCATTTAAACCTCTTTCCCCGGTACATGCATTTGCACAAGCGCTATTAACGACAACAGCTTGCAGAAGACCTTCCTTTGCAATACTGTCTTTCGTTGTTATTAACGGAGCAGCCTGGAAATGGCTTGTTGTGTATACGGCTGCACAATTAGCAGGTATTTCACTTACAATTACACCAATGTCTTTCTTTGAATATCTAAGTCCTGCATGCACTCCGTCTGCATTAAATCCTTTCGGAGTTAAAATATTGCCTCCAGTTATGAACTGTATTTCTTCATTTTCTGTTAAAGTTTGCATTGGAACAATCCCCCCTCTTTACGGATACAAAGGAACAAAACCGAGCCCTGCTTTTTCATCGATCCCATTCATAATATTGGCATTTTGCACTGCCTGGCCGGCTGCTCCTTTCATTAAATTATCAATAACGGATACAATCGTAACCCTGCCTGTTCTCTGATCTGCATGAAGGCCAATGTCACAGAAATTTGAACCGCTGACCTCTTTTATCGATGGATATCGGCCACTAGGCTTAATGCGAATAAAAGGACTGTCCGCGTATGTTTCCCGGTACAGTTCGAGAATTTCCCCGGTACTTTTTTCTTCTAAAAGCTGAACATACATTGTTGCCATAATCCCTCTTGTAATGGGAAGCAAATGAGTACTGAAGGTGATCTGCTTCACTTTTGGGCTCCATTTTTTTAGCTGCTGCTCAATTTCCGGTATATGCTGGTGTTCATTCACCTTATAAATCTTCAAGTTTTCATTTACTTCGGAAAAATTGATGCTTTTAGAACCGCCTCTTCCCGCCCCGGAAGCACCTGATTTTGCATCAATAATGATACTGCCTGGATCAATAAGCTCTTCCTTTACAAGCGGTGCAAGCCCTAAAAGCGCAGCGGTTGGATAGCATCCGGGATTGGCCACAATTCTTGCTGAAGCAATCTTAGCTCGATTCCATTCACTTAATCCGTAGACAGCTGTTTGCAGAAGTTCCTCTTTAACAGGTTCATCTTTATACCAAATTCGATATTCATCCGGATCTGTTAAACGCAAGTCTCCTGATAGATCAACGATTTGTATATCGGTTTCTGAAAAAGCTTCAGCCAATTTCCCTGACACTCTTGATGGCGTTGCAAGAAACACTAAATCACTTTCTTTAGCGATTTTGTATGGATCAATCTTTTCCAGCTTTTGTTCGATAATTCCACTCAAGTGAGGATACTCCTCATTTATTGCAATTTCTTCTCTCGTTGTATGAATAGATTGTATATGATATACAGGATGGTGATTCAGGATCCTCAGGAGTTCGCCACCCCCATATCCTGTCGTCCCGATAATAGAAACTTTCATTCTTTCCACCTTCAGTCATGTTGTATATTTAATCAATTAATTTTATATTTATGTATAATTGTTTCTCTTATTATAAAAACTTAGGAAACTAAAATCAATCATTATTTTGAAATTTAAAATATTTTTAAATGAAAAAGCCGGCCGAAAGTAGGCCGACTTATTTTTTTATAGTTAATTTGAATTTCTGTTTTCAATTATTCGGGATTTTAAATAATTGAGCAGCCAGTATAAGCCGCTGTCATCATCTATGTAAAAAACCGGAATATTTTTCTTCTCCGCTAGCTTTAAAGCGAGTTGTGAATCCCTGCAAAGGATCAGTTTTATATTTGCCAGCTCCTTAATAAGCGGGAGGTCAGCATCGTCTCTAATAATAACAGCCTTTTCAAACTCTGCTTTTTTATGCCCTTCAATTAAAATGACATCTGGATTTAAAAAAGAAAGAAGATTAATTTGGTCCTTTAGTGTCAAAGTCGTATTTTCTGCATGAAGAAGTATGTTTCCTTCCCCTTCGACAAGCGTTGCTACCGCTCCTGCAGCAGCATGCTTGCTTGAATCTTTATTTTCGATCACATCGGGTTTGCCGCCGTGCCCGTGGTGTTTAATCGTTGCGACACGCTGTTTTTCAATTGACAGTGCTTTAATGAGCTTTGCCATGAATGTGGTTTTGCCGCTGTTTTGAAACCCGGCAATCTGAAAGACAACAGAGCTTACCAAGGCCACTCGCTCCCGGTTTCATCTTCAAGCATTAAAACATCAACTTCACTTCCACTTTTAAATCCTCTTGTACCTCCGGGAAGAATTGTTAATGAATTGGCTTCTGCAAGGCTTGTCACTATATTTGATTTATCAAGCCCGCTTGGCGAAACGGCAAGTTTACCGTCCCGAATCGTTAATGTGCTTCGAACAAAGCGGGTAAATGGGTTGGCTTTTGGAAAATCCACCTCGAGAATTGCTTTTTCTTTTCTCAAATGAGGCTTTTCCGAAAAAAGCATTGTTTTAATGACCGGCCTAGCAAATAACTCAAAACCGACATAGCAGGCAGATGGATTTCCGGACAGTCCAAACAATAAATTCCTTTCAAACTGTGCAACGGTTGTTACACTTCCCGGCCGCATCGCGACTTTATTGAACAATACGTCTGCACCAAGTTTTTCGTAAATGGCAGGAAGATAATCATAATCACCTACGGAAACTCCGCCTGTCGTAACCAATAGATCTACTTCATCGATCGCTTTCCGGACTGCTTCAAAGCACGTTTCAAAATTATCATTGAGTTTGCCGAAGTAACGCACTTCCGCTCCGGCCCTGTCGATTTGAGCGGCAATCATATGAGCATTGCTGTTTCGGATTTTTCCCGGCTGCAACGGTTCATCAACTTCCAGAAGTTCTGTTCCTGTTGCAAACAGCCCAATAACGGGTTTTTTTGCAACAGGCACTTTTGAGTACCCAAAAGTAGCCAATACAGCCTGTATTCCCGGATTTATTTTCGTTCCTTTCTTTAGAAGGACTTGTCCTTCTTTTGCATCCTCTCCCCGGAACGAAACATTTTCCCCTTTTTTAAAAGGGCGCTTTATCGACATGAACTTTTTTCCATCTCTCTCTACTTCTTTTGTCAGTTCCAGCATAACAACCGCATCACACCCATCAGGCATTTCGGCACCGGTCATAATTCTGACAGCCTGAAATGGACCGACCGTTTTTGAAGAAACCATTCCTGCTCCAATATGGTCAATGACTTCAAATTCAACCGGATTGGTTTGAGATGCTTCCTTTGTGTCAATCGCTCTGATGGCAAATCCGTCGTACGGGGCACGGTCGAAACGGGGCACATCGTGTGTTGCTTTTATATCCTCTGCAAGAAATCTGCCGTGGCTGTCGTTAATAGAAATGATTTCAGTTTCACCGCTTTTTGCGAACTCCATCACTTTTTTTACGGCTTCCCCGACAGGAATTGGAGTTCTCCTTTCAACCATCAACATCAGCTCCTAAAGAATCTTTCAGAAATTATTACAAAACCTCCTTTCAACAGGAGGTTTAGCCGCCAATAAAGGGCATCTCAATTTTTTTTTGCTGCGCTGCTGTTTCTGCAGTGCGTTCATCAGAATACCGGTCCTTTCGATTATTCCAGATATTCACAATTCGCTCCTGCAACTGTTCATCAGTTGCGCCGTTTCTCATAAAATCCCTTATATCATGTCCGTTCCCGTTAAACAGGCACGTGTACAGCTGACCATTCGCGGACAGCCTTGCACGCGTGCAGCTTCGGCAGAAAGATTCCGATACGGAAGTAATAAAACCGACAAGTATGTTTGTACCTTTATGCCTGTATCTCTTGGCGACTTCACCGAAATAGGCAGGCTCCATTTCTTCTAGGTCATATTTTTCTTTTAGAATTTCATAAATTTGTTTTTTCGTAATAACGTCATCCATTTTCCAGCCGTTTGTACTGCCAACATCCATAAATTCGATAAAACGCAATTCCAATCCTTCTTGCTTGCAAAAGTCTGCCATTGAAAGAATTTCCGAATCGTTTAATCCCTTTTTTACGACCATATTAATTTTTATCCCCAACCCGGCTTTTCTTGCCTCCTCAATACCTTGAAGAACCGGCTTCACTCCGACATTCCGTCCGTTAATTTTTCCAAATATCTCGTCATTCAAGCTGTCTAAACTTACGTTTACCCTTTTTAGGCCGGCGTCTCTTAATCCTTGAGCGAGTTTCGGAAGCAGCACCCCGTTGGTTGTAAGGGCAATATCTTTCAGTCCGTCAATTGTTGCTAGCATCTTAACAAGAATCGGTAAATCTGTACGAAGGAGCGGCTCTCCTCCAGTAAGCCTGATTTTTTCAACTCCTAATTTCACAAAAATATTTGCTGTACGAAAAATTTCTTCGAATGTCAGAAGTTCACTTTTCGGTAAAAATGCAAAATCAGGGCCAAATATTTCAGCCGGCATGCAATATTGGCAGCGGAAATTACAGCGATCAATAACAGAAATACGCAAATCTTTGAGCGGTCTATTTAACTTGTCTTTAATCATTGATTTTTTCATGACAATCCACTCCATTAAATACAAACTTCCGTTTAATTAGGAAGAAAAATTTACCGCCCTTCTATCATTGAAATTAAGGCAAGAAGTTATTACTATCTTAACAGTGTTTTTGTGAATTGCCTATACTTATTCTCACAAATTGCGTGATATGACAACATAACTCATATTTAGACATGCTTCCGCATTTGGCTAAAATAGGAGGCAGACTCAAATGCAAAGGACCAGACCCCTCCGTTGCAATGTATAGACAAACAGTTATAAAACCAATCTATATATTGCCATTATTGGAGGTGTCAGGTCCTTATGAGTCAACCTCTTTTATCTCAAAGAGATGGTGTGTTATATATTTTAAAAGCTAGTTCATGTTATTGGATGCCTAATGCAATTTTTGCATATCTTGACATTCTGTCTTTCGTCCATGGTGGGTTAAAAACAATGTTAACATCAATATCCTTAATTTCCGGAATATCAGCAAGAGCACGCTTAACTTGGTCTACGATCGTTCCGGCAAGCGGGCATCCCATTGCTGTAAGTGTCATTGTTACTGTTAGTTTCCCATCCTCATCCATCTCAAGATCATATACCAATCCTAAATTAACTATGTCAATCCCAAGTTCCGGATCTATAACAAGCTCAAGAGCACCCATAATGCTGTCTTTAAGATCTTGATCCATGTAAAAACACTCTCCTTCTATGTTTAATTCACACTATAACTATTATAGCGTGTTAAGTGCTTTTCAAACCACAATATAGTATTGTCAATCCCTTCTTTGCTTACTTCATGACCGGCGTTTTCATCAAGGATAAACATGAGGTGATCCGGATTATAGTCTTTTTTAATTCTTTCATAAAACTCAAACGAATATTGAAATGGCACAGCTTGATCCTTTTTTCCGTGCCAGAAAAGAATCGGTCTGTTTCTCATTTTTTCCGGCTGAAGGGTTAAATCATATTGGCGGACTTTTTCAAGCAAGCTGTCAATTTCATCCTGGCTCACTTTAAGATCAATTCCGTATTTTTGTATATTTTGCAGCTGCCATTTTGCAAATTCTTCATAAGATGGACTTCCCATCAAAACAACAGCTGTATGAATCCAATCATACTGAGATAGTGCACCGAGTGTCACAATGCCTCCCATCGAAGTACCTGCAAGTCCGATTCTTCCTGTATCGACGGTCCCTTTCTCTTCAAAATAATCTTTAATTAACTGTATTTCCTCGATCGTTTTTAATACGATTTCCCAAAAATGAAAATTCAAATCCTTTTCACTTATATTTTCGCTTCTTTCACCGTGAAAGAGTGCTTCAGGCAATACAACTCTTAATCCTTTTTCAGCAAGTAAATAAGCATAATGAAGGTTTTTTTCTTTTCTACTTGTAAACCCGTGAACAAAGATGACGAGCGGCATTTTTTTGGAAAAATCATTTTGCTTTGCAATATGAAGAACAGGAATATAATTAATCAGCACTTTTTCAATCGAAATCAATACTTTTCACCACCAAATAGACGATCAGGTAAAATTTTTTACAAAATTCATACAGTATTGGTAATATAGGACTCATAGAAGGAATTAAGAGTCAAAATGGGAATATATATAAATATCTCCTCTTCATTTAGTTTAGCACGTAAACCAATTTTTTCATAAGAGGATGCATTATCTTAATAAATTGTTTTTTAAAAGGAGCGTTTATGGCTGAGAAACATTTAATTGTACTTGATTTAGACGGTACTGCGTTAAAAGATGATAAAACAATATCCGATAAAACGAAGAAAGTTATTCAAAGAGCGAAGGAACACGGGCATTTGGTAATGATTGCCACCGGAAGGCCATTTCGATCCAGTGAAATGTACTACCGAGAGTTACAACTGGATACTCCAATCGTAAACTTTAACGGGGCATTTATTCACCATCCATTAGATAATAAATGGGGGGTTTACCATTCGCCTTTGGACATGAAAGTGGCAAAAGACATTGTCGATGCATTGGACTCTTTCCATTTTCATAATATTATCGCAGAGGTCATCGACGATGTGTTTTTCCATTATCACGACGAAAAATTATTGGATGTTTTTGGAATAGGAAAACCGAATATTACAACAGGAGATTTGCGGAAATTTTTAAAGCAGTCCCCGACAAGCATGCTTATTCATACTGACGAAGAAAATGTTAAAAAAATACGGGATCATTTATCGGAAGTACATGCTGAAGTGATCGATCATCGCAGCTGGGCAGCGCCGTGGCATGTCATTGAGATTGTTAAATATGGCCTGAATAAAGCTATTGGCGTAAAAAAAGTTGCTGATTATTTTCAAATTCCTAGAGAAAGGATCATTGCTTTCGGCGATGAAGATAATGATCTGGAAATGCTTGATTTCGCGGGTAAAGGCATTGCAATGGGGAATGCAGTTGACGAGGTTAAAAATATTGCTAATGACGTTACACTTTCAAATGAGGAAGACGGTATTGCCGTCTATTTAAATGATTTGTTAAATTTAAAAGCACTTTAATTATTGGTAATCGTTTATCCGGCAATTCTTTTCTCCTACTTAAGCACATACTACAAATGAAACAGCTAATCTGTTTCACAAGCTCAATACTAATTTTGGAGGGATTTACATGGGTAAACGCAACAAGTCAAAGCGCTTTGTACAGCAGAGTGTTGATACAGTAACAAAGCATGATGAACGCATCCCTTATCACATGACATATGCCGAAGCTGAAGCGATGAAAATGGCAAATGTGAAAGAATCCTCACTCGGAGGTGCATAGGATGGGCAACAGGCTTTTCCAGGAAGCAAAAAAATTTGTAAATCTGGCAAAAAACGCCGAAACTTCCAACAAGCAAGAAGCCTTAGCCAGAGCAAAAAACGCAATCAGCTCTGCTTATGCCAACTCCACAATTGCTGAGCAGCGGCAGCTCCAAGAATTACAAAATGAGCTTGAAAATATAAAGTAATAAAAGTGGGTCTGACTCCTCCAATACAAAATATAGACAAATGCTAATAAACGTTTCTATATATTGTTTGAGAGGGTCAGACCCTTTCTTGCGGTTAAAACTGTTCTAATTGGACCGGATAAGTATGAATGATGCTGTTGTCCTTTTTGCTTCGTTCATACAAATTTAACATCAGGCTTCCTTTCACAGGGAGCTTTTTCTTATCTATGTCTATGGTAATGCTGAATGGAGCCCATTCTGGAAATTTTGTTTTATGGTACAGTTTCATTTCAGAAATAAACTCATTATGACCGTCTTCCACTGTATAATAAAACACACCCATGATCGGTCTTGCTTCCCCGCTTACTTCATAATTTCCTTTTTCACCGCTAACTTTCAAAATTCGGAAAACAGGGTTTTCCTGAGCCTTTTCACTTTCCATAGCCGACATTTTTGCAGGTGCAATCAACAGAACCAGCAAGCCTAATAATAGTAATAATCGCTTCACCAATATCCCTCCAACACAGTTTTAATCTTTCCGGAAAAATCCCAAAATCTCAGTCGTTTGCACGATGTTTGTAAATGCATTAGGATCCACTTCTTTTATTATTCTTTCAAGATCGAACAGTTCATAACGGGTTATCACAATAATCATCATTTCCTTGTTCTCGTTTGTATATGCTCCCTTAGCAGGCACTCTTGTAATTCCCCGCACCAGCTTCTCATGAATCGCTTTTTTCAGCTCATCCGGTTTTTTTGTAATAATCATCGCAGTGAGCTTTTCATGCCTTGTATGGATCGCATCAATCACCCGTGTAGAAGCATAAAGGGTTACAAGGGTATACAACGCCTTTTCCCAGCCATACAAGTATCCTGCTGTTATTATAATAATGGCATTAAGTGTAAAAAAATAAATACCGACCGGTCTATCTTTCTGTCTTGAAAGCACCATTGCTACAATATCAAGCCCTCCGGTTGAGGCTCCCCATTTAAGCGTAATACCGACCCCTACAGCTGCAATAACTCCTCCAAAAACAGCATTTAGCAAAATGTCAGTTGATAGTTGGTTAACAGGTATTACTTCAAGGAAAAACGACATTGATAAAACACTAATAAAACTAAATAAAGTAAAAGATTTCCCTACTTTTTTCCACCCTAAAATCGTTACAGGTATATTAAGCAAAAATAAAAGTATACCTGTTGATATAGTAAACGGTGTATATTTACCGACGATATTTGAGACTAACTGGGCTACACCGGCAAAACCGCTGGCATATACATTAGCAGGAATCAAAAAAAAGTTCATTGCTATAGCATTTAATAATGCGCCAAATAGTACGACAAATGTTTTTTTCGTTTGCAGCCAGACCATGATGATTCCCCCTATTATTCGTGAAAAAACTAAAATCTTTATTGATCATTATTATTTTTTTACCCAATATTTCTATTTCTCACTACTTTAATTGTCTTTTTATAATGAAACGGATAAACTTAAAGCGTAATTTGTAGAAAGAAAGCAGGTGAAAAAATGTCAGTTAAAATATTGGCAGACAGTGCATGCGATTTGCCTTTAGAATTTTACAACGAGCATCAGACTGCGTTGATTCCTCTTAAGGTACATTTAGATGGACAAGAATACGAAGATCTCAAAACGATCGAACCAAAAACGGTTTATGATGCAATAAGAGAAGGAAAAATTCCTAAGACTTCGCAAGCTTCCCCACATGGGCTTGAAGAGCTTTTCACAAAAATGGCCGAAGCAAATGAAGATGGAATATACATCGCATTTTCTTCAGAACTATCAGGGACATATCAAACTGCAGTGATGGTCCTTGAACAAGTTAAGGAACGGTACCCCGATTTCAATTTAACGATTGTTGATTCCAAATGCGCCTCACTCGGTCTGGGTCTAGTCGTCAAGGAAGCGGCCCTGTTAGCGAATAATGGCGTTGCAAAAGAAAAGATACTCGAGGACATCCGCTTTCGCTGTGAACATATGGAACATCTTTTTACAGTCGATGACCTTGAGTATTTAGCAAAAGGGGGCCGAGTTTCCAAAGCATCCGCTTTTTTAGGAGGATTGCTTAACATTAAACCGCTCTTAAATGTTGAAGACGGCAAACTGATTCCTATTGAAAAGCTCCGCGGAAAAAAGAAATTGCTTCGGCGCATCATTGAATTGATGAAAGAGCGCGGAACCGACTTGAACAGTCAAGTGATTGGAATCAGCCACGCTGACGACGAAGCAACAGCGCAAGAAATGAAAAACATGATCGAACAGGAATTCAACCCAAAACACATTGAAATTACTTCTATTGGAGCAGCGATTGGTTCACATACAGGTCCGGGAGCGATAGCGGTCTTTTTCTTAAATCAAATCCCATAATTCATACATACTCCTTTCAGTAATGTAAACAATAAGGTCGCAGTCACCTAAATTTACTGAAAGGGGTATTTTTATGCCGCATACTTCTGACAATGATAAAAAGGCTCAAGACAACCAAGCACTAAGACATGAAAAAAACATGCTTCGCGAGAAAAACCGAAAAGCCGGAAAGAACCAGTACTCAAAAAAAACTGATCATCTATGATAAGATAAACCGGGGTTCTGCCCGGTTCTTTTAAATTGGAATGAAAGCTCATAAGTGTAATTCGGCGGTACATAAATCTGTATAAGTTCTTATGTATTGGAAAAGGGCTTATGAATCAGAATGACGGCTCATTTATTTGGATAATGGCTCATATATCGGAACGATGGCTCATTTATCTAGATAAGGGCTCATTTTTCGGAACGACGGCTCATTTTTCGATATAAAGGCTTATATATCAAAATAACGGCTCATTTATCTAGATAAAGACTCATATATCAAAATGACGGCTCATTTATCAGATTAAAGACTCCATTATCATCCCTTGACAAGGATCGAAGCAGTAAACCTTTGCACTTTATCTACTTTTTCATATATGTCCAGCCTTCTTCCTGATAGATCTTTCCGTCTTTCATTAATCGACCGAGAACTCTTTTAAATGCCCCTTTGCTCAAATTGAACCGTTCCATAATGTCTTCCGGCATACTTTTATCGGAATAAGGCATCGCCCCGTTCCGGGATTGAAGGAACGCAAAAATCCGTTCTGCATCTTGATCAAGCGTCTCATGCTTTCTTCCGAGAAGCGATACATTAATGCTCCCGTCAACTTTGACATCGATGATTCGCCCCTCTACTTTTTCACCGAGCCTTGGTTCTTTTTCTGTTTGGGATTCGTGAATAAATCCTTTAAATCCTTCAGTTGTATAAATCCAGCTGCCAACCTTTGCTGTACGGTAAATATGCCCCTGAACATTTTTATTAAAATCTTTTTTCGTTGCTTTTACAGCGAGCTCTTCCATCACTTTTTCAGTCGCTAGCCGCGCAAACATCCGATTATTGCGGCTAATCCGGATTGTTGTAAAGAGCATATCTCCCTTGATCGGCCATACAGATTTATGTGAAGGCAAATCTTCCTCTCCCAATAACAGTTCTTTCTTAATGCCGATATTTAAGAAAATTCCTACTCCCGGTTTCACATCTGTGACCTCTGCCCATCCATATTTATTGACAGTAATAAACGGAATTGTATCAGTGGCGGCAATTCTTCCTTTTGCATCAGTATAAAGGAATACTTCCGCATTCTCTCCTTCTGTATATTCACGTTTTGCTTCGTTCTTATGCATCATCACATCTTCTTTTCCATCCGTTAAAAAATACCCAAATTCTGTTATGCGGACTACTTTTAAATGGACAACCTGGCCCAATAGTGAAGTCAAGGACACTTTGCTCCCTCCAATTATTATCTAATAAAGTTGTTTGAACTGCTATATTTTACTATAATGGAGGCAATAATGAAAAATGTTTTCGGAGGTTAAAATGGCAAAAGAGAGTTCATTTGATATTGTATCCAAAGTAGATCTGTCTGAAGTAACAAATGCAATCAATATCGCAATGAAAGAAATTCAAACTCGCTACGATTTTAAAGGCAGCAAAAGCGATATTAAGCTGGAAAAGGACGAACTCGTTCTTGTTTCCGATGATGAGTACAAACTCGGACAATTAAAGGATGTTTTAATCGGGAAATTGATTAAAAGAGGAGTCCCTATAAAGAATCTTGATTACGGCAAAATTGAAAATGCTTCCGGTGGTACAGTAAGACAAAGAGCCAAGCTCATTCAAGGTATTGATAAAAATAATGCCAAAAAAATCAACACCATTATTAAGAACAGCGGCTTAAAAGTGAAAAGCCAAGTACAAGATGACCAAATCCGTGTAACAGGAAAGAGCAGGGATGATCTGCAAAAAATCATTGCTGCCATACGTGAAGCCGATCTGTCCATTGAGGTTCAATTTATTAACTACCGATAAAAAAGTGGAGCATTGGAAACTTGCTTTCCATACTTTTTTTGCTTTTGAGCCACTTTGGAATATTTATGAGCTGATTTATGAGCCAACTAACTTAATACCGCAGAACCATGTGGCAGATTCTAAAAAAGCGAAGCTTCGCGCTTCGCTTTTTATTTTTATAACGTAACTGAAAGTGTAAGATCATCCTTTTTCTGCAAGGATTTCTCTTTTCCATTAATAAATAACGCGGTATTTTCATGTGCTCCATGCACAACCAGTTCGATGTTTTTCCATTCAGGCTTAAAGCTGCCTTCGTCAGAAAAAGTCAACGAAATTTGGTCTTTTTCGCATTTTACAAAAAAGGTTTTTAGTAAATAGCTTCCTTGTTCATATTCAAATGTACTTCCGTCATCATCATACAACTTAAAAGAAGATGCTGTATTTTCACCATAATACAAATGGAGAGTCAGCTTTTCGTCTTTTATTTCCGTCGACCGTTTTACCGGTCCGTGAACAAGGATCGAACCTTGTTTTACAAAAATCGGCAGCTTGTTTAAGTCTGCATTTACAAGATGATGTTTTCCGCCTTTATATACTTCTTCCGTCCAGTAATCGACCCAATTTCCTTCAGGAAGATAAACAGCTCGATGCTGAACGGTCGGCTGCATGATCGGTGCAATAATGACATTGTCTCCAACCATGAATTGGTCAGAAAGATTGTACGTATTTTCATCTTTTGGATATTCCATCATCAACGGGCGCATAACCGGAGTTCCTGTATAGTGCGCTTCAACAAACAGCGAATAAAAATGCGGCAGCCATTGATAACGCAATTGAATATATTTTTTTATGACTTTTTCATATTTTTCCCCGAATGACCATGGTTCTTGGCGTGAAAAACCAAGAGCGCTATGATTGCGGAAATAAGGAATAAACGCCCCTACTTGAGTCCAGCGGGCAAGCAGCTCGCCGTTTGAATCATGGGCAAAGCCGCCAACATCAGCCCCTGCGAACGGAATGCCTGATAAGCCGAGATTCATGACCATCGGAATCGACATTTGCAAATGCTCCCAGAAGCTTCGGTTATCACCGGTCCAGACGGCTGCGTAACGCTGAACCCCTGAATAGCCCGCACGGGTTAATAAAAATGGCCGTTTGCCGTTTAGCTGCTCTTTCATTCCGCTGTAAGTCGCTTCCCCCATCAGCAATCCGTAAATATTGTGGAGTTCCCGATGGGTGCGGGGATCACCGTCATTATCATGCATGACTTTGACGTCCATCGTCTTCGTTTCGTTGAACACTGCAGGCTCATTCATATCATTCCAAATGCCTTCAATGCCTAGATCACTATAAAACTTATGTTTTTCTCCCCACCATCGCCGCACTTTTGAACTAGTAAAATCAGGGAAGGCACTGTTTCCAGGCCAAACGTCGCCGAAATAAATAGTTCCTTCAATATACTTGCAGAAATGATCTCCCCGGATTCCCTCCTGGTAGATATAATATTCAGGATCTTCTTTTACACCCGGATCGACAATTGGAACAATGCGGATACCCTGTGCCTTTAAATCTTCAATAAGCTGCTTTGGATTCGGAAATCTTTCTTTATCAAATGTAAAAACCCTGTAGCCGTCCATGTAGTGAATATCCAAATAGATCACATCGAGCGGTATTCCTTTTTCGATAAAAGTGTTTGCTAATTCACGAACTTCCTGCTCTGTTTCATAGCTGTATCGGGACTGGTGGTACCCGATGGCCCATTTTGGCGGAATCGGCATTCTTCCCGTTAAATATGTGTATTGTTCCAAAACATCTTTCGGTGTTGGACCTGCCATGACGTAGTAATCAATTTGTCCGCCTTCTGCTGAGAAAGTATAATTCGTTTCCTCTGATCGAAAATCAAATGTTGTCTTAAACGTATTATCAAAAAAGATTCCGTGTGCAAATCCGTTTCTTAACGTCATAAAATACGGAATGGATTGATATAAGGAATCGGTTTCAGGATTGTGCGGTGCATAAACATCACTGTTCCACATCGTCATTTTTTCACCGCGTTTATCTAAAAATCCTGTTTTTTCCCCAAATCCGTAAAAATGATCTTCCGGGTCCATTTCTTTAAAACAAATCACTTCTTTTGAATCCTTATATCCCATCCCTTTTGCACCTTCTTTCACAAGCAGGCGCCCATCTTGATCGGCTACCGTAACGCGCAGTGGCGATTTATCTAAATAAATGAGTAATTTTGCCGAAGATAAAAGAATTTGTCCGTTCTTCTCATATACGGATACAGCTTTTTTCTCACCTTCCGTAATCAGAGCAGGGCTGCTCTGCAAAGTTGTTTCACCATATGGATTAAACACAAAACGGACGATATCATCGCGGTAGAATTTGATTAATAATGTTCCGGATTCTGTTTTTACCGCTGCGCCATTATGTGCTTTCTCAACTTCTAATACATTCCCGATATCCTTGTAGTTGGAATCTTGCATTTGCTTTTTTTGTCCTGGATGAATAGCAAAGCTTGTATCCTCTAACATGCTGCAAACCTCCTTTTAGTTCCGGGCAGAAAAAATTCATGTAATACTAGGAACTTGTCTTTCTTCCTTTCTTCCAAGCTAAAACAAGGAATAGAATGAAGGCCGCAATAACTCCTCCCAAAATGACAAGGAAAGGAATATTTAATCCTGTTTTTTCTGCCAAAAAATAAATCTCTGCTTCATCGCGGTCAATGATCAAGTTGTATTCTCCGTTTTCGCTTCGGACAAGGTCACCATTCAGCAAGCCTCTCAGTTCTTTGCCAGCTGCAATATCTTTCTCTGTCAACGTTATTTTCTGTGACTTCGACGTATTATTGATGGCAATGACAGCGGTTTCGTTTTCATACTCTCGTTTGTAAACAGCCATTCCCTTTTTCTCGTAAAGAAGTTCCATTGTCCCTCTTGTTAAAGAAGGATGCTTATCTCGCAATTCTCCTATTTTTGAAATATAATCGATCAATTCTTTGTCTGTCCGAAAATCCATGATTCGGCGGTTGTCCGGATCTTCCCCGCCGTCAAGGGCAATTTCACTTCCATAATAGACAATTGGTATACCAGGTGTTGTATATAAATAAGTTAGCGCCAGCTTCCATCTTGATCCCGGATGCAGATTGTTATTAACTGCATCCCGAGTAAAACGGACAGTATCGTGGTTATCCATGAACGTACCCAGCAAATATGGATTTTCATATACTTCTTTATTTCTTTCCCATACGGTAAAAAGCCCTTTTAATGATTGATCAGGCTTGGAAAATGCAGTTCGCAAATGCTCATTTAACGGGTAATCAAGAAATCCGTCAATTCCGGCCTTTTCGTATTGGGCTATGTAAGTTGGATCATTTGACCAAATTTCACCTAATAGATAAAAATCTTCTTTCTCTTTTTTTATTTCTTTTGCAAAATCAGCCCAAAAACTGACAGGGGCATGATTTACCGCATGAAGCCGATATCCGTCAATATCGGTCTCTTTGATCCACCATTTGGCGGCATCGATTAAATAATTTTTCACCTCGGGATTTTCCTGGGCAAGATCTGGAAGACCGTTAAGCCATCCATTCTCAAGTTCTTTCTGGTCATTCCAATTATTAATTTCCTTTTTGTTATGGAACCAATCTTGTTTGTCAGGGTCATTCACCCATTCAGATTTTAGTCCGACATGATTGGCAATGAAATCAAAGATGACTTTCATGTCGCGTTTATGTGCTTCCTTGACTAACTCTTTAAATTTATCCAAAGAACCAAAATGCTCTTCCGTCTTATAAAAATCTTTTATCCAATAACCGTGGTAACCTTTTTTATCATTATCAAAGACCGGTGTCAGGCAAATAGCCGTAAAGCCCATATCTTTTATATAATCAAGCTTGTCAATAATCCCTTGAAAATCTCCCCCTTGATATGCTTCTGGATTGCTAACATCAACTTCAAAATTATTAGATGGATCCGCATCATTAAAACGGTCAACCATTAGAAAATAAATTGTTTCATCTTGCCATTTCCGTTCTTCTTTTTCCGCTGCCTCTATTGGGGCAGTATAAGAAAGAAGAAACGGGATTAAGATGATAGTAAGAAAAAATTTTTTCATCTCCTGCTCCTCCTTGAGTGTCCTTACGCTCTTAGATTAGCCTTTAGTTCCCCCTGCCGTCAAACCGGAGACAAAGTATTTTTGGAATGAGAGGAACAGTATGGAAATTTGAATCATTTTGGTCTCATGCGAAAACGGTCGTATATTCGTTATACTTCAATTTCATTTTAATAACTTCCTTTTTATGGAATAAATGCTTTATTTAAATTTTTTGTTGAGGTGTTATTCATGATTGAGTATTCTTCCGTATTTCATCGGCCGACTGATAATTTTGCCTATCCTTTTCGTGAAGAATCACTTCATATACGATTAAAAACGAAAAAGAATAACATTTCAAAAGCTGAACTTATTTACGGAGATCAATATGAATGGAATGACGGCAGCTGGGTCAATTTTAAGCAAGAATTACATAAAATAGGCTCTGATTCTTTATATGACTACTGGCAGATTGAAGTAAAACCGCCTTATAAACGGCTGAGATACGGTTTTATTTTGCATAGCGGGAACGAGCAAACAACTTATACTGAAAAAGGATTTTTTCAAGAGCCGCCTCAAGATCCCGCTTATTATTTTTGTTTCCCATATTTACACGCCAGCGAAGTATTCCGTGCACCTAGTTGGGTTAAGGATACAGTCTGGTATCAGATTTTTCCGGAAAGATTTGCAAATGGAGATGAATCGATAAATCCGCCAAATACATTAGAATGGGGATCAACAGCCCCTTCGCCTGATAACTTTTTTGGCGGTGATTTTCAAGGAATCATCAACCGCCTTGATTACTTGAAGGATTTAGGGATCACCGGCATCTATTTTACGCCGATTTTTAAAGCATACTCCAATCATAAGTACGATACAATCGATTACTTTGAGATGGACCCGCAGTTCGGAAGCAAGGAAGTATTTAAGCAGCTTGTGGAAAAATGCCATGAAAACGGAATAAAAGTTATGCTCGATGCTGTATTTAATCATAGCGGATATTTTTTTGAACCTTTTCAGGACGTATTAAAAAACGGAGAAAATTCACGCTACCGCCATTGGTTCCATTTAAACGAATTTCCTCTTAAAGGCGGAGAACGGCCAAATTATTCAACCTTTGCGTTTGTCGAGTCAATGCCAAAATTAAATACGCAAAATCCCGAAGTAAAAGAGTATCTTCTGGAAGTAGGGAGATACTGGGTCAGGGAATTTGATATTGATGGCTGGAGGCTTGATGTGGCGAACGAAATTGACCATCAATTTTGGCGCGATTTCAGAAGGGAAGTAAAGAAGATCAAGCCCGACTTATATATTTTGGGAGAGGTTTGGCTTGATGCGATTGCCTGGCTCAGAGGAGACCAATTTGATGCGGTTATGAATTATCCATTTCTGACAAACGTAATAAACTTTTTTGCAAAAGAAACAATTTCAGCAAAAGAATTTACTGAAAATATGTCGGCCGTCCTTTCCAATACCCGGCTACTGTAAATGAAGCTGCATTTAATCTTATCGGAAGCCACGATACTCCGAGAATATTGACAGAATGCGGGGAAAATGCAGACAAGGTTAAATTGATTTTTGCTTTCTTACTTACATTTATTGGAACACCTTGCATCTATTACGGGGATGAAATCGGATTAACAGGAGAAATGGATCCAGGGTGCCGAAAATGCATGCAATGGGAAAAGGAACACCAAAATAGAGATTTGTTCAAGCATGTCCAGCGCCTCATTAAGCTTCGTTCTGAAGAAAAACTGCTCAGTAATGAAGGACAAATTAAATTTTTAACACCGGCTGAAAATAACAGCTGTGTATCGTTCATAAAGTCAAATGGAGAGGAAAGTGTATTTGTAGTCTTAAATTCTTCCGGAAATGAAGCTAAATTTTCGATCCCATTCAATTTAAAAGGAAAAAAAGTCACAAATCTGTTAGATGGAACGGTATTTGCATCTGAAGCAGAACATCATTATATCCCCTTAAAAGCGTATGAATACGCAATTTTTAAATTTTAATTGAAATAGAGGCGGGCTCAATACCAAGCCGCCTCTTTTTGTTTTTATAAAAACATATGGGAGCGAAAAAATTTCGATTAATCAACAATATTAATTTTGTAATCTTTAAACCAAATATGAACCTGAGCCAGATAAGCCAATAGCTGAGGACCCGTCATTAGCTGCCCGAACCAAGGAACTTTAAAGGCAACCCCTTCCGTTTCAATTATATTTCTTAACTGTTTTTGGTCAAAAAACTCATATAGTGCGGAACTTTTGTCTTTAAGGCTATCCTCTAATAATTCCTTCACTGCCTTTGTATATTTCGGGTGGTGGGTTTTCGGGTAAGGGCTCTTTTTCCGGTAAAGAACTTCTTCGGGCAAAATTCCTTCTAATGCTTTTCTTAATATGCCTTTTTCCCGGTTGCCGTACATTTTCATTTCCCAAGGGATATTCCATACGTATTCCACGAGGCGATGGTCTGCAAAAGGCACCCTGACTTCGAGGCTTGCTCCCATGCTCATCCTGTCTTTTCTGTCTAAAAGAGTTGTCATAAACCAAATTTTATTTATATAAAACAATTCCCTGCGTTTTGCATCTTCTGTTCCTTCCCCTTCCAGCCGGGGAGTTTCTAATACTGTTTCCTGATACTTTGCTAAAGTGTAATCCCGGATGTTCAATTTGTTTCTCCAATGTTCTTTCAAAAGGCATTCCCTCGCCTCTGTAGACCTCATCCATGGAAAGCCTGAGCGATTTAAATCTGCTGTTCGGTGAAACCACGGGTATCCCCCAAATATTTCATCTGCACATTCTCCAGATAAGCTGACAACGAAATCTTTCTTGATTTCGCGGCAAAACCAAAGAAGCGAAGAATCAATATCGGCCATTCCGGGCAGATCTCTTACATAGACAGCTTCAATTAGCAAGTCTGCCAGCTGTTCATGAGAAATCACACAGCGATGATGAATCGTTTCAAAGGATTCTGACATTTTTTGAATCCACGGCTCATCTGAATTCGGCTGAAATTCATTCGCTTTAAAGTACTGGTCATTTCCTTCGTATTCGATGGAATACGTGTGCAATCTCCCTTTCCCATCGTTTTTAAATTCATTTGCGGCAATCGCAGTTATCGCGCTTGAATCAACTCCACCCGATAAAAATGTACATAAAGGAACATCTGAAAAGAGCTGTCTTTTGACAGCATCTGTTACAAAGTACCGAACTTTTTCTACTGTTTCTTCTAAACTATCTGTGTGAAATTCACTCTTTACGTTCCAATAACGATATGTCTTTAAACCGTTTCTTGAAAAAATAAGCGCATGCGCGGGTCTTAGCTCTTTAATTCCTTTGAACACACCATGGCCCGGTGATCGGGAAGGCCCCAGTCCGAAAATTTCAGCCAATCCCTCTCTGTCCAGTTCAGGTTTAATGTGAGGATGTGCAAGCAAACTTTTAATCTCTGATCCAAAAAGAAGTCCCTTTTGATGTTCAACAAAAAATAATGGTTTGACCCCGAACCTGTCTCTGCCGATAAAAAGCTGTTCTCTTCTTTCATCCCAAACCGCGAAGGCAAAAATGCCGTTTAAATGATCAACGCATTTTTCCTCCCATTCCATATATGCGGTTAATAGTACTTCAGTATCAGAATGGCCATGAAATGAATATCCTTTTATTAAAAGTTCTTTTCTAATATCTTCTGTATTATAAAGCTCACCATTATAACAAATAATAAATTTTTGTCCATTTTTCTCCTTAACCATCGGTTGTTTGCCACCGGCAGGGTCTACAACAACAAGCCGCTTATGACCGAAGCCTGCATGCAACCCGATCCATACATTCGTTTCATCAGGACCACGCTTCGACAGAGTTTCTGCCATTTTTTCAATTACAGATTTCTCTTTTTGAATATTTTTTTCAAAATCCACCCAACCGGTTATCCCGCACATCGTCCTCATCCTTTCTTAGCGGAACAAATAACATGCTTTTATTTTATGCAATGCTTATAATTATGGTTAATTGTCCTAATTATTCCGATATATAGTTATAAATTTCGCGAAAACTGTCTACAAAGGATGGTGAGGCAATTTTCATGGAGGTCAGTCATGAATCGACATCAACGATTAAAGCTTTTTGAGCATCAAATGAGGGCGTTTAATGAAGGAACGGTAGAAAATATTAACGGACAATGGATTTTCTTTGACAGCGAAACAGAAGAAGCATCAATATTGGATGATCTTCTTCATCAGGAGATTGAAATCTTCCGGCATAACAGATGGAAAAAAGGAATTTTGTTTGAAGATGGAAAAATCGGATTCGGAGATGAGGTCCATTATTTAAAGGATCAGGATTTAATTAGGATCCGAAAACATTTAATTTTTGCGTTGGATCAATTATTAAATGAAATAAATGATGAAGCGTTTGTCCAGTTTGTTACAACGCTCAATTCGCTGCAGTTTTCAATCTATGATTGTATTTATTGCTATAACCATCTTGATTTTTTGGGGGATAATGAACGAAAAAGCGGTGTCAACTTTATTATTTTTGATAATCAGGAACAAATTTGCAGCGTCCAGCACCATTTTTCTTATTATGAGAAAATTAATGACCGTTTTGAATTTACTTTGAACACCGGAAAGCGGATGATAATTGAAAAGATATCATCATAATACAAAGCTGACTCAAATGCAAAGGGTCAGACCCCTCCAATACAATATATAGAAAATCACTAATATATTGTTATTGCCGGAGGGAGTCAGACCCTTATGAGTCAGTTCCTTTGTTCCTTTTCCTAAACATGCCTTCTTTCAATAAGCCTTATTCCAATACCCATCATAACGACGCCCATTAATAACAATATACCAATTGGATATAACAGCTCTTGCAGCGAAAACTTAGAAATGACAGCACCTTTTAATAGCTCCATGCCATACGTTACCGGAATTACTTTCGAAATTGCCAGAAGCAATTCCGAACTTACAATTTCAAGCGGCCAATACGCACCCCCGAGCATCGCAAAACTTACACCAATCAACGGCAGCAGCGCATTAAACTGCCCCGTCGTTTTTACTAAACCTGTCAGCAATATCGTTAACGCAACAATAGAAAAGAGGTAAGGTATAATAATGAGAAGTGTTTTTCCGAAAGCACCTTGAAAATCAACTCCGGCTCCATAGCGGAACACAAAAAAAATGAATACCACTTGCACGTAGCCAATAAGAAAACTATAAAGTAAGTTGGCCGTATAGACAGCAACTTTTGAAGTAGGTGAAATAATAATCCGATCCCATATTCCCATCTGTTTTTCATTTAATATATCGACAACATTAAAACCTATCGTATAAATGACAAAAAATAAAGTAAATCCAAATAATGATTGAAGCGCCTGGTTATAAGCCGGCTTTTCTTTGTTATCAAAATAGGATGTTTTCAGACTAAATATTTCGGGCCATTGGGCATCGGTTTTTCTGTTGGAGTCAGTCGATTCCCCGGAAATACCTTCCATTGCCTTTTGTTTGAATATTTGTTTGTAAAAAGCTTTTACATATTGCTCAAGCAATGGAATATTTTCTGAATTTCTTGCAATATAAATTGTATATTTGCTTTTTTCAAGTTGAACGCCTGCTTCAACTTTTCCCTCGGAAACCCTTTCTTTTACTTCCTCTTCTGTTGTTGGCTTAAATCGAAAGACATCCCCCTTGTTTAGCTGATTAAGATATAATTTAAGTTCATCAGCTTCCATCGAACTGTAAACGGGAATTTCCGCTTTATCAAATCCTGCTTTCCCGATCATAAACGCAAATGCCATGCAAATAAGAGTCGTGGTGATCAATGCACCCGGTTTTCGCAGCAGAAGCCTGAATTTCCCAATCATAATTCCTATCATACCGCTTCACCTCTTTTTGGCTGGAGAATCAATGCAAATGCAATAAGAATCATTGCCAAAATCACGATTGCCAGCAGTTCTTTATATATATTTCCAATTGGATACCCCTGCATCGCCTTTAAGTAAGCAGTTATTCCTGCGCCAACCGGCGTGTAACTGCTGAATTCTTCAAACGATTTTCCCAATTGCGAGACAGGAAAGTAACCGCCTCCTGCAAAAGTAAAAATTGGCACTAGAAATGAAGAGAAGATACTTGAAGTCTTTTCATAATTGCAGCGATAGCTTAAAGCAGATAAAAACACGGCAAAGCCTCCAATCATAAGCGACAGCGCAACAGTAATTGCCAAATAATTTATGATATTTGGCCAGTGCACCTTGAAAATGACTGCGGCAAGGCCATAAAGAATGTTCAGCTGACAAAAGGAGACTATCACTGCTGAAACAAAAATTCCTGTGAAAAAGATAAAGACTGGCACATTTGCAAGTATAATCCGATTAAAAATAAGACTTTCTTTTTGTGCATAAGCATAAGTGGCAACTGTTGAAGCCACATAAAAGATAAACATGACACTCATTCCTATTGCATAATAGTCAACAGCACTAATAGGTTCTTTCGCTGAAATCGTTTCGATTGAGCCCAAACTCTGATGCGTTTGTTTAAGCAATTCCATGCTATCCGGGTTAAATCCATTCGAATTTGCCGCAACCATCAATGACATGTCTTGCTGAAAGGTCGATAGAATATCCCGAAGCACTCCAGCTTCAATTCCTTCGGATTCATTTAATTGAACCTTTATCTGCGGTTCTTTTTTTTCGTGAAAAAAAGCTTTCCGGTAAAAGTCATACGTAAAATTCTCCGGTATTTCGATAATGCCGCTATATTGTTTTTTATTTTTTTTGGCGTCCTGCTCAGAGATTTGCTCCACTTTGATGATGTCTTTTAATTCTTTGCTTTTAAAAATTTCTTCCGTTAAGACAGCGATCGGATGAAACTTGCTGATTCCTTCTTTTATCTGATTTTTTTGATCATCGGATATGGGCAGACTGTTTATGTCTGCCATGATCTGCTTAATTCCTTTTTCGGGATTGTCCTTTTGTATAATTCCTGCCTTCACGCTTATATCAGGAATCTCCCCATTGATAACAGCCCCGAGAGCATTGCCGAGAATGCTGATTAAAACAAATGGCATTAGAAGAAGTAAAATCAATTCACGGGGACGCCGCCAAAACATTAATAAATCTTTTTTTATTATTTGAAGCAGCATGCGATCTCCTCCTAATCCCTTAATTGTCTGCCTGTTAAGTGGAGAAAAACATCCTCTAATGTAGGGGTTTCAATATTGACAGAAACTATATTCGTTTCGGTTTCTTCAGCAGCTTTAAAAATATCTTTTAAAATATGAATCTGTTTTGGGACAATGACCGTAACATACGGTTCTTTTGCAGAAATGTCCTTAATTCCGGGTATTTGTTCCAGAGCCTCCAGAAAATTTCCTTTCAGCATTTCTACTTTAATAGAAATGGACTGTTCTTGGGATAAAATACTTTTAATTTCTTCTTTTGTTCCTGATGCAATGATTCGGCCGTTATCCATAATGTAAATCCGATCACATAAATATTCCACTTCCTCCATGTAGTGGCTCGTATATAAAACCGTCATATTTTTCTCTTTATTCAATCGTTTTACTGTTTCAAGAATATAATTTCGCGATTGAGGGTCAATCCCGACGGTCGGTTCATCCATGATGACAATTTCCGGATTATGAAGAAGCGCTGCCCCGATATTCAGCCTCCTTTTCATTCCTCCGGAAAATGTTTTGACAAGCTCTTTCTCTCTGTCTTTTAAACCAATAATCTCCAAAACTTCTTCTATCCGCATTCTTAACTCTTGTTTCGGTATTTGATGAATAGCGCCAAAAAATTCTAAATTTTCGCGGGCTGTTAATTCCATATACAAGGCCACCTCTTGAGGTACAACCCCTAATATTTTCCTAAGTTTTTCAGGCGTATTTAAAATGCTGTTATTCCCGAGTCTAATATCTCCATACGTAGGACGGATTAGCGAAGAAATCATCGAAATGGTAGTAGACTTTCCTGCTCCGTTCGGTCCGAGCAAACCGACCGTTTCACCCTGTTCCAGATACAAATTTACACTATTTACTGCCTTTTTATTTTTAAAATGCTTTGAAAGATTGACAACCTCTAACATTCAATCTCCTCCTTTTCAATAAAATGATATATCGTTTAAAAAAACGCATATACTATCTTCCGTCATGAAATAACGAGAAAACCATGACCAGGGTCATGGTTTTTGCTCAAAATCTTATATGATATTATTCTTTACTGCAAAAATGGCAAGCTGGGTTCGATCGCGCAGTTCCAATTTATCCAAAATTTGCGTCAGATGGTTTTTAACGGTTCCAATAGACAAATACAGTTCGGCCGAAATTTCTTTATTTGTTTTGCCTTGACCGACCAATTTTGTGATTTCTAATTCCCTAGGCGTTAATGGGAGATTTACAGGGGGTGCTTCCGGCTTGTGCAAAAGCTTTGGCATCACTTTTGCTGCTACTTGTTCATGAATCGAAATCCCGCCGTTTATCGAGCTTCTAATCGAATGTATTAATTTTGGCCCATCAGCTGTTTTTAACAAAAACCCGCTTACCCCGTCCTTGAATGCCTGTAAAGCATATTCTTCATCGTTAAAGGTTGTCAGGATGATTATTTTTATTTCCGGCCATCTTTGTTTCATTTTATGGGCTGCTTCGAGACCATTCATGACAGGCATACGAATATCCATCAAAACAACATCGACTGCCAGCTGTTCAAGGAAGGCAATAGCTTCTCTTCCATTTTCCGCTTCTCCTACTACAGTGAATTCATCATCTTGTTCAATAATCATCTTAAGTCCTTGACGAACAATACTCTGATCCTCAACCAGCAAAATTCGAATCAAGCTTCTCACCTTCTCCCGGCATAATTCCTTGAACAATAAAATGATTGTCTGTTTGAAAAATAGCAATTTTACCGCCGATTTCATTCATCCGCTCCTTTATATTCCTCAACCCGAATCCTTCATGGAAAGGTTTATGCGAATGGATTTTATTTTTTATTTCAAAAGTTATTTGTCCGATGGGCGAGACACCTAGGGTAACATACACTTCTTTGGAAAATGCATGCTTCATTGCGTTTGTTAATGCTTCCTGAATCACCCTGTACAATACAACGCTGTGATGGTTTGATAAAGAGACACCGAGAACTCCCTGCTTAGTTGTAAAATGTACTCTTAAATGGCTTTCGGCCTCCAGTTTCCGAATTAAGTGGATCACCGAAGAAATTCCTTCGATCTCATCCATTTCGAGGGCACGTACTGCCCTTCTCGTTTCTTTAAGGCTGCCTTCAACCATTTCCTTCATTTGCAAAAGTAAGTCTGTTTTTTTCTCGGCAAGCATGATCCCAATCTGCATATTTAATGCTGTAAGCTTATGCCCTACGGAATCATGCATCTCTCTTGCAATACGCGTCCGCTCTTCAAGCCTGGCGGTCCGTTCATTTTCAAGAGCAAGTCTTTTTAGCTTTCTATATTCATCGAGAAGTTGGTCATACAAGTCACGCCGATAAAAGAGCTCATATTGGAGGCTGTTGTAATAAAAAAGAACCGTTGAGAAAACTAGCGAGATTGCTATGTAAATACACCAATAATAAAATGAATAATGAAAATAAAATATTGCTCCTATGAATATAAAAATTGAAAACAAAAGTGCCCGAAAGTTTGCAGGCTTTAAATCCCGACCCGCTTCAAAAACGTAAAAGAAAGTAATTGCAACAAAAATCCAAAAAGGCATGTCTTCTGTTAACAAGAGGGCAGCGGCTGAAGAATAAGATAAGATCCAGTATGGAATCCATTGCTTTTTAATAATTGGAATTATAAAGTATAAGGCAAGTGATGCGGTACAAAAGAACAGGAATATCGACATGCTGGAAGTATGCAGAAAGAAGCTAAAAGCTCCGCCCCATAAAAGCAATAAATACAGTAAACGAAAATAAACCGGCAGAAAAACATCCTCCTTCTCATTTGTATATTTATATCTTAATTGTTATAAATTTCATAATATTCGTCAACATAAAATTGAATAATAAAAGAAGCCTGCCCTAAGGCAGACTTGGAAACAAGATGGCCTTTACCGAATTAACACAGTGAGGATCTGACCCGTGTTGCATGAAAGAGTTAATGAAGTGGGGGAACCGGCCCCCCGACCCGAATTCAGTTATATGCAGTTGTTGCTGTTTTTCTCAAAACATTTTCAAATTCATTTGTCGACAGAGGTTTATGAATATAATACCCCTGTGCATAGTGGCAATTTAATTCCCGCAAAAGCTCAATTTGCTCTTTCGTCTCAACTCCTTCCGCAACAACTTCCACCGCAAGTCCGTGGCTCATCGTAATAATTGCTCTCACAATCGCAATGTCTAATGTATCAATATGTAATTTATCTACAAAAGAGCGGTCAATTTTCAACGTATTAATTGGCAAGTTTCGCAAATAACTTAATGAAGAATATCCTGTTCCAAAATCATCAATGGAAACCTTTACGCCAAATTCCTGCAGAGATTTCATCACTGAAATGCTGTAGTCGATATTTTGAAGCATGGCGCTTTCTGTCAGTTCAAGTATTAAATATTCAGGTGAAAGACCTGATTCCTCGATCGCTTTTTTAACTTCCGATAAGAAATTAGTCTGCTGAAATTGATGGGCTGATACATTTACAGATATCGACATCTTTCCTAATCCCATATCGTGCCACTGCTTATTTTGCTTGCAAGCCGTTCGAAGCACCCAACTTCCAATTTCTTCAATTAATCCGGTCTCCTCAGCGAGTGGAATAAATTCTCCCGGAGATACAAGACCAAGCTTAGGATGTTCCCATCGGATTAAAGCCTCGCTCCCGTAGATTTCCCCTGAATGCAAATTAATCAATGGCTGGTAGCAAAGGAAAAATTCATTTTTTTTCAAAGCCTTTCTTAAATAACTCTCCATCTCAAGGCGAATTAATGCTTCATCATTCATTTCATTCGAAAAGAAAGTAATCCGATTCCCTCCGTTATTTTTCGAACGATTCATCGCAATGTCAGCATTTTTTAGAAGAGTATGTTCGTCAAGGCCGTCTCCCGGATACCAGCTGACCCCTATACTTGCTGTTAAAAAAAACTCTTGACTATTCATAAATATCGGCTTTGAAATGTTTTGCAAAATCTGAGTCCCTGTTTTCATGACTTCTTCAATCGACACTTGCTTTGTTAGAACCAAAGAAAATTTGTCACCGCTAAAACGCCCGAGTAGCGAACCGCTTGGAAGAGCCTCTTGAATTCTTTCAGCCAGCTCTTTAAGAATTATATCACCTGCATAATGGCCAAGGCTGTCATTAATTATTTTAAAGCGGTCAATATCTATAAAAAGGACAGCAAGTTTCCTATTTTTCTTTTTCGCCCTTGAAAGAAGTTCTTCCAACTTTTCTGTAAATCTCATCCTGTTTGGCAATCCGGTATCATGATCAAAATAAGCAAGCTTCGTTATTTTTTCTTCATTTATTTTCTGCTGGGTAATATTTCGTCCAATGCCATATATCCCAGTCGTTTCTCCATTAATCGTAATGGGAATGTTCTTAATTTGAAACAAAGAGACTTCGCCCGATTTATTCCGGATTTCAATATTATAGTATTGTTCCTTTCCTCTTAATGCCCTGAAAAAATGCATTCTTACTCTTGGAATGTCATCCGGGCTAATGAATTTCAACGCAGACTTGCCGATAATTTCATTTTCACTGAAACCAAAAGTCTTAATAAAAGAAGAATTTACACTCGTAATATTCCCTTGCAAATCTGTTGAATAGACAAAATCTGTATTATTATCAAAAAGCGACCTGTAGTATTGCTCTGATACCTTTAAATTCTCATTCAATATCCGGATATCTTTTTGTGAAGCCTGCATCAAATGAGTTAAACTAACGATGTTTTTCATATTAACAGGAATATCGTATTTAAAAGTTAAAGGTTTTTCCGGAATCTGATTAGCATTTTCTGACAAGGCCAGATAGGTGAGAGAATGTCCGACAACATGAGGATCATTTTTCCCATTGTAAAATATTTCACCGTATGAGAAAAAGCCCGTTATCGGTGCAATTTGATTCAGCATTCTCATTTCTTCCTCTGAAAAATGCCTGAACAAACGTTTTCTAGCCATACAATTGTAGACAAAAATAGTTTCTACCGGCTTTTTCGACAAACTCTTCATATTTTGCAGCGAATTTTCAACGATCGATTCGACATTTATATATGCGAATGTAAGCTTTTCTCCTTCTTTTACACTTCTGTTAACGACAATGGCTCCGTTCTTAAGCACCTTCACAATAAAGACGGAAATTTTTTCTCCCTTATTGTCTAGTAGAAACGGAAATTCTACCCCCGATTGGGGCAAATCATTAACAAAACTTTCCCCCAAATAATTTGAGAGAATTTGAAGCGGCTTTTTATTGTCAATCGAATAAATCGTTGTTCCGCTTGCTTTCGTGACAGTAAATGATTTTCCGATTTCCTGCCATTTATGATTCGAATATGTATGGAACTTCAGATGCTCGCTTTGCAAGGCAACTGCTGCAACACCTTTACTTGTTAACTCTTTTTCTGTAAAAACAAAAGCTTCATTATAATGGCCGTTATCTCCGGCAACGCCTCCGGAAACAACAAGTTCAGGATTTCCGTCACAAATTCCTTCAAGCATTTCCTGCACGTCGATCTCAAAACTTGTCGGGAACAAGATGACGGTCTTCGTATCAAAAGCGGATAGCCTTGCTGAAAGCTCTTTTCCCATTTCAAAACTGCCGGCAAACCAATCATTATGGAGGAGAAAGGATTTTAATTTTGTTTTTTCAAAAATTGTAAAAGACAATACAATTTTTCCCTCAGCAATAGTTCCTTCAAATATTTCCCCATCTGTTGTACAGCCTATAACAGTGGCGGCCGGAAGTTTTTTACTTAAGAAAGTTTGCAATTCCATAATGGCTTCCTTATTCAAAATGCCTGAAAAAACTTGTACTAACAGGTTAGGATACTTGCATAAACCTTGTTCCTCAATAAAAGACTTGAGTTGAATTGTATCTTCATAGATACAGGAAATTGTCTTGGCCATATGATCACCATTGGTAGTTTTAGAAATTTATAACCTTTTATGTTAAAAATACCACAAAATATATTGTTGTTTAAACGAAAAACATAGAAAAAAAGCCACCAATTTGGCAGCTTTTTGAGAATCATGTCAAATTATAAGTTTTTTAGAAAAAATGAAATCCTAACGGCAGCTTAAATCCTAAATACAGGGCAAGCAAGAAAGCAACTGCAAATTGGATCCATAAAGACGAGGTTTTTTGTTGTTTGTTTGTTTTGATTAAAATCAGTTCAAGCATGGCAATTACCCATAGCCCGACCGCAGACTTCAGGACATAGAGCAAGCTGATATTGGAAATACTAGCTAACATCCATACGCCAGTAATGATAATGAGAATATAAAATACTCTTAAAATCATCTGCACGACTCTAAATCCTTTAGCTTTTCCGCTTTTATGAAGACCCAGCGCAATAAAAAATAAGACAATTGCTAAAAACCAGGCAGTAATATGGGCGTGTGTCACCGGCATAGCCTCCTTATGTATCATTCGTTCTCATCATATCATATTGTCATGAAAAAACCCAAAAATATAGAGTGAATTCCCGTTCATTATGCATCGGCAATTTGGTTACTTAATGTTCCGATTTTTTCAATCGTGATCTCAATGACATCACCCGGATTCAAAAATCTTGGCGGCTTAAAGCCTTTCCCTACCCCTGCAGGTGTTCCGGTTGCAATAATGTCACCCGGTTCGAGCGTCATTCCGGCAGAAAGAACGGAAATAATTTCCTCTACAGGGAAGATAAAATGTTTCGTATTTGAGTTTTGTCTTATTTCCCCATTCACTTTTGTTTGAATATTTAATTGATTCGGATTTTCAATTTCTGATTTATGGACGAGCCAAGGTCCCATCGGGCAGGTTGTATCAAGGCTTTTTCCGATAAAAAACTGTTGGTGGCGGCTTTGAAGATCTCTTGCCGTAATATCATTGATGATCGTATAGCCGAACACATAATCAAGCGCCTCTTCTTTTTTTATTGCTTTTCCGGCCTTTCCGATGACAACAGCGAGTTCTCCTTCATAATCAAGCTCTTTTGTCACTTCAAGATGATTAAGGACCTTTTCTTGATGGCCAATAACGGTAGTCGGTGCTTTCGTAAACACCATTACATGTTCAGGAATGTCGTCTTTGCTTCCCATTTCAATTGCATGCTCAGCATAATTTTTGCCTACACAAAAGATGTTTTTAGCCGGCCTTGGAATTGGCGCAAGCAGTTGAACTTCATCTAAGGGAATATATAATTCTTTTCCTTCTCCGCTTGTGTTGGCCCATTCGATCAAATTTTCTACTTTTTTAATAAAATCCTCTCCGAGAGCAATACACTCTATCATTGTTTCCGGAAAATGCTTTTCACCTGTGTGCCTTAATTCTGCCCTTCCAAGCGGAAGCACACTGTTATTTTCTTCATTTAAAAGCCCAACGAATACTCCATCCTTATCTTTAGCTGTTGCAAATTTCATGAGTCCACCCCTTTTTATTGATAATATACTAATCTATTATTGCGAGAACCGTTTCCATTTCGGCAGTGATAAATAAGTAAAACTTCGCCATAGCCATTCCAATGGACCGTAATAAAAATGTTTCATCCAGATGAAGCTACCAGATGCTTGAACAACGTAAATCGCTAATGCAAGAATCGTGCCTTCAAATAGAGAAATCTTCCCATAAAATCCAAGCCCGTAGCTGTAAAAAATAAACGTAGAAACGAGCGATTGGAATAAATAATTGCTTAAAGACATTTTCCCAACTGCTGCTAAAGGTGAAAGAAACAAAGCGGTCTGTTTTCGATTTACCAGAAAGACAATGATAAAAGCATAAGCAATGGATAATAACGGGCCTCCAAATATATCTTGTATATAGTCCATTGCAATATTTCTGTCAAATAAGTAAGGAAGAACTTTAATAATAATCCCCGTGATCCCTGATACGAGCATGATGAAAAACAGCCTTTTTCTATAGCGTTCAAAGTTTTCCAGCCATTTTAGTTTAGCTGCCCCGGCTCCAAGCATAAACAATGGAAGAATGTATGTAAGCGAAAAAAAGAAAAATTCAAGGTTATTTACCTCATACCAATCCCTCGCCCTTTGTTCCGTTATCTCAGTAAAACTCCCTTGACTGTAAACCTCAATGGAATCAGCTGCAGATTGTTCATCGTATGGAGACCATTCTTCCTCCGGTGCAAACAGCATACCGATCGCTAGAAGCAATGTTAAGAATATATTGGGAATCACATAAAGCAGCAATCCGGTGATCATTAACCCTTTTCCCGATAATTTTAATAACAATAACAAAATAAAACCAAGAACACCATAATTAATCAAAATATCCCCATGCCAAATAAAAAAAGCGTGGATCATTCCTATCAGTAACAGCAAAAACAGCCTTCTTATTGCAATCATATAAAAATTTACTTGCTTTCGCTGTGACCGTTCCATCAAGATGACAAGTCCATATCCAAAAAGCATCGAAAACAGCGGGTAAAAACTTGCCTGTGCAAAAATATCAATAAACGAATAGGCCGCTTTGCTGAGAGTATCATTCCACCATTTCATTGGGTCAATATAAAGAAAAGGAGAATGAAAAGAAATCATATTCACTAAAAAGATTCCGAGAATCGCAAATCCTCTCATTATATCAAGTGAAAGGATCCGTTCTTGATTCAAATTTGCATTATTTACTTCCGGCATTGTTTGTCTCCTTATCAGAAAAATCTGCAAAGTATATTATACACGATTTTGTTGTTATGATTACGTAATTTTATTAATTTGGTCAATTATTCTATACTTATGTTTAAAAAATTCCCGCATATTAGGATCGGCCCATTCTGGTACAACTGATCCTCTATGCGGGAATTCTAATAGTGTTTGCGCTTTGTCAAAACATCTTTATAAAATTGACAGTTCATAATAAGTTAAATCTTCGGAAATAAGCCAAGTGCCTTACCCTAAGTTGAATAAGATGATAGTTCAATTATCCATTAAGGCTTTAATACAACCTTGATGCAATTATCTTGATGGTCATTGAAGATGTTATAGCCATGGCTTGCATCATCAAGAGGGATTTTGTGTGTAATAATTTCTTTTGGATCAAACTCTTTATTCATAATTTTTTCAAATAGCTTCGGCATAATTGGGATGACCGGTGCCTGTCCCATTTTAATGGTAATATTTCTTATCCATAAAGCGCCTAATTCAAAGTTATTGTAGTTGCCGCCATATACTCCGGTAATTTGAATTGTTCCGTTTTTCCTTACTGCTTTTGCAGCAATCTTTAAAGGACTAAGGGTTCCGCCTTGCAACTTTAATTTTTGCCCTACGAACTCAAGAGGTGTTTTTTTCCCGTCCATACCGACTGCATCAATTATCTTGTCTGCGCCTCCTTGAGTAATTTCCTTCAAGTACTCGCCCATGTCATCATTTTTTGTAAAATTAAACACCTCAACATCGTTCATTCGTTTTGCATGGTCTAACCGGTAATCCAAGTAATCGACAGCTATTACCCTTTTTGCGCCTTTCATCCAGGCAAACTTTTGCGTCATCAATCCAATTGGTCCACAGCCAAGAACGATAACGGTATCGCCTTTTTTTACATCGGCATTTTCTACACTCCACCAAGCAGTAGGCAAAACGTCGGATAAAAAGAGAAGGGATTCATCTTCCAGCTCACACGATTCCGGGATGACAAAAGGGGTGTAATTTCCAAAAGGCACTTTTAAGTATTCAGCCTGGCCGCCCGGATGGTTTCCGTACTTTTCTCCAAAACCAAAATACCCTCCTGAATCATAATGATCATTTGCATTATCACATTGGCTTGTCATATCATGTTCGCAATAAAAGCAATGGCCGCAGGCAACATTAAAAGGGACAACAACACGGTCCCCCTTTTTCACTTTTGTCACTTCAGGGCCGACTTCTTCCACAATCCCCATTGGTTCGTGGCCAATAATATAGCCTTCAGGCAACGGACTGTTTCCTTGATAGAGGTGAAGGTCTGACCCACATATGGCAGTCGATGTGATCCTCACGATGATATCATCTTTCTTTTCTAATTTTGCATCTTCTACTTCCTTTACCGCTACATTATTTGGTCCTTGATATGTTACAGCTTTCATTATTTACACTCCAATCAAGAATAAATTGGGTTTTGCATTCGTTTTAAGCGCCTTACTCTAGTTTTTCAAGTTAATCGAAAATCAATGCTTGCGATTAACATAGCGTCCATAATCAGGAATAGCTATGCGGTCAAAGTCTCTCACCATTTTTTCCAGACCTTCTGATAGTTCGTCACCGGACATAGGCATTCCGTGCCCTGTAATTGCAACTGCCGGTTTTAAGGCTTCAAGTTTTTTGACGGATTCCTTCGCTGCGTTCCAATCGGTTGTTAAGTATCTCGGCGGACCGCTGATTTCCTGCTTTTGTGTCACTACCTTATAAAGCGACTCTTGTTTCACCGTAACAAATGCGTCACCGGCAATAAGGGAACGGTCTTCATCTCTGAACAAGGAAATATGTCCGGGTGAATGGCCCGGTGTATGAATCCATCGCCATCCATGCATATTTGGGATACTTCCGTTTGAAGGAATTGCCTCAACACAGTTCCCAAGATTAATCGGTTCATTCGGGAACAACGGCGACATTTTTGCAACCAATCCTCCTTCAACCGATCCATCAGGTTCAGGATAGCTCAATTTTCCGGTCAAATAAGGAATTTCCGCCTCATGGGCGTATACTGGAACATCCCATTTTTCGACTAAATCGACCAATGATCCGACATGATCAAAATGACCGTGTGTAAGGACAATCGCTTTTGGTCTACTGTTTTCACCAAACCGTTCTTTTACAGCCTCGAGAATACGGTTTGCCGATTCAGGCATACCTGCATCAATTAAAACCCAATTATTTGGATTTTCAGGACTGCCGACAAAGCACACATTCACAATCTGGTTCGTATAACAGTAAAGATCATGCATCACAGCCTGTCCGAGACCGCTTGCAAATGATGTCATTGGTATGTATTTGTGCTCCATCGTGTCCTTAATGCCATCATGCATGTTATTTTCCATGAATGTTCACTACTTCCTCCCGATTTATTTTTTACTCTGTTATTATGTTTATTTATCCATTCATTTATAATCATTTGGGAGGCTTGGTATTAATAATGAAGCGGTTTCAATTTTCAAAATGCTGGGTTTCCCGTACGACTTCCAGTTTTCATTGCGTTATGTTTTTCAAACTGTAAACATCATTTTTTCAATAATTAATAACAAGCTTGCTGTAATAGAAATCATGGGCATTTTAATCACATTCAATTATCTGTCACATACGATATAAGAGAAATGATGAAAAGGGTGGAGTCCATGCCAGCGATTGTCGGGGTTGTGCAAGTAGTTTCGGTTGGGAGCAGTTCTATTTTTAACATTGGAGATGTTTATAAAATGATGCCAATATCATCAGCAAAGACCTTTGCAGGGGCTGGTTCTTTTAATACTGGAGACGGTTTATACGTATACAATCAACAAAGTTCCACAAACACATATGATACCGACCTTGTTGATCAAGGAAATTTTTTTAACGCTTAAAATAACGGGTGATTGATATGAATTTTTATATACAGCAATCGATCCATATCAATTTGATAAAAATTGAGGGGATCAGCAATTCTTCTGTTTTGCAGATCGGTAGTGCAGGAATTATTAAGCCGGTTTCTCATTTATACAATACCGGGGGCTTTAACGGTCCAGCTCCGGAACCAATTCCGCCCGGTGCGGCACCAATCCTGGGAGCACCTGCAGTTCCTTTAGTATCGCCAATTTAAGTATAAGTATTTCTATTTGTCTTCAACGGAGTCGAGGTGATTTATTTGAATCAAGAGTTTTATCAATACATTCAAAAAATGCACCTGTATATTCAAGCGCAAGACAGGAAAATCCGCCAGCTGGAAAAAACAATTGAAGCAATTCATCATGAATTAACGGAACTTAAAGAGAGACCGGGAATCAGAGTGGATAAAATTGAATATAAATTTGACCAGTTAAAAGTAGAGTCTCTTGAAGGAACCTTAAATATTGGATTAAATCCTTCTGACCTTCAGAGAATCGAAGACTTTTCTGTCGATAATCAACAAGTGAACACTTCATTTTCTCCGCAAGATCATATGCACACAGTGATGGAACTCGAAAATAACTTGTATCATTACTTGGAAACAGAAATAGAACCTTTAATCAAGCAAACTCAGGAGAAATTAAATGTAAATATTGATGGGTCATACATTGATTTTATTAAAGAAGATATTAAGAAACAGATTCCAAACCGAATCGAATTTTATTTAAGACAAATTTCACCAGAAGAAAGATCGAAAGAAGATTGGAAGGAAAAAATAATCACGCAGATGAAAAAAGAAATTGAGAATGGAGTGTTTGTCTTTTTAAGAAATTTGCCAGACAATTTGAAAGGAATGAAAAAAGAATGAATTTCCAAGTTCACAATCGGGAGATTTGCGTGGGCAGTATAAGAGTGATCGGTGTCTCCAGTTCCTCCTTATTAATGGTCGGAGATACTCAGACGATCCAATTGGCAGCTGCATTTGATACACCTCCTGAATCATTAATTATAGGTCCATTTGTACCGCTAACACCGGATGTATCCTAACATGTTTCAACGTACTTCATGTGTGGATCGAATTAACATCAATACGATTTCCTTTTCCTCTTTTTTGCAAATCGGAGATTCAAATATGATAAACGGGTTTTCCCGAGCTTTAGCTGTTCATAGGGAAACTGAAATTTATTATAGCAATGAAGGAAACTTTTCTGAATACACCGTTTTCTCCCGGCCCATTCCTATTACTCCAGTTAATGAACCATTTATCTATCAAACATGTAACCATCATCCCATTATCAAAGTCGGCAAAATCGACATTATCGGTATTTCTTCATCTTCTCTCCTCCATGTGGGAAACAGTAAGCATATTTCAATGGAGGCGAGAGTAAAGCATATCCGTCAGCTTTTGCCACGGGAAAACGAACAGAATCATAATCAAAAACATATGTTAAAATAAATCGCACAATAGAGTAAAGAAAAGGATGTTTTCCATGCCAGCTTTTATCGGTCCCGTTCAGATCCTTAATATTGGGGGATCAGGAATTGTCCAATTTGGCGACTCTCTCATTATCTCTCCAAAAAGCAATTCTAAATCGCATTCCGGTTCCGGAGCGAGTAATACCGGAGGAATTGTGATTACAATTAACGGAATAAGTATTACAAATGTTCTTGATACGAACTTAGTTGACCAGCCAACGGTAGGTAATAATTAAAAGTTGAGAAAACAAGGCTAATCCCCATTTTTTTGTATATTGGAATGAAAGCTCATAAATTTGATCGAAGGCTCATAAACGAAATTGAAGGCTGATATATTAGAATAAAGGCTGATAAATCAGAATGAAGGCTGATAAACGGAAATAAAAACTCATATATTCAAAAACGGCAAGAACGCACGTTTCTTGCCGTTTTTTATTTTATAAATGATTGTCTAGCTTTAATAAATGTCCTCCATCAAAAAAGAACAAATACCGCTCATGGACAGGCTTTCTTAATATTTGTTCAAGGGCACGGGCATAAAGGTTTATTTGAAGGCGATACCTCGATTCAAGAATCGGTTTTGCTTCTTCAAATCCCCCTTTGTAACGATCCTTAATGCTATCTGTTTTATAGTCAAGGAGAATAATACCATCCTCCTCTTCAAAGAAACAGTCAATCACACCTTGTACAATGACATTTTCATCTCCAACAGTCCAGTCTGGATACGTTTCTTTTGCCGGCAACGATAAACTGAAAGGAACCTCTCGCATAACTTTCTCTGCACGTATTAGTCTTTGACCTAGATCACTTTCAAAAAATTTCACAATGAGTCCGGAGTCAATTCCTTCTCTTTGCTCCTCGGTAAGGAGTTCTTTTTGTACCATGTCATCCACCTGATGACGAATAGATTCTTCCGTTAAAGGAAGCGACAGATCAATCTGCTGCATAACCATATGCATAGCCGTTCCTTTTTCTGAAGGTGATAATGTTTTTTCCTGCATAAATCTTGGCCGCTTTAAAAGAGGCTTTCTTATTTTCCAAAGCAGTTCCGTACTGCTCTCCTCACCGGAAAGATCAAACTGCCTCTTCAACTCGGAAACAGATTGCTTGGACCGGAGTACAGAAGCATGATGGAATTCATATTTCCATGAAAGCTGATCGTTTACCCTTTCAGCATGGTTAGAAGTAACTGGAACAGGTTTCCCTTCTGCCACTTTTTCCAGCAATTCTTGTCTTTCGTCTCTTTTATCTTCATTCAATGATCCGGCTTCTTCACTATAAATCATTTCCACGTGCCAGCATGATGGATGGTCTAATAGTTTTATATTTTCTTGATTGTCGCCGCCACGCAATACTTTACAATCCCTATGCCTAATAAGCGCAGGGGCGATCCAATCCAAATAACTGCTTGCATTTGCTCGGTCGTAATCATGTAACAGCCAGTTTTCGCCGGCAGCTGCCGAAAGCCATTTATCCAGCGATTTTTCAGCATTTTTTACCGAACCGATCAAATACAGTTTCTCTTTCGCACGAGTTAAAGCAACATATAGCACTCTCATTTCCTCTGCCAGCATTTCCATCTTCTTTTTCCGCTTAAATGAAAGCTGTGCAAGCGTTGGGTAAGATATCCGTTTCTCCGCATTGACATACCTTGCGGCAAATCCGAATTCCTTATCCAGCATAAATGTTTTTTTCAGATCCATTGTATTGAATTTGCGTGCTAAACCCGCAATAAAAACAACCGGGAACTCAAGGCCTTTACTGCTGTGAATGGTCATGATTCTGACAACATCCTCTTGTTCTCCAAGTGCGCGGGCTGCCCCCAAATCGTCGCCCCGTTCGATCATTCGTTCAACAAACCAGAGAAAGCGGAACAAGCCTCTAAATGATGTTGATTCATATTGCCGTGCCCTGTCATATAATGCTCGAAGGTTTGCCTGGCGCTGTTTTCCGCCCGGCATCCCGCCGACAAAATCATAAAATTTCGTTTCTCTGAATAAATCCCAGATCAATTCAGATAATGATCCTTGACGGGCTTTTGTTCTCCATTGTTGAAGCTGGTCTGCAAACGGTCTTACTTTTTCATAAAGGGCTTCCTGTTCAGCTGACGGCTTTGTCCGGCAAAAAGTCATCAGAGCTTCATAAAACGATCCCCACTTATTTGAAATGCGGATTTGCGACAATTCTTCTTCGTTTAATCCAACAATCGGGGAGCGTAAAACAGCTGCAAGCGGAATATCTTGATAAGGATTGTCAATAACCTTTAACAGAGACATCATAATCGACACTTCTGTTGCCTCAAAATATCCGGTTGATAAGTTTGCATATACCGGTATGCCCTGTTGTTTGAACTCTTCCATGATCTCCGGGGCCCAAGTCATGGAACGGAGAAGAATCACAATGTCTCTGTAAGTAATGGGCCGTGTGCTTTTTGTTTTTGTGTTATACACTTCGGTCCGGTTTTCAATTAGCTCTTTAATTTTTTTTGCCATTACCCTTGCTTCCAGCTGTGACTGCTGCAATTCCTCTCGGCTAAAATCTCCAGTATTTTCCACTTCAGTCAAATCTTCTGCATCGCTTTCATTTTCATCTCCGGCCTGGTCGATCAAGATGACGGAAACAGGGTTCGGGGTTTCTTCCGGATACGGGGCACCTTTTTTTAACTCTGCAGCTTCATCGTATTCGATTTCTCCCACCTTTACCCCCATAAGCTGCTTAAACAGAAAATTCGTTCCGTCGAGCACTTCTTTCCGGCTTCGGAAATTCCGGGCTAAATCAATTCGCAAGCCCGTATCCGCACCAGTCGGTGTAAAACGGTTGTACTTGCTTAAAAATAAATTTGGCTCTGCCAGTCGGAACCGGTAGATCGATTGCTTAACGTCCCCTACCATAAAAAGATTTCCTGTCTCTTCTTTTTCATTTGTGACAAGCTGCAAAATGGCTTCCTGCACCATGTTTGTATCTTGGTACTCATCGACGAGAACCTCTTTGAAATGGCGCCGGTAAGAAAGCGCTGCTTCGGAAGGAATTCTTCTGCCGTCCTCATCGATGCTTCCGGTAAGAATATCGAGACAGTAATGTTCTAAATCAGCAAAATCAACTAATCCCTTTTCTTTTTTCACTTGTTCAAATCGGTCCGAAAAAGATTTCACAAGAGAAATAAGCGTTTCGATATGTCCTTTCATTTCACGCATATCTTTTAAAAACGATTCAGGTCTTCTTGAGAAAAGTTCGGACTGCAAGTCTTGCAAAACTTTTTTCGCCCGGTCTCTTAATTTTTGAGCTTTTTCTGCCAAGCCCTTATCATATTCGTCTCCTTTGACTGTTTTCGCACGTGAAAAAGTCAATGTTTGCATTGCGTTGTACAAAGTTGACCAAGAATCGTTTTTTGCGCTGATAAGAGTATCAACTAGATGCAAGTCATCATTAAAATTTTCTGCTTTGGGCGCCGGTCCGCCGGGAAGCTTCGTCAGCTCCAGCCCTTCAAGAAGCATTTGTTTTGCCCCTTCAAGCTGCAGCTCGATGTCATATAAGAGAGCATCCATAAACGGAAGATCTTCCAGTTTCCCATTCTCATCAACATCATACATCTCGATAATCGACTGCAAATAACGGTCAGGAGAAGGATTGGAACGGGCAAAATCGTAAAGTTCTCTTATGATATCTTGCAGGGCGTCATCGCTCCGGTCATTCGTAAATGTATCTACAAGTGAAAAGAATGCTTCATTATCACTTTTTCCATATTCTTCTTCAAATAATTCATCTAAAACTTCGTCACGCAGAAGCTGGGCTTCCGTCTCATCTGCTATCCGAAACCCCGGATCAATATCAATTAAATAGTAGTATTTTCTAATCACCTCCAAGCAAAATGAATGGAGAGTAGAAATCGATGCTTTATTCAAAAGACTCAATTGTTTTCTCAAATGCGCAGACGTTGGGTTTGAATTAATCTCCTTTTCTAATGCTTCACCAATTCGATGTCTCATTTCAGCAGCTGAAGCATTCGTAAAAGTAACAACAAGCAGCTGGTCAACATCAATCGGGTCATGCAAGGAAGTAATTTTTCGAATGATCCTCTCAACGAGGACAGCCGTTTTTCCCGAACCGGCTGCCGCCGCAACAAGAATGTCCCGGTCTTTTGCCATGATTGCTTTCCATTGGTCATCGGTCCATGTCACATTTTCAGGCTTTGGCGGAATCATCACCGAATTTGTCAAGATCATCTACCTCCTTTCGGATTAATCCCAAAACGTCATCTCTTTTGTACGGCGTTAAAATACGAAACTCATTGCTTTCCAGTGATTGATCGAACTGGCATACCGCTTTGTACGGACAAAACGTGCAAGGAATTTTGTTCTTCATTTTATAAGGGGAAAGGTCGACAACTCCTTCTGAAATGGCATTTCCTGTTTTCTCATACAATTTTCTGACATAACGCCTTAAAGCTTCAAATTCTTCTCTCGTCGCCACTTTCGAAGACTTTTTCAACGTTCCATCCTTTTTCATTCCGGCGGAGACAATTTGCGAGTCGCCGGATTCTAGTGTTTTGTCCATTAATTGAATTACATTTTGCTCCCCGAGAAGAAGCCCTTTCATTCGGAAGCTTTTCATAATCTCTTTTTCAATTTCATCAAGCGTCAACACTTTTGAAGAATGGATGATCGGATTATGAACATGGAAATAAAGGACTCCCGCAGGGTCTGCTTTCGTGCCGATTAAATTGTCCGAATGGGTAATGATAATATCTAAATACGTCAGCATTTGCAGCGCCAGACCGTAGTAAACTTCCCCGATGTTTAAATCTTTTTCGCTCGACTTGTAATCGATCACCCTTAAAAATACGCCGCTTGTGTCCTCTGCTTTATCAACACGGTCGATCCGGCCGACCAATTCCATTTTTGTTCCATTTTTCAAAGAAAAAGAAAGGGGCGGCAGTTTTTCCTTCGGACCAAAAGCCACTTCCAAGCCGATCGGGTAAAAACCGCTTGCCTTGGCATGTTCGCTTAATACATATGAAGCTCTGCTGATAATTTTTTCCAGTTTCCTCTTAATATATTGATGGCGATTCGTACTTAACAGTATTTCATTTTGCAATTTAGGAGCCAGTTTTTCAACTGCTTCTTTTGCAAGATTTTCGCATTCTTCCTTCGTCATGTTTGCCCAAGACAAATTCTTTTGCGCCACTGTTTCTGCGATATATTTTAATGCACCATGGAATAATTCACCGATATCAGGAGCATCAAGCCGGAATACTTGACGGTCCGAGAGTTTCAGTCCATGTCGGGCAAAGTGGGAAAACGGACAGCTGTGAAAGAGCTCCATCCTTGAGACGCTAGCTTGAATATGGTCTCCGTACAATTGTTTGCTTACCTGCTCCGATAGCTTTTTCGTCCGGTTTTCATAGAATAAACCAGACAGAGCTTTAACTGCCATCGGCCTTAATCTATCATTATTCATATAATAGTTATAAACATCCCACCATAAGTCATAAACCGGATAGTTTCGTTTTTTCAGCTGAAGCTGTCCGGTCAAATAGGACAGGGCAGTCGTTTCATTTGAAATAAAATCAAGCTGCTCTTCTTCCGATAACTCTGATGGATCGGCAACAAAGAAATGCATGCGGGCATTTGGAAACAAATCCGTTAATCTTTTAATATATGAAGAAGGCATCAATGCTTTTCCTTCTTCATTGGCCAAAGGGTAGCTTACATAAAGGTGCTCGGAAGGAGTGGCAAATGCTTTATAGGCGAGAAAGTTTTCGTCCAAAAGGCGCGTACGGCTTCCAGGTGCGATTTTCAAACCTCTTGAAAGCAAAAACTCACGGTCTTCGTCAGCCAATATCCCTTCCTCACCTATTTTTGCAGGAAAAATCCCTTCATTTAAACCGATGACAAAAGCCGCTTTAATGTCTGACAGTCTTGATCTCTCCAAATCTGCAACTATTACTTGGTCGATGGCAGGAGGAACAAGTGAAAAACGCAATGACTCCATCCCTGCATCAAGAATGGCTGCAAACTGCTTAAGTGAAATTTTTTCCTCTCCAAGCATTTCAACAAACTGATCCAAAAGCTCCATCACGGCGTTCCAGGCCTGATCATGCTCCCGCGCCTTTACAAGCTCGCCCTTTGCTTCTGCAGCAAGCTTCCATTGTTCGAGTTTTGTTGGAATATCTAATTCTTCTAAAAACAAATAGACAGCCTCGCATAAATCTCTTCCCGTATTCGCTTTTTTAAGACGGCGAGCCAGCCGGAGAAGAGGGGCCGTGATCATCGCCCGAAGCTCATTCAGCTCCTGTTCGATGTTCTGTTCTGCATCGGTCTTTGCAACGGATTCAAATTCAAGCCCTCTTATTCTTCGGTAGATCCAGCGGTCTTTTTTCGTCCATTTGTCTCCCTGGATTCCGTATGCGAGAACATAATTTTCAAGCCTGTCCATTTGCTGGCGCAATGTAAGGACATTGGATTTTACAGGAAACATCAGTTCAGTTTTTATGGCGCGAAAAACCGGTTCATAACGCCAATGACCGTTAATAATCTCTAAACTGGAGCGAATTAACTCGATAAGCGGATGGTTTAACATTGTTCGTTTTTGATCAATAAAATAAGGAATTTCATGGTCATGGAAAATGGTCTCTAAAATATCGTGGTAGTCGCTTCCATTCCTTACTAACAATGCGATATCCCGGAACCTATATCCTTTTTCCCTCACTAAATACTTAATCTTCCGGGCAACTCCTTCTATTTCCGCCCGCCTGTTAACTGCCTGGAAAATGGAAACCTCAGGGGTTTCCTCATAAGGTACGGCAGGCCTTGTATCAAATTCCGATTCTAAATGGCGCAATGAATCGTTTGTCCATCTCAGCTGCTCCGCAAGAAGAATTTCGTCTTCCAGTTCGATTCCGTTTGTTTTGATGATTTCGTAAATCGTCTGACACGTTTCACCGGACAATCTGAAAAGATGAAGCTCGTCGGGTGCGTTTTCTTTATACAATTGGTCGCTTGTTAAAGTAATGGTAACCCGCTTGCAGTGCTTCATTAATTGTTCAATAATCATATATTCTTGCGGGGTGTATGTGTAAAAACCGTCAATATATATTTCTGCTTCTTTTAAATACTCGGATGAAGCGATTTTTTCCGAAAGAAGTCTTAAATAGTCCTCGGAATCTACATATTTTCCAAACAGTTCATCCTCAAACCGGCTGTAAATTAATTCAAGATCGTGAAGCTTATCCTTCAGATCCTTTTGGTTTTGTTCCCCGTCTGTCCAAAATGCGGTCAGCTCAGTCGGGGTTACACAATAACGTTTAAATTCCGTCAACATTTGTTCCATTTGCTGGATAAATCCGGATTTATCAGCAGCCCTTTGAAAAATTTTCAGCTCATCCTTCTGATCTTCAATAATTTTTCGAATGAGCATGTTGATCCCAACACTGTTGAGATGATAGCGGCTGATCCCGCCTGTTTCCTGAAGAATTCTCCATGCTAAACGGGTAAAACTGAATACTTGGGCACGAATCATCCCGCCCAAATTAGGGGTGGTGACAATCCTGTATTCAGATAAAAATGTCATCTGCTCCGGAACGAGATAAATAATCGGGTTTCCATCCGGATCCTCTAGCAGCTTCTCCCGTATCTCCTTTAAACAATATTCTGTTTTGCCGCTACCTGATCTCCCTGTTATGAGTCTGACAGCCATTCCCTTTCCCCCTTTAAATGACGGACATATTTCTCTTTCAATATAATAGCACAGAAGGCGATCATTATTTTTGTATATGCTTTGGCCATTATTGGAAAAATCGCATGATATCGTAAACTTGGAAAAATTTATGTTCATTTTTGAAAAATAACGAGTTATTTTGCAAAAAACGAGAATAATTTTGCAAAACTATTATTTAATCTTGGAAAATCACCATACAATTTTGGAAAACACGGATTAAGCAAAAAAATACCACAGTTTTTTAAACTGCGGCAGAAACTCTCATTAAAAAGAAACATCAAATTCGTTTAACGGCCAATATCTTACATTCACTTTCCCGACGACCTGATCGATCGCAATAAATCCAAACTGGCGGCTGTCCCAGCTGCCAAGGCGATTATCTCCGAGAACAAAAAGCTTGCCCGGAGGAACCTTTTCTTCTCCTGTAAGTTCTTCCAAAGTAAAATCACCAGTTATTCTTCCGCCGGGTACCTGCTTCCGGTAAATGTCTAAATATGGTTCATCCATTTTTTTATCATTGATGTACAATTGATCATTGCGGTATTCAACCTTATCTCCAGGAAGGCCGATAATTCTTTTCACAAAATCTTCTTTCTTATTTGCATGGAATACGATAACATCAAACCGCTGCAACTCGCCGATCTGGTAACCGATTTTATTTACCACCAACTTATTGCCGTCTTTAAGAGTCGGCTTCATCGATTCACCTTCAACAATATAATTTGAAAAGAAAAAAGTACGAATAAAAGCAAATATTATCATTCCGATCGCAAAAGCTTTCAGCCATTCCAAACCTTCTTTTTTTATTTCTTCTTTCATTTCATCTCCTCCGTGCTTTTTCGTCCGTACGTTTTTCATTATGTTCTATCTTTTTCAACGCTCATATTCATTTTTAGTTCAATTCTTTTGCCCACGTACCAAAGAATAAAAATGACGATCATAACAATGGCTGTTCTTATCGGCTGTTGGACCAATGCGCGGATATCATACCCTATAAAACTAATCGTGAAAATCATCACCATTTTGCCCGTAATGACTGCCAGCAAATATTGTGCAATACTTACTTTTGATAACCCTGCCACGATGTTGACAATAGCTGAAGGCGTAAACGGAAAACAAAGCATCAGGAAAAGCGGACCAAACCCATGCCGTTCAACCCAGCTCATAAGCTTTTTTACATGGGAATGCTTTTTCAAAAAACGGAGCATCTTCTGCTGGCCATATTTACGCACGATCAAAAAAACTAGCAATGCTCCTCCAACTGCACCAATCCATGAAAATAAAAACCCAAACCATAGCCCGAATGCATTTGCATTAGCCATGACAAACACAAATAAGGGAAGAAACGGCAAGAAAGCCTCAAACATTGGGAGCAATATTCCCGGAAGCGGTCCGAAAGAGCGATATTCTTTTATTAATTCCAATATCTTTTCTAGCGTGAACCATTCTCGTATTAAATCAAAATCCATTCATAATCTCCTTGCTGAATATCGATCTGTTTATCCTGCAAATTTGGTAATTATCGTTACTTTTTTATTTTACACGTTCTTTTTTCAATTAAGAACTATGGCAATTCAGTTTTATTTGTTCAAGAATTCTTTTAATGCGGCTCTGTTTTTTTCAAGGTCTACTGCTAAAACAGATCCTGAACCGCTCACTTGTTGATTTTCAAAAGATCCGTCTACCGGGATACGGAGAGTTTCGATATCCCGATTCTCTTTTCCTAAAAAATCTTTACCCATGAACAGCATTGTCATCGTCTTCATGTTTGTATTAATGTAAGGTGTCACAACACCGACTAATTTCGGCAGTTTTGGAATCGTTTCAAGATTTGATAATTCCCTTGCTACGCTTTTTAATACCTTTTGCTGGCGTTTAACACGTCCAAAATCTCCCACCGCATCATGGCGGAATCTTACATAACCGAGCAAATGCTTGCCGTCTAGTTTTTGGACACCCGGTTCAAGTGTGACTCCAATATTCTCGGACATTCTTTTTTCAACATTTACTTCAATCCCTTCAGGGAAAGCTTCATCAATCAATTGAACAAAACCTTCAAAATCAACAATCGAATAATATTGCAGATCGATGCCAAAGTTTTCTTTAATCGTTTTCCTGAGCAGTTCAGGTCCCCCATAGGCAAAAGCTGCATTAATTTTATCTTTCCCATATCCCGGAATATCAACATACGTATCCCTCATAATGGATGTCACTTTATATTTGCCTTTTTCCTTATTGTAGTGGGCAATCATAATCGTATCAGCCCGTGCATGTTCTTCTCCACGGCTATCACTGCCGATCAACAATGTATTTGTCCAGCCGTTCTCATCTTTTTCCCCATTGAACTCATATTCCACTTTTTCAGTTTCAGCATTTTGCAATGATTGAGAGACACCGGCTTTATACAGGAAAAATGAATAGGTAAACACACCTGCTGACAATAATAGCAGGATAAGAAATAACTTTCTCCATCTGCGTTTCTTTTTCTTTTTATGTTGCCTTCTTTCATATCTCATCGTTAAAACCCTTCCATTTTTCTTGTAATTTCGACCTATTATATAAGACTTCTTTTTTGCTGTAAAAGTTTCCTCCAAACATACTGTTAAATATCGCCATTAAAAAGGAAAAACCGCAATCGTGCAGTTTTCATTCCATTTTAAATATTACACATATTGCTTGAACCAGTCTATAAATATAATTCAGCCTTTTGATTCGGACAATGGCTTTCTGCTTCCCGCTTCTGGAAAACAAAATTGACTGTAAAAATTTCCTCTTGTTTTTGAGCGTTTTTTTGAGTAACATATTAATACGAACATATGTTCTTTATTCGAGTGTAAGGAGCATGACGGTTATGACAAGAATTCCAGAGGAAGATCGAAATATGATGGAACAGGCTATTTATTTGCCGATGGTATTAACAGTTTTAAACCGAGATCTTGTGGTCGTCGAAAACAGCCCTTTTAAATTAAGAAAACCTTACCTTGAATTAATTGAAGAAACAATGAAGGTCATTCAAAAAGAACTGGCAGAGGTTAAGCGGTATATGAAGAAGAACAGAATGAAAGTTGAAGAGTTAAAGCGGGATGATGCTTTTACAATGTACATGTTTTTATATAAAGGGTATGAAGAGCATCACAGCTACTTTAACCCGCGGATACGAAACAAAGTGCAAGAGCTGATGGAGTATTATTTATTCAAGCGGCATTTTTTCAAAAACGAAAACAAACTGGAAGGATCTGATCGCGGACAGTCACCCACAAATGCCGGGCGCCTCAATCCGTAACATTTCAAAACGGCAAGGCGCCGGAAAAAAGCTAATTTTTGCGGTTTATGTACCTGCCATATTCGCCGCTTCTCTCAGACGACTCAAAATATCGCTGTCCATGAAAATAATACATCGCTTTTCTCTCAGTCTCCTCTATTCTTTGCATCGTTTTCGTTTTAAGGAGCGCTGTCCTTAATAGCTGGTTTTCAAATGAATTAAAAGAAACAGGAAGTGTATAAATGTTTTTATTGCTGAAAGTAACGTTTGTATGTTTCGAATCGGCTCTTTCATGAAAAACAACATGCTCATATGAAATCCACATGCACTCGGGGTTATTCGGTGAAGTCGTTGGAAAAAAATTAATGAAATTATGTGAGGAAATGGCTATCGGAACTTTATGAGTAATCCCTATCAGTCTCTTAGTCGCTTCTTTTCTGCCTTCGTAGCTTGCCCCAAAATAAATGCAGCTCTTTTTAATAATCTCGATCGGCTTAAAAGGGGATATATATTCTTCATCAATTTCAAGAATTCGCGAGTATACTTTACTGCCATATTCGATGGGCATAATCATCATCGTATATGGATTAATCTCATATTCTTCTATAAGCGGTTTCCTTTGTTTAATCATATTTTCATCTCCTTTTTATGTGTCTTTCCCATATCATACCATAAATTTTCCAATTTTCTCTCATATTTTATAAATATTTTTCTAAATTTTTAAAATTATTTAGCACCAAGAATACTTATTTAAAAATTTAAAAAATTTCGTTGATTAAATCTCAATTATTCCATATAATATTAAAAAGGCAGCAGAGGTGGTTTTTCATGAACGAAAAGTCCTACACAGAACTAATGAAACTCGGTGCGATGAACCGTAAAAAGGAGAAAGAAATGTTTGTTCAAGACCTGTACATTGAAATGCTCCTATCGGAAGTATTATTACAGGCAGAGAAAGAAAAGCTGTTAAAACTTATTGATGAGGCAATTGATAACAGAGACCGTCCTGCATTCCTCCAATTGTCTGAGCAATTAAAAGAATTAAACAAACGCTTCGGCACTTGATTCTCCAGGTGAATTAATATTAGTTCCCCCCTCCATTATCGAAGGGGGCTTGCTTTGCGTCTTTCTTCTCCCTCACTGAAAATTTCTTCTAACATTTCCACTGTCAGTTTATTTTTAAGGGTCTTCATTTCAAATCATTCTTTCCTTAAAAAAGCCGCCAAACATGCAGCTTACCCCATAATGAAAGGAAATTTTTCAAAAATACAAAAACTTTTAAACACGCAGCAACTCCAAAATTTTCTTTCTTTAATCTTTTATAAAAATGAAGGCCTTTTTACGGGCCTTCATCATTTGATTTGCTTCTTTGTTTAATTTCGTAATCTTCCATGGCCGAAATACGTTCAAGCATCGTAGGGTGCTCATATCGAAAGATTTTTACTAATAGCGGCGGGTTGACTTGGCTGAGCCCCGCCCGTGTTAACTCCTGAAAGGTGGAAATCGAAGCAGCGGGATCTTTTGTCATTTCGATGGCATATTGATCCGCCTGTTTTTCCTGATAGCGCGACACAATATTAGATAGAGGACTGGATGCAAACATCAATATCGATAAAATCATTAAAAATAGCGGCAAAGACGTGATGTCGTTAACATGGGGAATCTTTAAATCCTTTCCCCACCGACTTATTGCCCCGTTCATTGCTTTTGCAGTAATGTACAGACCCGCTAAAGAAAGAAGCAAATAGCCGGCGATTCCAATATACAAGTGCTTTTTCACATAGTGGGCCATTTCATGAGCCATTATAAATAATATTTGCTTTTCATTCAGCCGGTTTAATGTCGTATCCCAAAGAACAATCCTCGAATTGGAGCCAATTCCGGTTACATAAGCATTCAGAGCAGTCGTTTTTTTGGCCATATTGACTTCGAATACATGCTCTGAAGGGATATTTGCTTGATCTGCCATGGAAAGAATTTTCGCCTCGAGCTCTTTATTTTTTAACGGATAAAAATCATTGTAGAGCGGGTCAATCACGACAGGCCGAAGAAACATCATAAACAAAGTAAACGGAACGGATAAAAGCCACGCATAAAGCCACCATCTTTTTTGGCTTTTATTAATAAGCCAGTACAATACCGTTACAATGATCAGCATAATACCATAATTAATCCAAAAATCGATTAGTTCTTCCTTGATCCACGAACTGAAAGTCTGAACAGAAATATGATAGCTTTTCGACAAAGAATAGCTTATAAAATTTAGCGGGAAAGTAGCAATAAAAGCAAATAAAGATAGCCAGAACAAATAAATGGCCGTCTGGACAAATTTGATTTTCGCAGACTGTTCAGCCCAGCGCTTAAAAGCTTTCGACAGACCCAACACTAATATTAATGTGTAGATTAGCCATTCAAGAGGCGTAGAAAGGAAAAAAAGCAGATTCCTGACTTTCGAATATTCCTCCGTTAACATGAGTTCCCTTCCATTTAAAAAAGTTGCCGGGTCAGCCCTGGATCCCTCATATTCAAACGGCAGGCTCGTATCGGCAAAATAAAATAAATACCAATAAAAAAACATGCCATATACCGCATATGCCACAACGGCGTAAAAGCCGATTTTTCTTGCCAACTAAAATCCCCCCTTTTTGTCCAGCCCTTTCAATAATTAGTTTAGTTAAAAATTTGGCGATTAGAACTAAATATTATTCATGATATTAGGGATGACTCATAAGCAAGGGGATTTTCGAAAAGAACGTATTATATAAAGTACGAATAAACTGTTAGAACGGCAATTGATCCAAGAACAACGACAATAACATTTGCACCAAGGAATGCTGCAATACAGGCAGCTGCCGCACCGACCAAGCCGTACAACATGTCATCTTGAATAAATAAGATTCCCGGAAAAATAAGTGCCCCAAGAGTAGCATATGGAACATTTCTAAGAACCCCTTGGACAAATGATGGGAGCTCTTTTCCTTTAAATAAGACAAAGGGAAGCATTCGCGGGATATAAGTGACAATTCCCATTCCGATGATCATCCAAATGATATCAGTTTTCAATAAAATTCCTCCTCAATTTGCCTCTCCATGTATAAATTGCCTCGATTATGACAGCCGATAAAAGAGTAGCCAAAACAATCGCCCATCCCGTTGAAAGAAATTTTGTATATGCAAAAATACTGTTAAAGATTGCTGCAAGGACTGCTAAATAGACAACTTTGACACTCTTTTTCATTGAAGGTACAAGAAGGCCGATAAACATCGCATATAGAGCGACAGACATGCTCTCCTGCAAAGTTTGCGGAAGACTCGCTCCAATAACATGGCCAATTCCGGAATTAATAACCCAACTAGCATATGAGATTGAAAACAAACCGAATAAATAACCTGTCGTTACAGTTTCATCTTTTGTTGCCGCGACAGAAAATGTTTCATCTGTAATACCAAAGGAATAAATCACTTTATTTAGAATATGGTCGTCCTCACTCTTTTCATTCAACGAAGCCGCCATGAGAAAATGCCTAATATTCACAATAAAAGTTGTCAACACAATTTCAAAGATTCCCGTTCCCATTGATAAAAGACTTAGCGACATATATTGGGAGGCACCGGCATACACAAGCAGGCTCATCATGATTGTTTCACCTACTGTCAAACCGGTGGTTTTGGCAAGAAGTCCAAACGTCAAGGCAATCGGAAAGTATCCAATTGCAATGCTGATGCCCGCTTGAATCCCCTTCCTGAATTCAGATGATTGCTTGCTAAATGTTAATTCAGCCATTACCTCACCGCCTGAAAAAATTGTAAACTATACATAAAGAGGATAAAATTTTTAATAATTATAAATTATTTATACTTTTGTTATAGTTTATTATACATATGTGCGTTATAGTATACAATGCTTACGGAGGGAAAAATGGAAAATATTCAAAAAATAATTGCGGAAAATTTAAAAATGATACGTAAAACCCGGGGATTAAGCCTTGAAAGTGCAGCAGAAGCCACCGGTGTGAGCAAAGCAATGCTTGGCCAGATTGAGCGTGGCGAATCAAGCCCTACCGTTACAACCCTTTGGAAAATTGCCACGGGCCTTCAAGTTTCTTTTTCCACTCTTATTCGGGAAGAACCATCAGAAATCGTTCTTGTTTCAATGAAAGATGTTGATCCAGTTATTGAAAATAACGGTGAGTACCGTGTTTATTCAATTTTTCCTTTCGACCCGCGAAAAAAATTTGAGATTTATATTATCGAACTTGATCCCGGATGCCAGCATGTATCAGACCCGCATAATGAAGGAATTGAAGAAAATATTACCGTCATGTCCGGCTGCCTTGAAATGAAAATTAACAGCGAGTCATATCTCGTAAATGCGGGGAGCTCAATCCGTTTTACAGCCAACAGACAACATTCCTACACCAACCCGGGAGCAGAAATGGTACGATTTCAGTTAGTCATGTACTATCCGTAAAAAGCGCAATCGCCATGCTTTTTCATAAACAAGGTGGATACACCCTCTAGTAAAGAAAAAAACCTTGTCATTTGTTTATCTGACAAGGTTTTTTTCTTTTTATTAAATTAATACAGCTCTGTCGCTCGCCATTTTTTCACCGCGAATCCGCTGGAACTCTTGTAAAAGCTTTTCAACAGTCAAAGATTGTTTTTCCTCAGAATTTGCTTCGAAAATGATCTGGCCTTTATCCATCATGATCAAACGATTCCCGAGCTCAAGGGCTTGCTGCATATTGTGCGTCACCATAATCGTTGTCAAATTGTATTCCTTGACAATCTGTTTTGTCAGTTCTGTAATAAGTTCAGCACGCGCAGGGTCAAGAGCAGCTGTATGTTCATCAAGGAGAAGAATTTTAGGTTCAGTAAAGGTTGCCATTAACAATGACAGCGCCTGCCTTTCCCCGCCAGATAACAGTCCTGCTTTTGCCTGAAGCCTGTTTTCCAAACCGAGATGAAGGCTTTCAAGTTTTTCTTTAAAAAATTCCCTCCGTTTTTTTGAAACGCCTCTTCCAAGTCCGCGTGTCGCTGTTCTTGCATATGCGATGGCAAGATTTTCTTCAATTGTCATCGATGGTGCAGTGCCTGCCATTGGATCCTGGAAAACGCGGCCGATCCATTTGGCACGTTTGTGCTCTTTTTCAAATGTAATGATTTTCCCATCAATCCAAACTTCCCCTATATCAGGAACAAGCTTTCCTGAAATTACATTCATTAAAGTAGATTTGCCGGCCCCGTTGCTTCCGATTACCGTTACAAAATCACCGGGTGATAAATTCAAATTCACCATATTAAGGGCAATTTTTTCGTCCGGTGTTCCTTCATTAAAGACTTTATATATCTGTTTTAATTGCAGCAAGATCTTCACCACGCTTTTTTGTCACATATGATTCTTTTTGCTTTGCTTCAAGCTTCCTTCTTTTCTTACGCTGTTTATCTTTTTGCTGTTCCAATATTTTAGGAACAATTAATGCTGTTATCACGATTAAGGCGGTAATTAATTTCATATCGCCTGTTTCGAGAAATTTTACTCTTAATGCAAGGGTGACAATAATCCGGTAGAGGATTGCCCCTCCTATGACAGCCAGCGTGGCTCTTACTACATTTTTAGCACCGAACACCGCTTCACCGATAATGACAGAAGCAAGACCAATCACGATCATGCCGATCCCCATGCCAACATCGCTAAATCCGTTGTATTGAGCAATCAACGCACCGGAAAATGCAACAAGTGCATTGGATAGGCCGAGCCCGAGCACTTTTAAAAAGTCGGTATTTGCTGCAAAGCTGCGGATCATTGTTTCATTGTTCCCTGTTGCTCTAAGGGCAAGTCCAAGATCTGTTTTTAAGAACAGATCAATTAACAATTTTACGATGAAAGCAAGGATCAGCATGACGATTAGAATGCCCCACGTTTTAGGAACGAAACCGATTCCATTTAACGCATCATCAATACCAAGGCTCTTCCAGAAATCTGTAATAATTGTCATAACCGTGTCTTCCGCAAGAAGCGGAACGTTAGATTTCCCCATGATTCGAAGATTGATCGAATATAGGGCAATCATCATTAAGATACCCGAGAGCAAGGGGTTAATTTTCCCTTTTGTATGGAGAAGCCCTGTCACACAGCCGGCAAGAAAGCCGACCAGCAATGCAGCAGCCGTTGCGATAAAAGGATTGACGCCGTCGACAATTAAAACCGCCGCTACGGAAGCTCCGGTGACAAAGCTTCCATCAACCGTTAAATCCGGAAAATCCAATATTCTAAATGAGAGGTAAACCCCTAAAGCCATCAGTGCGTACATGGCACCTGCTTCTATTGAGCCGAAAATTGCGGTAGCCATATTATTCTCCCTTTCTAAGACTGCGTTTTCTACAGTCTATTCTGTAAACTCAGCGATGTTTTTCCATTCTTCTTTTATTTCAATGTTCATCTCTTTTGCTGCTTTTTTATTGATTAATAGTTTCAGCTTTTGCGGATATTGGACAGGCAGCTCGCTCGGTTTCTTCTCTCCATTCAATATTTTTGCCGCCATCTCGCCAGCTTCATAGCCGATATCAAAATAATCAAATCCGTAAGCGGCAAAACCGCCCCGTTTCACTGAATCAAGCTCACCTACAAATAGTGGAATATCATTTTCATTAGCTACTTTAATGACAGATTCTAATGCTGAAACAACCGTATTGTCGGTAATAATATAAATGGCATCTGCTTTTCCTACGAGTGATTCAGCCGCTTGTTTAACCTCTGAGGTAGTGGAAACGGTTGCTTCAACGGGTTTGAAATTCGTTTTCTTTAATGCATCTTTAACGATTTTAATTTGTGATACGGAGTTCTGTTCACCGGCATTATAAATAACCCCGACATTTTTTCCTTTGAAATTTTCAGTGATGAATTTGACCGTATTCGGAATGGCATCAGGATGTGTATCAGTGGTCCCGGTAATATTTTCTCCCGGTTCATCCATTGATTTTACAAGGCCTGCTCCGACCGGATCTGTAACTGAAGTAAATACAATCGGGATTTCTTTCGTTGCATTTAATGCACCTTGCGCACTCGGAGTAGAATTCGCAAAAATTAGATCAACGCCGTCACTGACAAAATTATTTGCAATCGTCTGGTTATTGTTTTGGTCTCCCTGGGCTATTTGAACATCGTATTCGACCTTTAGCCCTTTATCTTCCAATGCTTTCTTAAAACCTTCATATGCGGCGTCAAGAGAAGGATGTTCGACAATTTGGGTTACCCCGACCTTGAATACTTTATCCTTTTTCCCCGTTTCTTTGCCATCTTCACTTGTTTTGTCGCTTGTTCCGCAAGCGCTTAAAATAAAACTGCTAATCAGTGCAGCTGCAGCAATTGCTTTTAAACCTCTTTTCATTTATATCCCCCCTCAAATAATTGTCTTTTTGTCGCTTTTACGCTTTTCAGCTTTGTCACTTTTAAGCTTTTATGCACTAAATTATATAGGTAAAACATTCTACTTTACAAGCCTTTTTAAAAAATTTTTAGAATTTTATTGCAAATGGATCGAAAATTTGCCGTTTTTTTTGTCAAAAAGAAATAACACGGCATACACCGTGTTATAAATTATTTCCCTTTGAAACTTGGTTTTCTTTTTTCACTGAATGCCTGAAGAGCTTCGAGCCTGTCTTCTGTCGGAATCGTTGCTTCGTATGCTTTTCTTTCAATTTGCAGTCCGGTCTGCAAGTCAGCGTTCATACCATTTTTTATTGCGAATTTCGCCTGCTGTAAAGCGACCGGTCCATTTGCGAGCATTAAATCCGCCAGCTTTCTGCATTCAGACATAAGCGATTCTTTTTCAGTTACTTTGTATAAGAGACCGTATTCTTTTGCTTCATCTGCAGTAAGGCGCTTTGCAGTTAGAATCAGCTCAAGTGCTTTTGCCTGGCCAATTAGACGAGGAAGCCTTTGTGTACCTCCCGCTCCCGGGATGATGGCAAGGCTTGTTTCAGTCAATCCCATTGAAATCCCTTTCGCAGCAATCCGGAAATCGCATGCCAGAGCTAACTCCATTCCTCCGCCAAAAGCATATCCGTTGATGGCGGCAATTGTTGGCTGTGGAAGCTGGTCTATCGCGTTAAAAACCTCATTAATTTTATAAATATTTCTTTTAACCTCGGCATCTGACAGTGTTTTTCTTTCTTTTAAATCAGCCCCGACACTGAACGCTTTTTCTCCGGCACCGATGAAAATTACAACGTGCACTTCCGGATCGATCCGCAAATGCTCCACAACGTTTTGAAGCTCATTAAGAGTCTCATAGTTAAATGAATTGAGCGCATCTTCACGATTAATCGTCACCGTTGCAACAAAATTGCTGACCTCCGCCAAAACAACCGTCATACGTCACCCTCCATGTATGGGGTCAAAGGGCCTGGCCCTTATCACTTTAAAGCTTTAACGTATTGAGGGCCAGACCCCGAAAATGAGAAAAATAAACAACATCTACCTTGTAACTTAATTTTATAAGGTAATTGTTAATCCTTCACTCGCCAGGTTGATATGGCCTGAAAACATTTCAGCAGCTTCTTCCTTTAGTTGTTCGATCTCTCCAAAATGTGGAAGATGAGTGAGGACCAATTTTTTCACATTGGATAATCTTGCAAGTGTTCCGGCATCATGGCTGTTCATATGTCCGGCATTTTTTCCATTCTGGTTTTTATATAAATTGCATTCACAAAGAAGCACATCTGCTCCTTTTGTAAAAGAAATAAATTCCTCTTTAAAGGCAGTATCTGCAGTGTAGACGATCGATTTTCCATCTGCCTCAATCCGCATGGCATAGCATGGAACTGGATGATCCGTTAATAAAAAACGAATGGTAAACGGTCCAACAGCAAGCATTTCTTCAGGGTTATAAGCAATTCCTTTTGTAATATTTTTATATGTTAATTTTTGAAATTCATGCTGATTTAATGAATGTGCATATATTGGCAAATTGTCTATAGTCTTTCCCAATAATCCCTGGATCAGCCTTGCATGCTGAAGAACCCCGATATCTGCAATATGATCTGGATGATAATGCGAGATAATAACTGCATCTAACTTTTCCGGATCAATCATTGTTTGCAATTTCGACAACACGCCGCTTCCGCAATCAATTAGCAAATGAAAACCATTATGTTCAAGCAAGTAACCGGTGCTTGCTTCATTTGCTTTCGGATAGCCGCCCCAGCTTCCTATGACTGTTAATTTCACATGCCTTCCTCCTTCAAAACAAATTACACCTACTTCAACTATAACCGATTAAGTTTCTTTTTTCATTTTTCATCAATTTTGTTTTGAAACAGTTATTGACTTTATTAAACTGTTATAATACAATAACATCATCACGTAACACGATTAACTCATCTCATTGATTGGAGGGTTGCTGCATGATTGAAAGCATCGTGGAATTCTTCAAGAATTTGCCGTCAAAAAAGTGTACTGACTGTGGAGAGACTATTGAAGAGCAGCATGAATGCTACGGAAATAAATGTGATAAATGTTTAGGTCTATTTGATATGTAATCTATAAATCTCGTATTATTGTTAACTTGTAAATCCATGGTTCTCTTTGAGCGAGTGATCACTTCCCTCAAATCACTCCATCCATACTCCTTTCAAACGTTAGAAAACCAGCCGCTTGCTGCGGCTGGTTTCTTTTTTTGTTCCAAGATCTCCGCTTTCACTTTAATACTTTAAAGCGGAGCGGGCCAGGCCCGCGTTACTCTGCAGCGCTAAAGCGGCGCTTGTGCACTGCGTTAAAGTAGATAAGTGTGCCGACCATAAATACAAGTGCGTAGATGAGCAGGATCATGAAGTTTTCCCACATGAAGCTGAAGTTTCCGCTTGAGATGACTGCCTTAAATCCTTTTACTGAATAAGTCATTGGTAAGAATGCATGAAAATGCTGTAAGGACTCCGGTATCAATTCAAGCGGGAACGTACCAGCACTTGTTGTTAATTGAAAAATAAGAATGAGAATGGCAATGAATCGTCCAGGATTATCAAACATTGTTACTAAGAATTGAATAAGCGCCATAAACGCAAGACTTGTTATGATTGAAAAGAGTACAAATAATGGAACACTTTTCACTTCAAGCCCTAATACTCCAAGCACGACAATATCTGAAATAATCGCTTGGATCAATCCAGCTATGGCCATAACTCCAAACTTTCCGAAAAACCAGCTGAATCCATTTCGCGGAACGGCTGCCGGTTCTCTAATCGGATAGATAACCGTTAACACTAATGCGCCAACGAATAAGCCAAGCGATAAGAAGTATGGAGCAAAACCTGTACCATAGTTCGGCACTTCATTCAATTTTTCATTTTTTACTTTTACCGGTTCTGCCATCATATTGTACGTTTTTTCATCCGCATCGACAGATGAAGCCTTTTTTGCACCATCAGCCAATTTCTCGGCCAACTCTCTGTTGCCTTTATGAACTTTTGAATTACCCTCCGCAATCTTCTGTGCACCCTCTTCAAGCTTATCGGAACCGTCAGCCAATTGGCTCGATCCGTCTGTAAGCTGATTCACGCCTCCGGCCAATTTCGTTGCACCTTGTGCCAACCGTACAGAACCATCTTTTGCCTCAGCAAATTTCTGTCCAAACGTAGACATGCCTGATACGAACTCTTTCTGTCCGGCAGCCATCTGATTAGCGCCTGTTTCGAGCTCCGACCCTGCCTTAGCCAGCTGCGACATCCCTGTTTGCAGCTGCTCCTGGCCTTGTTTTAATGCTCCAAGCTGCTGTGACAATGTATTGGCGCCTGTTGACAACTGACCGGCAGAGTTTGCGAGCTGACCGGTGCCGTTTGCTAATTCAGCACTGCCTTGTTTTAAGCTGTTTAAAGCAACTTGCAATTCCTGTTGCTTCTCCGGCGGAAGCATTGGCATAATATTTTTCAAATTGCTTTCTAATAACACAGTTCCTTCATTTAATTTCTTGGCACCCTGGACTGCGCTTTCAGCACCGATTTGCCATTGCTGCAATGAAGAAGATAAAGTTTGTGCACCAGTTTGCAGCTTTTCTGTTCCACTTATTAATTGCGGAATGCTCTGTTCTGCTTTTTGGATCCCGGCATTTGCTTGACTCATCCCTGAAGCAAGCGATACAGAACCGGTTTTCAGTTCATTTGCAGCATTTTGTAATTTTTGATGTCCTTCCAATAACTGAGATAAACCAGATGACAAAGAAGCAGCACCATCTGCAACTTCTTTTGACCCTTTACTTGCTTCATTCATGCCATTATGAAACTGAATTGATTTTTCAGCTAATGTTGCAAGATTTTTATGAAGTGTTTCAGATCCTTTGCTTAGCTCCTTAGCACCTTCACTTAGTTTCCCTGCACCATCACTAGCAGTTTTCATTCCATCTGAAAGCTTAGCGACTTTATCAAACATAGTTTCTGCATACGTTTCGGTTATCTCTTTTGATAAAGAAGCCTTTATTCTCACCATAGCATTTTCGCCAATCTGGGCAGATAAAAAGTTATAGCTTTCATTAGGAACATAAATGAGATCCAATTTCTTTGGATTTTCATCCATTAAAGTCGTTGCATTTTTCGAAAAGTCCTCTGGAATTTCTACAAGCATGTAATATTCCTGATCTTCAAGCTTCTTATACCCTTCCTCTTTTTCAACAAAGATAAATTTAAAATCTTTCTTATCTTTCAGTTTCGATACTAACTCATCGCCAAGATTTAATTCCTCCCCTTCAAACGTCGCCCCTTTGTCTTCGTTGACAACAGCCACAGGAAGGTTATCTAAGTGTGCATATGGGTCCCAAAAGGCCCATAAAAACATGCCGCTGTATATAATTGGAATAAATAAGACAGCAATTATTGAGATCAGAAGTTTTTTGTTCTTAATAATAGCCGAAAACTCTTTTTTTAATAAAAAATTTTTCATCCCTTTAGCCTCCCGAAAACAATTGACTATTTTGTTCATTTAGTCATTTCATATCTAAAAAGAAGGACTACCTAATTCGATAATCCTTTAAAAATATATTGCTCAAACAATTCCGCGATTTCTTCCTTATCCAACGGCTTATGTTTCTTTTCCCAATCAAAGATTAGCGCAATGTACAGTTTCAACATGACAAAAGCCGTTAACTCAGGATCGCATTTTCTTATTTCCCCTGATTCAATAGCTGAAACAACCTTATCTTTTATATAATTTAAAATCGCGTTCTCCATTTTTTCCATAACATCCATAACCGCGGGTGTTCCCATCTCTTTTCCTTCTTCATAAAGTTTGATCGTGAGCTGGTGCTTTCGCCGAAATTCAAGGATTTTAAAAAGAGCGCGATGAACATTTTCATGGAACGAAAGAGACGGATCAAACGAACTCTCTGCAGCACTTTTCATTTCCTTAATTAATGTGCAAATAATTTCATCAAAAAGTTCCTCTTTATTCTTAAAAAAAGTGTAAATCGTCCCTTTTCCAACATTGGCAAGTTTTGCAACCTGGTCCATCGTTGTTGCTTTATAACCGAACAAAGAAAACGATTTGGTCGCAGCTTCAATTATTAACTGTTTTCGATCCATTCACATTTTCCTCCTGCAAGAGTGACCAAATGGACATTTTAGTCAGTTAGTATTAATACGTATAAAAGAATAGCAGGTTTTCTCTCGAAAATCAATTAATTTTTATTTAAAAACGGCCGCCTTTAATGGACAGCCGTTTTCGTTCTTTCATGTAATTTTAAAAAGGTTAATACTTTTTCAACCGCCGCTTCCCCTTGATCGATACAATCAGGGAGGCCAAGCCCTTCAAATGAACTGCCGGCAAGAAACACACCGGGGAGTTCTTCAGCTACATGACGTTTAATGTTATCTATCCTTTGTTTGTGGCCTACCGTATATTGAGGCATAGCTTCTTTCCAGCGTGAAATAACAGCAAACTCCGGTTCAGCGGTTATATTCATAATTTTATTTAAGTCATCAAGGACAATCTTGATAATCTGATCATCAGAAAGATCAACTACTGTTTCATCACCGGCTCTGCCAACGTAACAGCGCAGAAGCACCTTTCCTTCAGGTGTTGTGTGGGGCCACTTCTTATGTGTCCATGTACACGCAGTTATCGTATAGTCACTTTTTCGAGACACTACAAATCCAGTGCCGTCAATATCTTTTTTGATCGCATCTTTTGGGAATGCAAGTGCGACTGTAGCAACCGAAGTAGCCGGCATTTCCTTAAGGATATCAAAAAATTGATAATTTGAAAAAATTGAAGGAAGCACATGATGCGGTACAGCAGATACGATACTGTCTGCAAAAATCAGATGCCCATTATTCAATTTAAGCTCATAACCTTTGTCTTTTTTTGTTACCGATTCAACTTTGATTCCTTTTAATACAGAAGCAGGCTCAAATTTCGTTTCAATGGCATCGGCAAAAGATTGTAAGCCTGTTGTAAAGGTGAAAAAAATCCCTTTGGATTTTCCGTTTTCCCCTTGGTTTTTAGGCTGGGCAGATGCCGATTTTTTCATGCCAAGAATAAGGCTTCGATATTTTTGTTCCACCTCGTAAAACTGCGGGAATGTTGCCATTAAACTTAGTTGATCAATATCACCCGCATAAATTCCTGACAAAAGCGGCTCAATCAAGTTTTCGACTACTTCATCGCCCAATCTGCGCCGGAAAAATTGGCCCAATGATTGATCCTTTGCCGGATTCGAACGCGGCAATACAAAGTCAGCCGCTGCTCTTAACTTTCCAATGGCAGAAAACAAACCGGTTGTAATAAACGGGCCGATCTGGGTAGGAATCCCCATAATGGAGCCACCTGGCATAAGATGCAACCGATTCTTTGCCAAAACAAAAGATTTCCCGGTAGAATTGTTTACAAGCTTATCTTCCATTCCAACCTCTTTTGCCAGGCGATATGCACTTTGTTTACGAGCGAGAAATGAGTCAGGTCCTCTTTCAATGATATAGCCGTCTCTTACTACGGTCTGCATTTTCCCTCCCAGTCTATGGGTGGCTTCGATAATTTTTACTTCAAGTGGAAGGCCTTTTTCTCTTGCTTCCTTTTGCAAATAATACGCAGCCGTTAATCCCGTAATGCCTCCGCCTATTATGACAACTTTGCGTTTTTCATCCATCACGGTTTCATCGCCTTCTTTACATATAAGTTTCAGTCATTTAATTAATTTAAGATGTTTCATAACCACCGTTGCAAGCGCATCGATAAATTCAGGCTGTGCATTTGGCATTTCAGGCCGGTAATAACTTGCTCCAACCTCATCAGTAACATTTTTGCATTCAATGTCATTATCATACAAAACCTCAAGATGGTCTGATACAAATCCGACTGGAATATAAACAAATGCACGATAGCCTTTTTTATTATAAAGGTCGCGTGTTAAATCTTGTACATCCGGACCCAGCCACGGTTCTGGTGTATTTCCTGCACTTTGCCAGCCGATTTCATAATTTTTGACCTCTGCCTGGCTGGCAATTAAATCTGCCGTTTCCTTAAGCTGATTTGGGTAAGGGTCGCCAGCGTTTAGAATTTTTTCCGGCAAACTGTGGGCAGAAACAATCAGACAGGCATTATCCTTTTCAACGTTAGGCATCTTTTCGAACGTTTCCTTCACTTTTGTTACCCAATATTGAATAAACTTTGGTTCATTGTACCAGCTTTCAATGGATGTAATGTTTGGGCCGCCAAGTTTTTTGGCTTCTTCTTTTGCCCTCTCGTTGTATGATTTGACGCTGAAAGTCGAAAAATGAGGGGCGAGCACAATACTTACCGCCTCTTCAATTCCATCATCATGCATTTGTTTCACTGCATCCTCAACAAAAGGCTCAATATGCTTTAAGCCTAGATACATTTTGAACTCATACTCAGATTGAATCCGGTTTAAATGCTTTTCAAGTTCTTCCGCCTGCTCCCTAGTGATTTTAGCAAGCGGTGATATGCCGCCGATTGCTTTATATCGGGCTCTTAAATCCTCGATCATTTCCTCTGAAGGCTTTCTGCCCCGGCGGATATGTGTATAATAGCGTTCTATATCTCCTTCCTTGTAAGGCGTTCCATATGCCATTACAAGCAATCCCATTTTTTTCTTCATTTGTCAGCACCTTTTCTTACGAATCATTTCTATTTTCCCAAAAACCAATTATCATCTGCAGCATAAGAAAGAGGCATTTAATTACTTAATTTTGTTCTTGAATATTCATGTATAAACGCGGTCAGACGCTTAAGAGTTTCAGGGTTAACCGATGGGAAAACACCGTGTCCCAAGTTAAAAATATAGCCGGGCTGCATCATACCCTGATCTAAAATCGCTTTCGCCCTTTCTTCGATTACTTCCCACGGAGCTAAAAGAACTGCAGGATCTAAATTTCCTTGAATTGTTTTCGTTATTCCCAATTCCCGTGCCTGTTTTATTGGCAAGCGCCAGTCCAGGCCAACTACATCAAGGGGAAGGTCGTTCCATTCCATTGCCAGGTGGCTCGCGCCGACACCGAACATAATAAGAGGAACATTTTCTTCTCTTAGCGCCGAAAAAATCTTTTTCATGACAGGTTTAATGAAATGGCGATAGTCCTCCGCATTTAAAGCTCCCACCCAAGAATCAAAAATCTGGATTGCTTTAGCTCCGGCTTTAACTTGGGATTTCACATATGTAATTGTCATTTCTCCCAGCTTGTCCATTAAAACAAACCAGCTTTTAGGCTCAGCGTACATGAACGCTTTTGTTTTGTTATAGTTCTTCGATGGTCCGCCTTCAATCATATAACTGGCAAGTGTAAACGGAGCACCTGCAAAACCAATCAACGGAACGGATAGTTGTTCTTGTGTCAAGATCTTAATCGTTTCAAGAACGTATGGAACATCAGCTTCCGGGTTGATTTCACCTAGTTTCTCAACATCAGCAAGAGATTGGATAGGGTTTGAAATAACCGGACCAATGCCTGATTTGATTTCTACTTCGACCCCAATAGCAGGAAGAGGTGTCATAATATCTTTATATAAAATAGCAGCATCGACATTATATTGTTCAACAGGAAGCCTAGTAACATAAGCACATAATTCCGGCTGATGAGTAATTTCAAATAATGAGTACTTTTCTTTTAAGGCCCTGTATTCAGGCTGGGAACGGCCTGCCTGCCGCATATACCAAACAGGTACAAAGTCAGTCTTTTCGCCTCTCGCTGCTCGTAAAAATGTATCGTTAAAATGAATCGCCATCAGGGAAATCCACCTTTCAATAAAAAGTGTCAGTCAATCTATTGTAATATATAACAGGAGGAATAAAAAATTTTTTAAAATACGTACATATAATGAACTGTTTACACTATAGCCTTTTCTACTATGTTTGTATAGATAACATAGTAAAATGTCAATAATTTGACGATTTTCACACACGTCTACAGTCAACATGATTATGATTTATCAAGGCTCGAATGTATAATGAAAAAAGATGATCATTATTCAAAGAGGTGGCCAAAATTGAACCTATATATTACGTCTGGAACATATGAATATTTAAAAACTCTGAAAGAAAAACATCCCTCTGAATATATAATTCTTATGCAAAATTCCGAAAATTCCTTGCTTTTACATGAAACTGAAGGAAAAAGTGTATTCAAAGAACCGCGCAAATATGAAGTCATCGATTCATCCGGTACATTTGAAAATGCAGGGTTTGCTGTCTTAAATCATATCCCCGTCACTGATGAAGGCAGGCCGGTGTTTGAATACCGTTTTAAAAACAGATCAAGATCGATCGAAAATCAGCCGGGATTTGCGGCCATACGAGTATTGCGCCCACTGTCTTCCAATACGTATATCATTCTGACTCTTTGGGAAAATGAACAAGGATTTGAGAGATGGCAAAAATCAAAGGCTTTTGAAAAAGCCCATGATAAGAAGGAAACAGACGTCGGGGTGGAAAAGCAGAAAATATTTTCCGGTCCTTCTTATATTACGAAATATGTCATCCCTGAAGGAGATTAAAAAACTGAAAAAGTTTAGGGGGTTGCTCGCTCCGAATCATGACCTAGGGAAGGATATCAGCCTTTATTCCGATTTATGAGCCGTCATTTTGATATATGACCCCTTATTTTGATTTATGAGCCGTCGTTCTGATAAATGAGCCTTTATTTCGGTTTATGAGCCGTTATTCCGAAATATGAGCTTTCATTCCGATTTATGAGTCGTCATTCTGATATATCAGCCTTTATCTTGATTTATAAGACGTTGATCACATTTGTAAGTTTCCTTTAGAACAGGTTCTCAAAAACCTGTACTTTTAATATATTATTTCTCTTAATGAAAATAAATAATGTTATAATTATCGAAAAACTGAAAATTGTTTTATTAATATAGGAGGAATTCCTATGAAAGAAAAATTATATGCAAAACTGCAAAATTCTTATGAAGAAATGGTTTCTATAAGAAGATATCTGCACCAGCATCCCGAATTATCTTTTCAAGAAAAAAATACCGCCCGCTACATAAAAACTTATTATGAAAAACTCGGAATTGAAGTAAGAGGAAATGTCGGCGGAAACGGGGTCGTTGCGAAAATATATGGCGGAAAGCCGGGGAAAACCGTAGCTCTTAGAGCTGATTTTGATGCGCTGCCAATTCAGGACGAAAAAGATGTTCCTTATAAATCACTCGTTCCCGGTGTAATGCACGCTTGCGGCCATGACGGACATACAGCGACTCTCCTTGTGTTGGCAAAATGCCTTCATGAAATGCGGGATGCATTAGAAGGAAATTATGTGATGATTCATCAACATGCCGAAGAGTATGCGCCAGGTGGAGCAATCACGATGATTGAAGATGGATGCCTGGAAGGTGTTGACGCTATTTTTGGAACCCATTTATGGGCTACTGAACCGACCGGCACGATTCAATACCGGGTTGGGCCTATCATGGCAGCTGCAGACAGGTTTGAAATCGTCATCCAAGGCCAAGGCGGGCACGGAGCGCAACCGCATAAAACGAAGGATGCCATTGTGACTGCTTCACAGCTGGTCATTAATCTGCAACAAATCGTCAGCCGCAAGGTGAATCCGATCGACTCTTCTGTCGTAACTGTCGGGTCGTTTGTTGCTGATAATGCTTTTAATGTCATCGCAGATAAAGCCAAATTAATCGGAACTGTACGCACATTTAACGACGAAGTACGGAGCTTTATTGAAGCTGAGATTGAAAGAGTCGTAAAAGGAACGTGCTATACTTCTAACAGTTCATACGAGTATATTTATGAACGAGGCTATCCGGCAGTGGTCAACCATCTTGAAGAAACTGAATTCCTGATTGACTGCGCTAAGCAGGTCCCAGAAGTCAAGGAAATTACGGAAACGGAGCCGCATATGGGAGGCGAAGATTTCGCCTATTACCTTCAACATGTAAAAGGAACTTTCTTTTTCACAGGTGCCAAACCTTCGCATGCAAATGAGGCATACCCGCACCACCATCCAAAGTTTGATATTGATGAAAAAGCAATGCTTATCGCAGCAAAAACACTTGGAACTGCTGCAATTGATTACCAATCAAAACAAGCAAACAGTGAACCCGCAACCGAAAAAATGGTCTAGAAATAAACGCCTCCGCATTAATAAGCCGGGGGCGCTTTTAATAATCGCAGCCGGTAGGCATTCATGGCCGTTTCACCTAAATGATCCAGCAAATTGTAATTGGCATATGCCCCTACGACCGCTCCAACCCCGGGAACAAGCTGCAGCATTTTCACAAAATCAATATAATCCCGGTATTCCTGCTGGAACTCGCGCCAATCCATGTCTAACAATTCCTTCTTCCGTTCTTCCCATTCTTCGATTAGCACCAATGTTTCCTGTCTCTTTTGATCACTTGAAAAAGCTAATTGAAAAACATGCAAGAGAAATAAGCGCTCTTCATAAAGACTGGTGTCATATCCATAAATCGAAGCAGCCTCAAATAAAAATTTCATTTTAATCGACAACAATAGCGGAAAATCAGCTAACCCAAGAAAAATACCCCCTGCTCCCGTTCCGGCCCCTTCGATTGCTGCGGTTTTCCGGTAAACCTCTAATTTCTTTCTTAGAAGCTGATCTTTCTCAGCCAATGACAATCCTATCGCCTGCTGCTTTTTTGTCATGAGATGGGAACCTGTTAATGTTGCTTTTACCATATTCTTAATCGCGTCGGTCATTAATTGGTGCGCTTTTTCAGGTATCAACTCATTTACTTTGTTCTGGGCTTTTTTTGAAATCCGGTTCAATAATCCGGATTTCTTTTGCATTTTTCTTTTCCAATTCTCTATTTCTTCATATATCTTCAATTCGTATTCACTCATGCAAACCCTTCCTTCTTTGTTTCACTTACTTATATACGGACTATGTATTGATATGTTCCGAAAAAAATCCTTTCCCTAAACAAGGAAAGGATTAATTGTTTTAATACTGCAATCGTTTCTTGCTGTAAATGAATACAAAGTAATAGGCGAAGCTACTTCCCGCAACGAGTGCAGCCAATGCCTCGGCCCATTCTCCCTTCAATAAAAGGAAGAGAGAAAAGACCACGCTCTGTATCATGAGAATTATCAGCAGCAACCGGTGAAAAGACTTCACCTTAAAATCAACTTTTACAGGATATAAACTTACCCATAATATATTTTGATGGTGATTCCATAGCGGCAGAAGCTGAAATCCTGTCAAATATAAAAACAGCAAGACAAGCAAAACCTGTCCAAAACCAAATGAAATTAAGTATAAACCAACTGCTCCGATAAGAGTCAAACGGATGAACAAACCAAAGTAATCTCCTGCTCGAAAAAATGTTCTTACATAAAGATGGGTATATGTCCGTGAATGGTCGAAAGAAACTCGGTTCAAAAGCCAATCCAGCCATTTCCGTCTCTTAATCCGATCTTTCAACCTCGGAACATCTGTAAATAAATTCGCAAACCGATAAAACGAAGTCATGCGTCTTTCTTCAAGATCGATTAAATATTCCCATTTCAACCCTTTGCTTTTTGTTTGTAAGCGGAAGTATACGTAAAGGATGCCCATAACCGCAAATATTAAAATGAGAAACAAATGGCTTGCATTCGAAAAAAGCAAATACAAGAACACAGCATTGATGCAATATCGAACACATGAATCAATGAAGTGAACATTCGTCTCCATATAATATTGAATGTGCCATCTCACGGCTAAATTCCAGCCTTTAACGATAAAAAGCATTATCAGAAAGTAAAAAAAGATTTGAAACTGGTCGTTATTTACTTGAACATACATCGGCATAAAAACAGCCAAAACGATAATTAGAAGATAAGTCTGGACAATAAAACTTACGATAATAGAACGCTTAAAGTACCCGGATAGCTTATTCTCAAGAGGGAGAAGGAAAATTCCGTCCGCTTCCAGCAAAAAAGTATAAATAGGACTATACGTTAAAAAAATGCCAATAATAACAGCCATCATAAAAGCTGCCGGGAAGTCAGGCGTTAACGTTTTGATCCATTCCTGATAATAATAAGCTGCCGTTCCAAGAAGAAAAAGAAAAACAATGACAAGATGGCCGTTAAAAATATAGCGAAGATATCGGCTTAACTCTTTGCTTGTCCGAACAGCTCTTTCTTTCCAAAGCTTTTCTGCATTAAACATAGTCTTCTTCCTTTGTCAATTGAATATATAAGTCATCCAAAGTTGCTTCAGGCATTGAAAATTGATCGCGAAGTTCCTCAAGCGTACCTTTTGCCCTTATCTTGCCTTCATGCAAAATAACAAATCGGTCGCAATATCTTTCCGCGGTAGCCAAAATATGAGTGGACATCAAAATACCCGCACCGCTTTCTTTCATCTTTTTCATTAAATCTAAAAGCGATTGAATTCCAAGCGGATCAAGTCCGACAAACGGCTCATCTACAATATATAAAGAAGGCTGTACTAAAAAAGCACACATGATCATTACTTTTTGCTTCATCCCTTTCGAAAAATGAGCCGGAAACCATTTCAGCCTTTTTTTCATGCGAAATTCTTCTAATAAAGCGTCAATTCTTGTTTTGTATGTATGTTCATCTATTCCGTAAGCCATGGCGGTTATTTTCAAATGCTCTTCAAGTGTCAGCTCATCATATAAAATCGGCGTTTCCGGTACAAAGGCAAACTGTTTTCGGTATGTTTCTTTATCGTGCTCAAATGCAAGGCCATTGATCGTAATTTGTCCGCTGTGAGGTTCCATCAGGCCGATCACGTGTTTGATTGTCGTGCTTTTTCCAGCACCGTTAAGGCCGATAAGGCCAACGATTTCGCCTGAATGAACATCGAATGAAACATCTTTTAATACAGGATTTTTCGTATATCCGCCTGTTACATTCCTTATTTCTAACAAAGCCATATAAACGCCTCCCAATTTTCTTATTTCTATTTTAGCAAAATGGTTTATAAAATAAGTAGCAACGAAAAAATGTTCACGAAAAAATTTATGCATATTCCTTTTTTATCTGGACATTCTAATTATCGAAGGGGAAACACCAATTGTTTGATGATGAATTTCATCATACCTTGAAATGAGGTGTCTGTTAAAGACAATATCATTCAATAAATGCTTCAATTCGTTCCTAATTAAAAGATGGTTATGATGAACAATAAGTACTGATTAACCATAATCGTTCAAAACCCGCTATGCGGCACCACATTATCGGAATGAGGTGTTTGTTAAAGATCGTCAACCGCTTTATACGTTGTGAAACATATAAAGAAAATAGGGGATGGTCACCTTGAACGAAAAAATCGAAGTAGACACTAATCATTTGTAAATGAGGTGTTTATCGCAGGCTAACTTAGTGAGCGTATAAAATGAAGCGTTTCTCCTTCACAACGGCAGGATTCCACACGAATCCTGCCTTATTTCTTTATCTTTAAAATTATGATAAAATACCAAGAAAAGGCAAGCATTCCAAGCCTATATGGATAAAACGCATTGGAAGGATGTTGTATATGAGCGATTGTATTTTTTGCAAAATCGTCAATGGAGAAATTCCATCCGCGAAAGTTTATGAAAATGAACATGTCCTTGCATTTCTTGACATTAGCCAGGTGACAGAAGGTCACACACTTGTGATACCAAAAATACATAAAGAAAACGTTTATGAACTTACTCCGGAAATTGCACGAAACTTGTTTGAAGTTGTTCCGGAAATTGCAAATGCAATAAAAAAAACAGTTAACCCTGCCGGTATGAATTTAGTTAATAATAATGGCGAAGCAGCCGGCCAAACCGTATTTCATTACCATATTCACATCATTCCCCGCTACGGAAAAGGCGATGGATTCGGTGCTGTCTGGAAAACCAATACAAGTGAATACACACCTGAAGATCTGAAGAAAATAGCGGAAAATATCAGCAAACATTTGTAATGTAATCACGCTCCTGTATAAAAAACAGGGGCTTTTTTTTCTAAAAAAATTCAATTTCCCTTCTGTTATTTTTCGAAATTTTTGATAGGATAGAAATATCTTTTTTCTTTAGTCCATCATAGCATTTCCAAATTGATTTGATACGGAGGGTACATTCATGAATCGCGCGTTTAACTTTAATGCTGGGCCTGCTGCGCTCCCAGAGGCTGTATTGCAAAAAGCAGCGAATGAATGGTTCAATTTTAATGATACGGGCATGTCTTTAATGGAATTAAGTCATCGCAGCAAAGATTATGAAGAAGTTCACTTTGGAGCTGTTTCTCTTCTCCGGAAACTTATGCAAATACCGGATGATTATGAAGTTCTCTTGCTTCAGGGCGGGGCCAGTCTGCAATTTTCGATGGTGCCGATGAACCTGCTTCAACCGGGAAAAACGGGATACTATGTGCTTACCGGTTCCTGGTCTGAAAAAGCATTAAAAGAAGCAAAAAAAATAGGGCAAACTTCAATCCTTGCTTCAGGAAAAGAAAACAATTATAAAGCAATCCCCGATATATCCGGTGTACAAGTGCAAAGTGATGCCGCTTATGTTCATATCACAAGCAACGAAACAATACATGGCACGCAATGGCATACATTCCCAAAAAACTTGGGTGCCCCTCTTGTTGCCGATATGTCAAGTGATATATTGAGCAAGCCGATAAACGTTCAAGATTTTGGCTTAATCTATGCCGGAGCACAAAAGAATCTGGGGCCTTCAGGATTAACCGTTGTCATTATTAAAAAGGAATTGTTGTCCCGCGCCAAGGACGAGCTTCCTGTTATGTTAAATTACCGAACCCATGCGGAAAATGATTCACTTTATAACACCCCTCCAACTCTTGCCATTTACTTATTCAAGTTAGTGCTTGAATGGCTGGAATCAATTGGTGGAGTAGAAAAAATTTCGGAACTGAATGAACAAAAGGCAAAAATATTGTATGACGTCATTGATAACAGCGACGGTTTTTATTTAGGCCATGCAGATCCCGAAAGCCGTTCACAAATGAATGTTACATTTCGACTTAAATCAGATGAAGTCACTGCGAGCTTCCTGGCACAAGCTAAGGAAAAAGGTTTTATCGGCTTAAAAGGCCACCGTTCAATCGGCGGATGCAGGGCTTCCATCTATAATGCAGTCCCGCTTGATCATGTTGCAAAACTGGCTGATTTTATGAAAAGCTTCCAAAAACAATATTAACAAAAAATTTGTGCTTTTTTACGCAGGTCATGTATGGTATAATTATTAAAACCTTTTCGCTGCAGGCATATAGAGCACTGCAGGAAAAGATACTTTTAGATGAGCAGAGGAGAGTTGAGAAATGAATACAAGAAGTCTTGTAGCCTTGTCCTTATTAGTAGGAATTGGTGCCGTTTTGCACGCGGTTGTGCCCGGATTTTTCCTGGGGATGAAACCGGATATGATGTTAACTATGATGTTTTTGGGAATCATCCTGTTTCCTGAAAAAAAGAACGTCCTCTTATTAGGTTTAGTTACCGGACTAATTTCAGGTTTAACTACTACATTCCCTGCAGGCTTGTTCCCAAACATTATTGATAAACTGGTAACTTCGTTTATTTTCTATGGGTTATTTCTTGCACTAAAAAATTTCAGATCGTCGATTTTTAGTGTTGCAGTCTTAACTGCTGTTGGCACGATCATTTCAGGAATCGTCTTTTTAGGATCAGCATATTTGATTGTAGGTCTTCCCGGACCATTTGCCGCATTATTTGGAACGGTTGTATTGCCAGCGTCAGCGGTCAATACGATTGTGATGGTTATTCTTTATCCGGTGGCAAATGGAATTGTGAAAAGAACAAAAATTACTCATCAAACCAAGACAATTAGCAGTTGATATTAGCATATCCTATTATGATATGTCTTTTGACCTCATTCATGGAGAGGTAAAGCCTGATATGAAAAGAACCCTCAAAGGGTTCTTTTTTGTTAGGTATCAATACATAAACAGCTCTTTATCGAAAAGAAAGAAGCAAAATGCCTAGAATTAAAACGGCTATTCCTCCTGCAGCAAGAGTACCTGCCCTTTTCTTTAATACATGTTTTGGAGGATATACACCCGGCTTTTTAGTTGCAATAAGATAATGGATCGTACCATATAACAGAACAGCACTAAGAACAAAAAAGCAGAAAATGATCCCACCCATGTTCCCACTCCTTTCACACAGTCGGATGATGAGACAACATTCATAATTAATATCTATGCCAGTCTTTAAATGGCTATGTAAATCCTATTTGTTTAATTTCGTTTAATCGAGATAAAACATCATGAAGGAATTAAAAAAACCTTTTCGAATTTACTAATGTAGGGTTTTAAGTTATAAAGAATTTAGCTATTAGCCAATATAATGAGGTGTTTACTATGAAATTAAAATCTTTGCTCCTTGGCATTTTGGTTGGAGGGGTTTCTGCAGGTATCGGCGCTCTGTTGACTGCACCTGCTTCAGGAAAGGAAACAAGACAAAATTTGAAGGAAAAGAAAGATCTTTTGCTGAATCAGTTTTCAGTACTAAAAAAGAATCTGGCTGAATTAAAGGATGCAGCAACATATGCTTCAAAAGAAGGAAAAGAAGCAATCACCACATTTGCATCCGATGTGAAGTCCTCCATTGATAATTGGAAAAATGAAATCTCGCCGCATCAGCAACAACTCAAAAAAGAAATTCAAGATATTGAAAAAAAGCTGAATGGCCTTGAACAAACATTAAATGCAAATCTATAAGTTCATAATCCTTCTTATCCTTATGATTATTTTGATAAGGATAAGAAGGATTTTTTCTAATTCAGCCGAAAAGAAATATATTATAAAAATGGTTCATTTCTACAATGAATTGAGGTTTAAGCTTGAGAAAATATCATACTGACTTTTATCAATAAGCGGAAAAATATTTTCTTAAAATTTTGTAAATTTACATCTTTATTAATTTTTGTTTTATTGGCATAATGATATATAGATAAAAAAAAGTAGGTGATTGGGGATGACAGAAAAATCATATTCTATGAAAGAAGCATTTATGTTCACCCAGAGAATCGCACAATTAAGCAAAGCACTTTGGAAATCAGTTGAAAAAGATTGGCAGCAATGGATTAAGCCTTATGATTTAAACATTAATGAGCATCATATTTTATGGATTGCTTATCATTTGAACGGAGCTTCAATATCCGACGTTGCCAAATTTGGGGTCATGCACGTTTCAACAGCTTTTAACTTTTCTAAAAAGCTCGAAGAAAGAGGACTGCTCAAATTTTCGAAGAAGGAAAACGACAAACGAAACACTTACGTGCAATTAACTGAAAAAGGAGAAAGAATTTTATTAAGTTTAATGGAATCGTATCGGCCTGATAAGAACGCAGCTTTTTCAGGTGCGTTGCCGTTAAGGGATCTATACGGAAAGTTTCCGGAAATCATCGAAATAATGGCCATCTTAAGAAATATTTACGGCGATGATTTTATGGAAATATTCGAGAAATCCTTTCATAATATCGAGACTGAATTTATTGAAGTCGACGGACGCCTTACGAAAAAAGAATTAAGCAAAGAAGAATACGTATAATCTATCAAAAATTCAGGCCATCGATATATGGGGAAACTGGCCCAAGAAGCTGTATTATTGGCTTTTTCACTCCAAATTATACGCTGAGGCTTTTGCCGGATTTTTCGATCCAAAGATGATTTTGTCATAATATTTTTTGAGAAAGACTCGATATTCCCTATTGATTTTTTTGGTATTTCATCGTACAGTATCTAAGTGAGTTTTTATCACTTTAAATTTCAATCATTTAAACTATATTTTTTCATTGTTTTTTGTGTTATTGTATTGTCATCAGTATGCTTTCCAGAAAGAGGGATTCTTCGATGATCTCCGTTTTTATTCTTTTTGCCGCTTTTATTGTTTTTTATATTAACAAATTGACAAATACCCTTTGTATACAAAAGGAAATTCCCGAAGACCGCCAGCCAAAAGTATTTAGAACGATAAATATTTTAATATTAATTTTATTGACGTCTTCCTATTTAGAAATTTTGTTTACGTAAAGTAACGTACATAATAAAGCGGTGACGAGTTGATCACCGCTTTTGTACATCGGTTCAACTTTTCTTACAGCCATGAGGCACCGATAATAATTAAAAGGATAAAGAGGACTACAATAAGTGCAAATCCTCCACCGTAATAGCCTGGTCCACCGGACATATTTTTTCCTCCTTTCAGAAATGCATAAGACAAATTGCCTTAATGCCGTCTATTTCTTCTTAACCTTAAAACCATGATGCACCAACAATAATTAATAAGATAAACAACACTACAATTAACGCGAAGCCGCCTCCATATCCTCCACTCATAGTAAAACACCTCCTTTATGGGTTGCTATCTTATACTATTCAAGTCGCACTTATGGCGAATAGGCATGTATCTTGACCAACCCAATTTTTCGGAATTATAAAAAGCAGGGATTTTCTTTATGTTCTTACTTCATTTGTGTTATAGTAATTGGTGTGAATTGAAAATTTACCCACGAAATTACTTTTAGGAGTGTTAAAAATGAAAAAATGGATCTTATCCCTATCCTTAGCCGTCGGGGTTATCAGTTTGAGCGCATGTAATGCACAAGGAGGGGACTCCGAGGCGGTAGTGGAAACGAAAGCCGGCAATATTACAAAGGACGAGCTTTATGAAGCGATGAAAGAAAAATATGGCGAGCAAACTCTTCAAGAGCTTCTTTACGAAAAAGTCCTTTCCGAAAAATATAAAGTGACAGACAAAGAACTAGATGCAAAGGTTAATGAATTAAAAAGCCAGCTTGGCGACAGTTTTGAAATGGCCCTCGCTCAATACGGCTATGAAAGCGAAGAAGACTTGAAAAAAGATTTCAAAGTCGGCCTTCTTCAAGAAAAAGCGGCAGTCAAAGAAGTTAAGGTTACAGAAAAAGAATTAAAGAAGTATTACGATGAGTACAAACCGGAAATTAAAGCCCGCCATATTTTAGTGGCAGATGAAAAAACAGCAAAAGACGTTAAGAAAAAACTTGATACCGGATCTAAATTTGAAGACCTTGCAAAAGAATACTCTACTGACACTGTTTCAGCTCAAAAAGGCGGAGACCTGGGCTGGTTTGGCGCAGGCGAAATGGTTCCTGAGTTTGAGAAAGCAGCGTATGCTCTTGATGTGAATGAAATAAGCGAACCAGTAAAAACGGAACATGGATGGCATATTATTCAAGTAACTGATAAAAAAGAAAAAAAATCGTATGATAAAATGAAAGATGAACTGGAGTATAAATTAAAGGTGTCCAAGCTTGATCAAGATATCGTACAAAAAGCAATGGACCGTGAATTGAAGGATGCAGGTGTTGAAATCAAAGATAAAGAATTAGAAGGTATACTTAACAAGTCAAAGAAATAAGCAGGTGGGGGTGACTAACCCCCGCCTCTTTCTTTTTAATTGTTCTGTCCTTCCTCTCCCTTCTCGAGTTTGAACCCTATAGGCGGGGGTGTATCAAAAGAAAAAGTCTGCCTATAATTTACATGGCAGACTTTTTCTATTCATTTACTTCTTTTTATTCTGTTGTGTTTTTGGCTGCTGCTGTTTCTTTAGTTCTTCCTGCAACTTTTTAATATTCGGTAATCCTTGAACATAACCGACTGCACCGGCTTGATTAATTCCATATGTTTTGTCAACGGCTTTTTTCACGTCCTCAATTTTTACAGCTGTCGGCGCAAAATTGTCTAATTCGTCACCTGGATGTTGGAAATTGCTCATAATGTAGCTGAATCCATTTCTGTTATCAACCGCTTGTAGCCCCGTTGCCTCTGCACCGGCAGGTACTGATAAAATTCGGGATAATTTTTTTGTTTCTACATTATAAGCCCATACAAAATTGTTAATATGCTGGCTGCTGTCTTCCCCGATAAACAATGTGCGATAATCCTCAGAGAAGCTTAAGTTGTCCGGACCAGCAATTTTATTTACGTTCGCTTTATTTCCGTAAGCGTCAGGCTGCGCTAAATCTTCGCCGACAAGAAGCGCCTTCATTGAAGAAGCTACATATCCGCTGTTAATCGGCTGGCCGGTTGTATTCTTTTGTCCCGGCTTTAAGCTTAATTCATAAACCGCTCCAGCTTTTACTTTCGGCAATTGAATGTGATCGGTCGGGTCTTGACTGTTTTTCTCCATGCCTTTTCCAATATCGGCAATTGCTACATACAGCTTTTTATCTTTCGCGTTCACCGTTAAGCCTTCCATCTTATTAAACTCGCTTGTCGCTCCTAACATCGCTGCGTAACGGCGAGTTTCTAAAAATGCAGCAGCTTTTTCCATACCAGGCTTCAGTTTCAAGTATTCTACTTTTCCATATTTGGCATTCTGGCCTGAGTATTGCTTAACAGGGATAAAACCTTCTTTCGGCACATCGGACACTTCAAAAATATCGCTGAATTTAATGCCTTTATCAATAATACGTTTAATTTCCTTATCTGTCGCATGTCCAAGTTTAATCCATTCTAAATTGCCGGCTCCACCTTTATCTGCACTTGTTTGCGCAAATTTCGCCGCATATAATGTTCCTGCTGACAAATCACGCGGTTTATCAGCCACATACATAAACAGCGTTGTATATTCACCGTCGTCCCCAAAGTATGCAGTTTGTTCATCCGGCATTACAATCATCATTTCGTTGGAACGGCGTCCGGTACTATAATGCTTCACAACACGCGTCATACCGTCAGAGCTGACAAACACTTCAGGAGTAAAGCCGTAATAATAAGGGTTTGCTTTTTTCTCATCATCAAAATACAGCTTTGCAAAATCTTTTAAATGAGCTGTTGATTCACTGAGCTTTTCTGGTGTATCGAATTCAAATGAACGGGCATCAGGCTCATATTCTTCAGAACCTAAGTGTGTATTCCAAGGCGTTAATGAACCGTTACAAGGCACCCATAAACCGTTTACTCCTGAAAAGTCAATTTTGTCGACAGTTGAAACTTTCAACTCTCCTGTTTTCATGTTTTGATACAATTTCGTTAATGTCATTGAAGCCGGTACGCGGCGCCAAGCCGGTTTACCTGCGTTGTCCAGCGAATCATATTCATAATGAGAAACAAGGTACAAAGAACCGTCCTTCATTGGTCGAAGGAGACTGTTTGCGTCTGGTGCGTCAGATACATAATGAACAGGTTTTCCATCTACCGATTTGTCAGTAATAGGGTCGCCATAATAATCCGTAGGAGTACCTGCTTGGAAAGTTTCTCCGTTCGGCATTTTAAACTTATCCGTTGTTTTAAATAACTCTTTATATGTAAGCGGGAATTTTTTTGTTTTACCATTTGTATACTTTACGACAACTGTAGCTGTTGTAAACGGTTTGCTCATTTCTTCAGCAGTAGCCGGGGCTCTTGAGCCGCTAAATGAGACAGATTCAATCTTTACTTCTTTTGTCGCTGCTTGAATTGGATTCACTGTTGGCGCTAAAATCCCAAGAGCCAAAGCAAGGGCGATTCCTTTCTTTTTCATCGTCTTCCTCCTTCAGTTATAATAAATTTCCTAACTTTATTTAACAGAAAAATTGTTAAAATATTATAATAGATTAGTAAATTGAATGTTAAATTATGTAAAAAACATTACGATCTTTTTTTGAGATTTGTGATTTTTTCCGCAAAAAAAGCGACCGACTATTTGGCCGCTTTTTTATGAAAACGATTATATGGTTTTACGCAAAAAAGCCTATTTCTAATCAAATTTTATGTTTTCTAAATAAAACAGGTTGCTGGACCCGTTTCTTTAAGATATTTTACCTTCAATAGACCTTTGTTTTTCTAATTTTTTCTTTCTTTCTTGTTCGAGGCGCTCCATATAAATAGATCCCTCAAGCTCGATGCTCTCCAGTTCTTGCTGGCGTTCCTCTCTCCCCACCTTTACGGCCATATAAGCACTGATCATAATTCCCCCAACAACCAAATAAACCCAAAAAGGGACAAGCATTGTATATTTCCTCCCCTGATACTAAACTTAGTACAAGCTTATGCAAGGAAAAAGAAAATATGCCGCCTACTACAGAATAGTTCCCCACTTCTTTTGAGGGTCTGGCCCCTGCTCCGTTAATGCGTTAACGCAAAGAAGCCTCATTTGTGAGGCTTCTGCTTTCATTTATGAAATGTAGGCTTATAAAATGACCGGTTATCAAGGGCAAAGATCCTTTCGGTAAATTCCCCAGGTTTCACTCTGGCAAGGGCACGGTCAAGCATGTTCATTTTTGCATCAAGATTATCAATATGGTGAAGAATTTCAGCTTCTTTTATGAGTGGGGGCTTTGGGCTGCCCCATTCTGCTTTTCCATGGTGTGACAAAACTAAATGCTGGAGCATTAATACTTCTTCTCCTGAAATCCCCAGTTCATTCGCGGCTTTCCCGATCTCATTCACCATAATTGTAATATGTCCGAGGAGGTTCCCTTCAACCGTATAAGAAGTTGAAACCGGTCCTGATAATTCGAAAACTTTCCCTAAATCATGAAGTATGACCCCGGCATATAGCAAATCTTTATCAAGGCTTGGATAAAGGTCTGCGATCGCTTTAGCTAAATCCAGCATGCTCGTTACATGATAAGCAAGGCCTGAAACAAATTCATGGTGATTTTTTGTTGCAGCCGGGTATTCTAAGAAAGACTCTTGATGTTTTTTAAGCAAATATCTCGTAATCCGTTGAATATTCGGGTTCTTCATTTCGAATATATATTGTGTTATTTTGCTGATCATTTCATCCTGCGAAACAGGAGCTGTTTCAAGGAAATCGGAAATCTTTACTGGATCTGCCGGAGACGCCGGACGGATCTGGCGGATGCGAAGCTGGTTTCGTCCGCGGTAATTTTGAATATCCCCAAGAACTTTCACGATATTTTGCGGTGCATAATTTTTCTCATCATCATCAGAAGCATCCCATAATTTTGCTTCTATCTCCCCGCTTTGATCTTGTAAAATCAACGTAAGAAAAGGCTTTCCATTGCTGGCAATTCCTTTTGTGGAATTTTTTATTAGCAAAAATAACTCAACTTGTTCTCCTACATCGTACTGCTGAATTCCTTTATTCACAATCCGACGCTCCCTTCTAAGAAAACAGTATATCACAACAGCCCCAATTACCGGATTGGCACTTCTTCCCCTGCTACCAGCTGTTTTATGTGTACATTCTCAAAATAATGAAGCAAATGCTTATGGCATGTAAACAGTAAAATTTGCTGCCCGGTAAGTCTTTTTAAAAGTGTGATCACCTTTTTAGTCCGGTTTTCATCAAAATTGACAAAGCCATCATCAATCATAATTGGAAAATGAAAGTTTTTGTAAAGCGTTACAGCAAGGGCCAGCCTTAATGAAACATACACTTGCTCGGCTGTTGCCTGGCTGAGTTCATTTGCCTCGAACAAAATATGTTCTTTATTTTCAATTAGAAATCCACTGCCAAGTTCCTGAGGATGAATGCGGATATAGTTTCCTTCCGTTAAATAAAACAAAAATTCCTCGGCCTTCGCAATCATTTTTGGTAAATGTTTCTTTTTAAAGCGTTCAATCGTTTTTGCAAGTAAGTCTTTCGCAATGGCAAATCTGGCCCATTCTTTCGCATCCTCTTCAAATTCAGATTTTAATAGTGAATATTTGTGCAATAGTTCGGAATACGTTCCACCGTTTTCAAGAACAGAAATCTCATATTTTACTTCTGCAAGCTGTTCTCGCAAACTTTGCAATTCTGAATGAATTTGTTCCAGTTTTTTTGAAATTTCTTCGATAAATTCATCGGGATCAGTATCGGAGAATTCAATCCTCCGTTCAGAAGGAACAGACATAAATTCCATCTGCCTTTCAATTTCTTCCAATCGATCAGCAATGCTGTCCCGCTTTTCTGCTCTTTTGCCGATTTCCCGAAATTGCTCTGCTGTTTTTGCATTTGCCAAAGAAAGAAGCTTTTCTGCTTCTTTTTGGAAATGCTTTCTCTCGACAGATAGTTTGTACAGTTCTTCTTTCAGCTCTTCGAGTTTGGCCTGTTTCTCATTATATTGAATTTGTTTTTCAAGTTCGAATTTTAGTAAGTTTTTTAACCGAAAGGCACTTTCCTGGATGCCTAAATGTTTTTTCCCCAAAAAGGTATCAGCAAAATGGAAAATTTGCCTTTCTATATTTTCGAGTCCTTTTTCTACACTCGTGAGCCGTTCAGTTAAGTACAGTTTCTCTCTCGTGTTAGCTTTGAGTTTTTCAATTAGCTGAAATGCCTCGTAAATGTTCTGTGAATCAATGTATTCCGGCAACTGCAGTTCTTTCCTTAATTCACTTGTCTGTCTCTCAAGTTCCATAGATTCCTGTTCCCATGTTTCAAAAGCAGCAATAATTTTTTCGAATTGTGCGTTTTGCTGCTGCCACTTAATTTGCAAAATCCTATGCTGCTCTTGAAGCTGTTCATCTTTGTCCAATTTGTCCTTTATTGAAGAAAGATCATTTCCTTCCCACAAATTTATGGATGCCAGCACATCCTTTTCCCTATCCTTTAATGCCTGAAGTTCAGTGAGAATCTCCGTAACTGTGTTGGATTTCCATACTTTAACTATCATTAGAATCTGAAATAGCAAACACGCACCGGCTGCGGCTGCAACAATCCAATGCCGGCTATAAATTCCCCATCCTATCGCCACCAATAACAAAACGGAAAAGAAAAGCTGCTGCATTAATGCTTGTTCCTTCTGCTTTTTTTCTTTTTGCAAAGACCGATTGTAAAAAGCAATTCTCTCTTTAATGTCCTGAAGTTCCTTTTCATAGAAACGTTTGTCACCTGCGATGTCGAGCTTTTCCTTCAATGCTAATCTCTCATTTTCGGGTAAAAGCTCGCTTTGAACCTTTTTCAATGTTTCTTCGATTTTTTTCAGCGCATCTTTCTCTTCGGAAAATCGCAAGTCCAATTCGTGCTGCCTTTCTTTCAACCTTTGATGTTTTACATGTAAGTCTGCAGCTTTTTCTTTCATAAATACACTCGTATTAATATTTCCAAGCCATTCTTCATCAATCTGGGCATGCAGCTGTTCCTTTAAAATGGAAATTTCCTCATTCACTTTCTCAAGCCTGATCTTAATCTGATTTTCTTCCGCTTTTAGCTGTTCATAAAGCGGGATGTTTTCAACTGCTGCAAGAATCTCTGTTTCACATTCAATGAGGTTTTCTTGAGGAATGAAATCGGCCATTTCTTTTTCCAGCAATTGTATTCTTCCCTCTAAACTTTTTATTCGGCTGTCAAGAGGCTGTATATTTTGCTCAAGCCAATCCAGTCTTTTTAATCCGTCGATTGGAAATGCTATATCGTTATACTGCTTAAGCTCTTCTCTCAAAAGCGCCTGTTCCTTTATAAGGGGAAGCATCCTTTTCCATTCGTCAAGAAAGACCAGCTTCTTTTTTAAGAGTTCCGCTTCGTTCTCCAATAAAGCAATCTTATATTCATGAGTGTTTTTTTGCTGAAGAAGGTTCCAATATTGTTCATTTTGCTGTTCTGCTCTTTTCAATTCTCCGTGCAATTGCCGCAGTTCTTTCAGTTTTTCATTTATAGAAGGCTTTTTGCCGCTCGGTTTAAAACGGGCATCCAGCTCTTTTTGAAGATCAGTTTCTACCGTCAGCAAACGGTCTGAACCTAACGTTCCCGCTGAGAATAAAAACTTTCCAAGATCCTCGCTTTTTAGTTGATGGACATTTTGCAAACCGTGGAGATTAAAAGAAAAAATGGACTGAAATAAGCTTTTATCAATATGTAAAAGCAACTTTTTCAACAGCTCTTCTCCGCCTCGTGTTCCATCATCAAGCAAAACACTGACATCACCTGTTGCTTTTCCTTTTACTCGTTCAATAATTGCTTTTTTCCCATCGTTTAAAATGACGGTTAGTTGTCCGCCATATTTTGCTGATTGTTTTGGTTCGTACCTGCGTTCTGATTGCTGTTTTGTAGGAAAACCAAATAAGATGCTGTGAATAAACGACATGATCGTTGATTTCCCTGCTTCGTTCTCACCGTAAAATACTTGGAATTCGCCCAAATTTGAGATTTTCACATTTTCAAATTTTCCATAGCCGTAAATATGTATTTCATCAATCTTCATAAAACCGCCTCTTTTCTCATTCAGGACGTATTAAGCTTCTAATTAGCAAATCCTCAGCTTCTCTTATCAGACTTATTCTCTCTTGTTCATCCAAGGCATTTAAATATTTACGTGCAGCAGGATGTTGATATAACGGAGAAAGGCATTCCTCTATATCGCTGTACTCGTCAATTGCCTCGAAAAGCTCGCGATAAAAGTCCGCCTCCGAAGACAATTGGCTCCGCTCCCAATTAGCCTTTTCCTCCACTTCTATCTTTACCGGCCATACAAATGAGGCTTCATCTTTTTCCTCTTCCTGAAACAGTTCCAGCCATTCAGACAATTGTGTCTGCATCCCATCAATCTTGACGTTTGTTAAGGATAGATGTAAAAGGGTTCCGGTCCCTTCCCGGCGATATTCATCCATTGTTTTCCTGCAAAATTCATAAAGTTCATGAACAGAATCAATATGTTCCGCATCCGCTTTTACTTCTTCCCAAATCACATCAGCAGTTTCAATAAATCGCAAACTCGCGTCATGTTCAGTGAGCGAAACAAAATAACACCCTTTAACACCTGTTTCTTTTTTATTCCGTCCCTGAATATTGCCTGGATACAAAACAGGTGGAAATTCAGATAAAACAGACCTCTTATGTATGTGGCCTAGGGCCCAATAATCAAACTGTTTTTCAAGCAGTTCTTTTAAATGAAAAGGAGCATACCTTCCGTGCTCACTGCTTCCTTCATGATATCCATGGAGAATTCCGATATGAAAATCAGCGCCTTCCTCTTTTTTATAGTGAGTGGTCATTCGTTCATACACGTGGCGGTCTGGATAACTGAAACCGTAGAGGCGGACGGTCGTTCCATCGCTTTTTTGAAAATCTTTCGATTCAACATGGTTTTTAAAAATATGTACATTATCAGGCAAATGAAAATGAGGCCACGTTCCTCCCAAATGGTCGTGATTCCCATGAACGATATAGACAGGAATATTTCGCTCAACCAGTCGCTCCATTTCTTTGCGAAAACGGACTTGTGCGCGAAGGCTGCGATTTTCCTCATCATATAAGTCGCCTGCTAAAACGACAAAATCAACATTATACGTTATGGCAGCATCAATCACCTTTCTGAAAGCGTGAAACGTGCTTTCATGCAGCCTTTGAAAAATTTGCTTCGGCAAATGTTTTAAACCTGTCATCGGACTGTCTAAATGCAGGTCGGCAGCATGAATAAATGTTACTTCTTTCATCACAACTTCCTTTCGTCCACTTTTCTACCATTGTAGCATTTATAAAAAGCGAATGCACGTTCTGTCTCAATTTTGGATTATTTTTTGAAAAAAAAGAAGCCTGCCGGTTCAGCAAGCTTCAAGTTTAGAATTTCACCGCTTGTAATTTAATCATTTTTCGATAATTGCAATGCTTTTTTAATATCTTTAAATGAATTCGATTTTCCGTACATCAAAACTCCTCCCTTATAGACACGTGCGCCGAAAATAGCCAGCACAATAATCATGATGAGCAGTATGGCAATTCCAAGCATCGGCTCCCATACAGGGAGATTCAGCATTCCAACTCTCATAAACATAAGCATTGGGGTGAAAAACGGGATATAAGATGTTGCCGTAATAAATGGCGTTTCCGGCTGGCCTAGGCCGAACATGGCAATCATAAAGCCGGCAACGACAAGCAGCGTCATCGGGGTTATCATTTGCTGGATATCTTCAATCCGGCTGACGAGAGAGCCGAGAAGTGCCGCAAGTGTTGCATATAGAAAGTATCCTAAAATAAAAAATATGACTGCATAGAAAATCGTTGCAGGCTGGATGTCTCCAAATCCGAAAAATTCGAAGAAGCCCCCTTCCATCGTTTTCAGATTTTGTTTTATCGAAAAATATCCTACAACAAGAAGCACGGAAAGCTGGGTTAAACTGACCAATGCAACACCGAGAATCTTCGCAAACATTTGCTTAATCGGCGAAACGCTTGAAATAAGAATTTCCATCACTCTAGATGTTTTTTCAGTAGCTACTTCCATTGCAATCATATTTGCATACATAATGACGGCAAAATAAATAACGAATAGAAGTACATAAACGAGCCCTCTCGCCTGAGTCAATTCTTCTTCTGTTTTTGCGTTTTCTTCAAGCGCTGTTTTTTTAAACGATGGAGGCTCGTAAAGTTTGTTAAGCTGTTCCGGCGATAATTTCATTTGCGATGCCGACATCATTGTTTTTAATTGCTTTAGCCCGTTTTCGAGATCTCCCGAAAGAGCAGTATCTGCAATGCTTTTTGCATGATAATTAGCTGCCGGGAGTTTGTTTTCATCAAAAGAAAGGATGAGGAGGGCTTTGTACTTGTCTTTTTTAACGTCCTCTATCGCCTTGTCTTTTGTTGTAATAATTTTTGACAGCTTAATATCTTCATTGATTGCTTTCATTTGTTGTTGATAATCTTCAAACAGCATGTTTGTTTCATCTAGTACGGCTACCTTTTCCTTTCCGCCGTCTTTGTCGAAAAAGTTGATAATATTGTTCAAATTTGTCAGGCCGAGAACAATTAATAATGTAAGAATGGTCGTAACAAGAAACGACTTTGTTTTCAATTTAGTAAAAAAAGTATGGAACATAATAATCCAAAAGTTATTCATAGGAAGCACCTACTTTCTCGATAAAAATATCATTTAAAGAAGGTTCCTCTAATTCAAATTTGCGGATAAACCCTTTCCCGACGATATCCTTTAAAATCTTATCCGCAACTTCTTCCCCTTCAATTTGAAGATGGATCCCTTCAGGCGTTTCTTTCGCTTTTGTTACTCCTTGATAGTTTTTTAGAAAATCCATTTTAAAATCAGCATGAATCACAAGATTTTTCTTTCCAAATGAACGTTTTATTTCCTTTAATGCGCCATGCACTACAGGACGGCCTTTATGCATAATACACAAATGCTCGCACATTTCTTCCACATGCTCCATCCGGTGGCTTGAAAAGACGATCGTTGTTCCATTTTCCTTCAAGTCCAAAACGGCTTCCTTCAGCAGCTCAACATTAACAGGATCAAGTCCGCTAAAAGGTTCATCCAAAATTAAGAGTTTAGGCTTATGTATAACGGCTGCGATAAATTGAATTTTTTGCTGGTTTCCTTTCGAAAGCTCCTCTACTTTTTTATCAGCATATTCAGGCACCTTGAAACGCTCGAGCCAAATGTCCAGTTCCTTGAGTGCGTCTTGCTTCTTCATCCCTCTTAATCTTGCAAGATAGACAATTTGTTCCTTTACTTTTAATTTCGGATAAAGTCCTCTTTCTTCCGGCAGATAGCCAATCAAATGGCTCGATGAATAATTGATCGGCTTCCCGTCCCAAGTAATCTTTCCTTCACTTGGTTCAAGCAATCCTAAAATCATCCGGAAAGTAGTCGTTTTTCCAGCCCCATTAGCGCCAAGAAACCCAAACATTTCTTTGTCGGGTATCGTTAACGTTAGATCGTCCACAGCAGTAAATTGCCCAAAACGTTTTGTGACATGGTTAATCTGTAACACCATCATTTTTCCTCCCTTCATGAAATTATACGAGTTATGTCGAAAAAATGTTTCAATTTTCCATTTTTTTGCGAAAAAATATAAATTATGCAAGAATCATAGTAACAATCAGAAAATTAAAATTCAAAGGAGGTAAGAAACATGAAGACTTATAAATTAACTGCATTTGAACCAAACGGCGAAAAACTGTTAGATGAGCCATTTCAAGCAAACAATGATGACGAAGCTAAGTCTATTGGGAAAAAAATTCTTGAAGAAAAAGGCCTTCTTGAAAAAACCCACCGCTGCACATCACCTAACGGAAAATTAATACTCTTTCATCCGTAAAAAAAGGGTCAGACCCCTCAATACAACATATAGACAATATAATTCTATATATTGTTATTGTTGGAGGAAGTCTGACCCTTATGAGTCATCCGATATTTCAATAATATTATTTCCCGATGAAGTTCGGTTTCCGCTTTTCAATAAATGCTTTGATTCCCTCTTGATGATCTTCGGTTTGCCTCATTTTATATTGTCCATGTTTTTCAAGTTCCAAAATTTTAAGCAAGTCCGGCCGGCTTCTTTCAGCCATGATTTTCTTTGTTCTGATCATTGCCTGTATAGGCTTATGAAGCCAGTCGTTTAATTTTCGCTGTAAAGCATCGTCTATATTTTCCTGGGCAATTTCTGAAAAAAGCCCCACTTGATATGCTTCATCAGCGGTCATCGGTTTCCCTTCCCAGATCACTTGTTTTGCCTTTGCCTCACCTAATCTTTTTTCTAAAAAGAAGTGTGCCCCTCCATCCGGTATTAAACCGATTCCGATAAAATTCATAGCTATTTTACTGGTACGGTCGGCAATAACATAGTCTGTAGCCAATGCGAGACTTAGGCCGAGACCGGCTGCTGCACCTGAAATCACACTGATTGTAAGTTTAGAGATGCTGTATAATGTTACGACTAATTCATTTATTCTATCCATTACGGCACAGAAATCGTTTTCATTTATTCCTAAAAGCATTGACTTTATATCTCCGCCGGAAGAAAAAGCCCTGCCGCTTCCCTTTAAGATGATAATGTCAATGTCATCATTATAGCCGAGATCTTTCAGTTTTGCAGTTAATTCTTTAATCATTTCACAGTTCAGAGCGTTCAGTGATTCCGGCCTGTTCAGTTCCAATGTTGCCACTCGTCCATCTATATGAACAAGAACTGAATTTGTTGCTGAGTCAATAGACAACAAAAATCCCCTCCTTAAATCTTTCATTTTTATTATAAAGGTTATAAAGTTATTTTAAAATAGCGCTAAAATTTTATTGAAAATTTTGTAAGTATCTTATATTACTTGGTCATGCAGCACAAAAAAAAGGGTCGGACCCCTCCCTATACAATATATAGACAAACACTAAAAACATTCTATATATTGACTTTGTCGGAGGATGTCAGACTCTTATGAGAAAGCCTGATTTATGCAGAAATAACTTTGCTAATATATTGAGCTTTTCTTCCGTATATTTTTCATAGCTGTCATTATAGGATTTAGGATCCTTTGGATTAGCAAAATGGATGATTTGTCCGGTAACAGGATGAATAAATTTGCTCGATGCCCCGCAGCCGAGGCCAATAATCGTTTGCTGCTCTTCCATTATCATAATATTATAGATGCTTTCCCGGCCCGGAAGCGAGTAGCCAACATTTTCGAGGTTGCCGAGAATATTTTTTTGCCGGTATAAATAGTACGGAACATAGCCATGATTCTTTGTCCATTGTTCAGCCATGTTCATCATTTTTTCAACTTCGGTCCGGTCAGCAACTTTGTATTTTTCTTTATTCTTCGTCATTTCGGAAGCACGCTTGAAAGAAAGTGTATGAACGGTTAGTGATTCAGGCATCAGCTTCTCCGTCTCATTTAATGTATGGCTGAATTCTTTCACTCCTTCACCGGGCAAACCGATGATTAAATCCATATTAATATTGTTCATGCCCATTGATCTTGCCAGATGATATTTTTCGATTGTTTCTTCAACTGTATGGTGGCGGCCGATCGCCTTTAATGTTTCTTGGATATATGATTGCGGATTAATACTGATCCGGTCAATCTTCCATTTTTTTAATACGTCCAGCTTTTCAGGTGTAATCGTATCAGGCCGGCCTGCTTCTACTGTAATTTCACGGATATTTTCCACATCAGGGAAAGACGTGTACATTTCTTCATAAAGCATATCCATTTCTTCAGCAGTAATGCTTGTCGGAGTTCCTCCGCCATAATAGACGGTTGTGATCCGAATTCCATTTTCCTTCAGCCATTCGCCAATTTTTCTCATTTCATAATGGAGTCCGCCCAGAAATGAGTTTACCGAACCTTGTCTGCCATTAATAGCATAGGCAGGGAATGTACAATATGCACATTTTGTCGGGCAGAAAGGAATTCCAATATATATACTGACCTCATTTTTCAACTCGTACAAATCAGGCACAACCGCAAGCTGGCGGTCAACGATTTGCTGCATTAAAGCAATTTTTTCATCCGAAATTAAATAGTCCTCTTTTAATTGCTCATGGGCGATGTCAGTCGTCACCCCTTCTTGGACTTTCCGGTGCAGCAATTTTGTCGGCCTTACCCCTGTAAGAATTCCCCATTTTTGGATAATACCCGTTTTCTCTTGGAGAACTGTTAAGTAAACATGGGAAACGGCATTCTTGACTTGTTTAAAACGGTCTTTTTCATTGAGATTTTCCGAAAGCTCTTTTTCATATGCAGCTGAATGTTCTTGACCTTCCCGATCTGAGAGTACAGCCCTGACTTTGACGATTTCTGTTGTCTCTAATTCGAACTGTATTTTGAGATCCCATTCGTCATTTTCATTCATAACGATTTCGGTTTCTTCAAAAAACAAGTTGGCAATTAATTGCAGCGGCCGCTGAAACCGATCATCATGTAATCCTTTTATATAAATTTGCAATGCAATCACCTTTCAAAATAAGCTTCCTTTAGTGTACTGAAACGGAATCCTGAGGTCAATACAGTGGAAAACATTCCACTTTCGGAAAAACATACAAAATGTAAATGCAGGCGACTCTTTCTATCTAAATAAGGGGCTGACCTTTTGCTTTTAGTCAGCCCCATCATAATTTATTTTTTTATAATATTCATTTTTCGCAAGAACTCAATTGGATGCTGTTTTCGGAAATGTTCCATCACCATATAGGCAACACCGTGCTCATTGTTGCTCCGCGTTACCCAATCCGCTTCTTTCTTTACTTCTGCTGGGGCATTCCACATTGCAACGCCAAGACCTGCAGTCTTAATCATTTCCAAATCATCCATTCCATCGCCGATAACAACCATTTCGTCCCTAGGAATTCCCAAATGATCTCCTAAATAGATTAGACCGTTCAGCTTTGAAGCACCTGCAGGCACAATATCCATACGCGAAAAATTTACCTGGAGCGGTTCAACTTCTGTAAATGTCCGGCTTATTGCCGCTATTGCATCCTTCAAATCGTTTTCTTTTTCAAAATGCACTTCCATTTTAGGAGGTGAAACCTTTTGTTCTATTAACGTATCACTTAAGGATTCTACAAATTGCTGTGAATAAAAGACAGGATCTCCCGATGTAAATACTGTTTTTGCCAGCATGTTATGATTCATCTTAGCCTTATTTGCCAGTGAAAAACTCTCGTGAACGAGTCTAATCTGACACGGGAACCCTTCAAGAAAACGAACAATCTCATATGTGATATCTTCAGGAATTCTTTTTACATAAACCGGTTTGTCCGTTAATCCGGAAATATACGAACCGCTGTGTGTTACGAGCAATGATTTTATCTTCAGTGCTTTTGCCACTTTTTTGGCTGACGGAAAACTGCGGGAAGTAACGAGTGTCACGTAAATTCCTTTTTGCTGTACGTATTGGACCGCTTCTTTAGCGGATTTATGAAGTTTTCCGTTCGATTGAAGAAGCGTACCGTCAATATTTAAAGCTAATAGCCGGTAAATCATCCCTTCATGCCCCCTCACTCATTGGTGTAAACGTCCCTATATCAAATTTATGTAAAACGAAAGGGGAATAGAACATGCACATAAAGGAAGCGGAAGGGATTAGAACAAACAAAAGGAAGGGTCTGAAGGTCAGACCCCAATCATTATTGGTTGTTTGGATTTCCGTACAACTCTTCAAGAGGTTTCATGATGATTTCATTTAATTGAGTAATGACCATGCTCATCCGCTGTTCGGCTTCCATTAATTTTGAGATTTTATCATGTTGTTGAACAAGTGCCACTGCTTTTTGGGCATGATCTATTTCTTCTTGGGTAATTTCCTGACCCATCATTTGCTTTTCCTGCAAGTGTAATTGAATATTCCGGAAATTTTCGAACATTCTCCTTGCAGATTCATCTTCATTCACTTCGTTATAAAACTTTCTTAAAAGGACATATTCATCGCTCTGGCGAATCGCATTCTCCATTGCATATGCAGAATCAAATAAATTGACAGCCATTTTATCCACTCCTATTCTTTAACAACTTCACTACACTATAACAAACTATGAAAGGAATTGCGAGGACGTTCGCCTAAGAACAATTGTTAATTAACATGTAAAAGCACAATCCGCCTATTCATGTCATACGATGCTATGTCAGCTTTTGTCCATCCAAAAATTTTTGTAATCACCAATGAAGAGCAAATGAGGAACAGCTATGACTTTTACCATTTATTCGATTACGGTAAAGCCTTCAACAACGATTCATAATGAAGAAGATTCTATCTATGCAAGCAAAAAGCTCATGCAAAAATTAAACATAAAAAACCGCACGTTTCTAAATCTTTGTTTTGGAAGAAAATCTGTGAACGTAAAAGCCATCGAATCAGATTGCTCTCCAAATGAACTTTTTCTTCCTGAAGGTTTGATGAAAAAAATTATGCTTCCTAAAGGTACATTTTGCATTCATTATAGTCCGCAAAATTTTACCATTATTCTCGGACCGGTCATCGCCTTGCTTACAGAGATAAGCGAAAACGAAGACGGTTCTCCCGATTTTCGTTCCGTTCACGCATTTTGCGAAGAGATTCACCACGGACTTTCTGAAATCGGCGGATTGTTTTATGTTTTCACTTTAAGAGACTTCAGCAAGGAAAGTATAACAGGCTATTGCTTTGAAGATGATTACTGGACGAAAAGAACCTTTCCGCTTCCGGATGTCATTTATAATCGGATCCATTCGCGAAGGCTGGAATATGGAGAATTATTTCAACAATTGTACCAGTATGTTCAGGAACAAAATATTTCCTTTTTTAATTATCGATTCCTCTCAAAATGGGAGGTTCATCGTATGTTGTTATTGGAAGAACATATGCATCCATATCTGCCCCAAACGTCTCTTTATTCAAAAGAAAATTTAGAAAACATGCTTGATGAACATCATTCGGTGTTTCTTAAGCCAGTCCATGGCAGCCAGGGGCGGAATATTATTCGACTAAGTAAGCACAACACTGAATTCTGCTTTAAAACATCTGCAGGAACTAATGAGAATTCAACAAGCCTGCCTTCATTGACACAGTTATTGGAAGCCCTTGAAAAACAGACAAAGAGGCGCCTTTATTTAATACAGCAAGAAATCCCGTTGATTACGTATGATGGAAGGAAACTTGATTTCCGGATTTTATGCCATAAAAACAAACAGGAGTCATGGATAGTCACTTCTTCTGTTGCAAGAATTTCTGCTCTGCAACAATTTGTTTCGAATATTGCAAGGGGCGGCGAAATGATAAAACCATTAAAAGCTCTTGCTAATTACTTTGATCGTGCAGTTGCTTTACAAATATTTGCATTAATGAAAGAGATTGCTGTTGAGTGTGCAGCGATTATTGAACAGCAATCTGACGGAGAAACCGGAGAGCTGGGAATTGATTTGGGAGTAGATCCGTCGGGTCATGTCTGGATTATTGAGGTAAATTCAAAGCCTTCTAAAAAATTTGAAGAACCTGGTAAAAAAATCCGGCCTTCTGCAAGAGCGATTGTATGTTACAGCACAGCACTTGCTTTTAAATATTTATAAATAAAGGAGGAAACATCATAATGTACCTTGGTTTTATGTCCTTGCACTTGACGAGTGAAAAAGGCTATTTTACCGAAATAGCCAGACGCGCGGCAAAGTATGGAATCAGTTGCTGCCGTTTTGTGCCAACTGATATAAACCCGTCAACCACGCTTGTAACTGGGGAAATATATGATTCCGAAAATGATTGCTGGACCACTCTTGAGTTTCCGGTGCCTTCAATTATCTATGACCGCTGTTTTTATGGCGATGATAACCATTCAAAACAATGTATGACGATCGCATCTTGGCTGAAAGACAGAGATGACATCCAATTTCTCGGATACGGTCTACCTAATAAACTAGAATTATACGAAGTCCTCAAACATTCTAATATATCAGCCTACTTGCCCTACTCCCAACCGGTATCTTCTCCGGCAGATATCCTCCACGAATTAAGGAAACGGAGAAAAATTTTAATCAAACCTGTTAACGGCTCTCAAGGCAGCGGAATATTTTATCTTGAAAATACCGGCAATCATATACTTGTTAAGACAGAAAAACAGAGACAACAGATCGTTCGCACTATTTCAAATAAAGAAATGGCTATAAAATGGCTGACTGAATTAATTAAGAAAAAAAAGTACATGATTCAGCCTTATCTTGAGTTAACGAATGACGAGGGCTTTCCTTTTGACATAAGGGTGCTGCTGCAAAAAAATGAACTCGGAAACTGGCTTGAAAGAGGAAGGGGAATTCGTACCGGAAAAAAAGGCGGTATTATTTCGAATTTAAGTGCGGGCGGAACTGTTACGAACTTTAAGAACTGGGTCGACTCCCTTCAATTTGCTCTGCAGGATTACCTTCAACAAGAATTAGATGAGATTTTAGCCAATATTCCTGTAATTCTTGAAGGAGCGTTTTTACCTTTATTTGAATTGGGAGTAGACATTGGGATTGATAAAAACGGGGCAATCTGGATTTTAGATATCAATTCAAAACCTGGAAGAAAAGTGATTTTAGCTACCAGACCGGAAATTTCAGAACAATTGTTTGAAGCGCCCCTTTGCTATGCATCTTTCATCAGCCAATCAAACCAGAAAGAGAGGAAACGATACAATGAGAAAACGTTATCCCATTGAAATTGTCGATGATTGTACAAAAACTGTCTTTTATCCAAACGATCTGTCCGTTTCGCCTGAAATACAAACAATCGCCTTTGGAAATAAAACAGTGAATGCACAATTTATTCCTCACCCAGATAACAAAAATAAAATCTGTATCAGCAAGGATATTCAAACAGAATTAAAATTCCCGGATTTAATGATACCGCTCCATGTTTTCATTGAAAATGATACTTTATTTATTGGACCGCTTGTCGGCATTTTTACAGCCGGGTTTTCCCCTTTCCTTCTAAGGCCGATCGGCGAACGGACACTCTTCTTTGCAAAGCTCCTTTCAGTTCAAAATAAGGTTGGCGCATTGGCGTTTGTCTTTGGCGAACAGCATATTGACTGGGATCAGGGCATTATCAAAGGTTACTTCTATCAACAAAAAGGGTGGGAAATGATCGAGATTCCCTTTCCTAATGTTGTTTATGACAGGCTGCCGAATCGCAAAACGGAAAGACTTTCAGAACTAAGAAAGATAAAAGAACGCATGCAAAATGATTATTTAATTCCATGGTACAATCCGGGATTCTTCAATAAATTGGATGTATACGAACGGCTTGTGCAGGATGATACCGTCAGCCGCTTTCTACCTGAAACGCACCCTTTCATCTCCTTTTCATTAATGGAATCAATGCTTGCAAAATACGGGCATATTTATGTAAAACCGATAAACGGCAGCCTCGGGATGGGGATTCACCAAATACTTTATGATAAAAAAGATGGCAGTTATTATTGCCGCTTCAGAAATAGTTTGGGCGAAAATAAATTAGTAAAATCAGGAAGCCTTGAAGGGCTTGTCCGCCGTGTGTTTACTAACCGAAAACTAGGAAACTTGCTTATACAGCAAGGGATTCATCTTATAAGAATAGATAAACGGCAGGTCGATTTTCGTGTTCACACGAATAAAGATGAACACGGCGCCTGGAGAATTAGTGCCATTGCCGCCAAAGTAGCAGGCTCGGGCAGTGTAACTACTCATATCAATAATGGAGGCACCATTAAGACGCTAGAAGAAATTTTTCCTAACAATGAAGAGAAAGACATTTACATTCATAAATTAACGAATGCCGCTCTTACTTTGAGTCAAGTGCTTGAAAATATGATGGAAGGTATCATCGGTGAGATCGGGTTTGATATGGGAATTGACAGAAATGGCGATGTATGGTTGTTTGAAGCAAATTCCAAGCCTGGCAGATCTATTTTTAAACATCCGCAATTAAAAAAATTTGACCTGCTGACCCGTACATGTTCATTGGCATTTGCTGTTTTTCTTACGGAAATGGCAATAAAAAACCCTGAGGAAATATTTAAATGATGCTCTCTTATCACACCGGAAATAAAAAATGGTTTCATACCTATAAAGACGCCGCAGTTACTTTCGGAAAAAATGAAATACATGTTCCTTTTGCAGAAAAAGTAAATGAACCATTAAATTTCTCTTTCCATTTAAAACGAAAAGATCATAACGCCGGCCCGTTAATCGGCATTATGGCCGCCGAAAGAAATGACGGCCGTTTAGCAGGAAACGGCCCCTTATTTGCTTCCATTCAAACAGAAATCATTCAAAAAGGGGGCCTATCTTTTATTTTTACTTCCGAGTCTCTAAAAAATGATGGTGCAGATGGCTATCTATATATACCTTCCAAACAAAAATGGATTCAGGCTTCTTTCCCGCTTCCTCATCTTGTATACAACCGGATTCCTTTCCGAAAATCTGAAAATTCAATAAAAACAATTAAAGCATTTAATAAGCTAAAGGAAAATAAGGTTCCCTTTTTCAATCCTGGCTTTATCGATAAATATGATTTATACAGTGCGGCAGTAACCGATCCTGAAGTTTCCGTCTATTTTCCCGAAACAATTCTCATTGATCATATGTCGTTCCACGCGTTTTTTGAAAAACATAAGAACCTGTACCTTAAACCTTGCTTGTCCTCTAAGGGAAGCGGTATTTTTCGCCTAAAAAATATAGGGAAAAGGAACATTCTATTCGAAGAAAAAGACAAGAAAACTGTTTATTCGAACTTCGAAAGTTTCTGGGAAGAATGGGGCCCGCTTTTGATGAAAAAAAAATATTTAGCTCAAAAAGAAATTATCCCCTTTTTGAAAAATGGCAAACGATTTGATTTTCGAATTCTTGCCCATAGCGACAGTAAACAATATCAAGTAACTGGTGTCGGAGTTCGGCAGGCGGAATGCGATCAATTAACTACGCATCTTCTTAATGGCGGAGAGCTGATTCCATTTGAACAGGTTCGAAATTCCGACCACGATCAATTTATTAATACCATTGTAAATCTTAGCGGAAATCTTTTGTCAGAGAAATTTGGCTTTTTTGGGGAATTTTCGATTGACGCGGGAATTTCAACAACAGGCCAATACTATGTTTACGAAATCAATTCAAAACCAATGAAATTTGACGAGGAAGAAATTGAATCGAAACGCGTCGAAAATTTGTGCAGTCTCTTCTTTAAGATTACAGGATTTTATTGATCGAAAAGCTTTCCGCTAATTTTATGAATAAGACATCATGCCTCCTCAAAAAATAAAGAAAACAATTTTCTGGAGGACAATATGAAAAAACACGGGCACAAATTTTTAGAAGATGTTTTATACGAAGGCCGCGACTCTGTTTATTTGGATATTGACCGTATGATCAATGAGGGGATGACAGGAGGTCAAGTCCATCGGCTTAACACTACCCCAAATATTGAAGAAGCAAGAGATCTCTATCAGGAAAACCCGCCACATGAAACAAAATAAGAACCAAAAACGTACATTAGTTTCAAACTCCCAACCCTAACATGTAAATAGCTTTCATTATAAAACAGAACCAACATAATAAGGCGGTGTGAGCGAAGCAAAGCTCCAAATATTTACAAAGCTAAACAAGTATCTTGCTAAAGTTAAGTTAGCATTTCTATCTTTGTTAGCGTAGCTCCTCCCCTTTTCCATAGAAAATAGGTACCTTATCTTGAAAGGGATTTGGTGCTTCTTTTTTATATTAGAGATATTACGTTTGTTATAATAAAAATAATCTGCTTTCATCTAAATGATATGGGGTTATGGTATGTTCAACCGTTTGCTGACTTTATACCCGAATGCATTTATAACCGACTCTGTTTCCGGCCATTTGTCTGCTGAATACCACTGTTTTTCCGATGGAACTGGCAGTTGGCTTTGTATTCCTAAAAAAGATCTATGCAAAAAAGAATTGGAATTATTGCGAACTCTCTATCCGGAAAACTCTCATCCCTTTATCGACTCACAAAAAAATATACTAGCAAGAAAATGGCGCGATTTTCTGTTCCAGAACGGCAGTATACCAGTCGACGAAGAAAAAGTGTTCAGAACGATCTGCTTTCAATATACGGGAACGAAAACAGATAATCAGGAATTTGAGGCTGCAATCAGAGGTTTTTTTTCCGATGATGTTATTGTCATTTGGCTTTCGGAAACACGAGGAGTTATTGTGGAAGAAAAAAAAGGAAACTTATTGACTGAAGAAAATTTTGTCTCAATTGTCAATACTTTCGAGAGTGATTTTTTTATTAATATCTATCTTTACCCGGGAAAATTCAGATCTCTATCTGAACAGTTTGCAAAAATCTTTCAACAAGACTTTCAGTTTTTCACAAAGGGAATAAAGCTCTTGCTAAAAGAACGGATCATTACTTTTGAAAAAGTGTTTCCTGTTTTGCTTGCCGAAAAACTGGATCCCCAATTGAAAGAAATCCTAACCGGGACGCTGTTGCCGATTTTAAAGGATGACCATGATATTCTTGCTACAGTTAAACTTTTTATTGAAAACAATCTGAACACATCACTAACTGCCAAAAAATTGTATATACACCGTAATACCCTCCAATACCGAATTGAAAAGTTTATTGAAAAAACAGGAATCAACTTAAAAGATTTTTATGGGGCTTTTACTGTTTATTTAGCTTGCTTGCTGACAGAGATAAATGATATTTAAGGGAAACGCATCCTTGTCTTTTTGAAGAAGTCATCTGAATTTTTTCATTATGTTGCACTTTGCCTAATAATTGCTGAACGAATTTTGTGCAAGGTGACCATACAGAAAAAGTCCTCTTTTCTTTAAACTATAAATAAAGCGCTTTCGATTCTTTAGAGGAGGAAATGATATGGCAGAACTTAGGTTAGAACACATTTACAAAATCTACGATAATAAAGTCACGGCTGTTCAAGATTTCAATCTGCATATTAAAGATAAAGAATTTATTGTTTTTGTTGGGCCATCCGGCTGCGGTAAATCAACTACACTCCGAATGATTGCCGGTCTTGAGGAAATTACAAAAGGTGATTTATTTATTGATGGGAAGCGTGTTAACGATGTTCCGCCAAAAGACCGCGATATCGCGATGGTGTTCCAAAACTATGCGCTTTATCCGCACATGAGCGTATATGATAACATGGCTTTCGGCTTAAAGCTTCGAAAATTTTCAAAAGACGAAATTGATCGTCGTGTTAGAGAAGCTGCAAAGATTCTTGGTTTGGAACAATATCTTGATCGCAAACCGAAAGCATTATCAGGCGGACAGCGCCAGCGTGTTGCACTCGGACGTGCGATTGTCCGTGATGCAAAAGTCTTCTTAATGGACGAACCTCTTTCGAATCTTGATGCAAAACTTCGCGTCCAAATGCGAGCAGAGATTGCAAAATTGCATCAGCGTTTACAAACAACAACAATTTATGTAACTCACGATCAAACAGAAGCCATGACAATGGCAACTCGCCTTGTTGTCATGAAAGACGGTGTCATTCAGCAGGTTGGTGCGCCTAAAGATGTTTATGAAAAGCCGGAGAATGTATTTGTCGGCGGCTTTATCGGCTCCCCTGCTATGAACTTCTTTAACGGTAAACTTGAAGAAGGCAAATTTGTTATTGGCAATACTTCCATCGCTGTTCCTGAAGGAAAGATGAAAGTTCTTCGCGAACAAGGGTATGTCGGAAAAGATGTCATTTTAGGGATCCGTCCTGAAGACATCCATGATGAGCCGATATTTATTGATGCTTCACAAGGATCAAAAATTGTGGCTACTGTTGAGGTGTCAGAACTAACAGGAGCAGAAACAATGATTTATTCAAACATAGAGTCCCAAGAATTTGTTGCACGTGTTGATTCCCGGACAGATATCAATCCTGGAGATAAATTGGAACTTGCATTTGATATGAATAAAGCCCATTTCTTTGACAAAGAAACAGAAATGCGAATCCGTCCAAAAACCGAAGCAGCAGTGCTTGCGTAATCCATACTTTACAAGACCCCGTAAAATTAAACGGGGTCTTGTTCTTTTATCAGCTTAACGTCTTCAAATCCGCATTTCGCGCAATAGAATAAATGCGGGCATTTATGATTAGAATATGTTGTTGGATACCCGTCTTCCAACTTTAAATGATCAATCATCATATACGGGCTATAATCATCATAATAGTCCATGATCCGGCCGCCTTCCTTAAGTTCACTGTTGCATTTCGGACAAGTTAAATGGAGCATTTTGAATCCGTTGCATATTGGACAAATCGCCATTTTCCCCAATCCCTTTCTAACCGTTTTATCTAATGCTAGTTTGTGTTTATTCAAATCGTATATGTAATTGTATACTAAAAGGAAATAATTCCCTGATCGTTTAACCGAATAAACATTAAAAAATCAAACAAAATAAAATGTAAATACAGCAATAAAGTTTCTTCCACCGCTGGGTTAAACCAAGCAAAGGTAACAGTCACACTGTTTGCCGGTGCAAATCCGGCTAACCCAACCATAAAAAAACAACAATGAATTACAGAAGGAGGAAATATTCATGGCTGCAAATAATAACTCTAATCAATTGTTAGTTCCTGGTGTAGAACAAGCATTAGAACAAATGAAATATGAAATTGCAACAGAATTCGGCGTAAACCTCGGAGCAGATACTACTTCACGTGCTAACGGTTCTGTTGGGGGAGAAATTACAAAACGCCTTGTACAAATGGCTCAACAACAACTCAGCGGAAGACAATTTTAATCTAATAATAAATTGAATAAAAATGGCATTGCCCCCTTCATTCGTGAAGGGGGGCATTTTACTTAGATCATGTTTTCAGGCCTTACCCATTGATTATATTGTTCTTCGGTTATATATCCCGTTTTCAATGCCGCTTCTTTTAGCGTGATATTCTCTTTAAAAGCTAATTTGGCAATTTCTGCAGCTTTTTCGTACCCAATGTGAGGATTGAGAGCTGTAACGAGCATAAGTGATCTTTCTAAATGAGTTGCAATCACTTCTTTATTTGCTTCAATTCCGACAGCACATTTTTCATTAAAAGATTGCATTCCTTCTGAAAGCAGCCGTATGCTCTGGAGAAGATTATAAATAATCATTGGCTTAAATACATTTAATTCAAAATTTCCCTGGCTTGCAGCGAAACCAATCGCGGCATCATTTCCAAAAACTTGGCAAGATATCATTGTTAAAGCTTCGCTTTGTGTCGGATTTACTTTTCCCGGCATAATGGAACTTCCCGGTTCATTCGCCGGAATTGAAATTTCACCTATCCCGCTTCTCGGACCGCTTGCTAGCCAGCGCACATCATTGGCAATTTTCATTAAATCAGCTGCAAGAGCCTTTAAGGCGCCATGAACATGAACAATTTCATCATGGCTTGTTAGTGCCTGGAATTTGTTTTCCGCTGATCTGAATTGATATCCGGTCGCGATTGATATTTCCCTTGCCACTTCATCACCAAATGAAGGGTCGGCATTAATACCGGTACCAACCGCCGTTCCGCCAATCGCCAAATCCTGCAAATATTTTATAGATTCAGTAATCATCTTCTCATCTTTTTCCAGCATGGTTCGCCAGCCGCTAATTTCCTGTCCCAAAGTTAAAGGAGTTGCATCCTGGAGATGCGTTCTGCCAATTTTTATTACATCTTTAAAAACTGTTTCTTTTAATTTGAACGTTTTTATCAGTTCCTTTAGAGAAGGGAGCAGCTTTTCTGTTATTGCAATGTATGCAGCAATATGCATGGCAGTTGGAAATGCATCATTTGAGCTTTGTGACATATTTACATCATCATTAGGATGTATTTTTTCTCCGGCATTTAGTTTGTCCATTAATTCTTCCGCTCTTCTTGCAATGACTTCATTCACATTCATATTCGTTTGGGTTCCGCTTCCTGTTTGCCAGACAACTAACGGAAAGTGGTCGTCAAAGGAACCGGAAAGAATTTCTGAACATGCTTTTGTAATCGCATTCTTTTTCTTTTCCGAAAGTTTTCCAAGTTTATAATTAACGATTGCAGCAGCTTTTTTTATGTGAACAAGCGCATAAATGACCTCAAGCGGCATTTTTTCTGTACCAATTTTAAAGTTTTGTCTGCTCCTTTGAGTTTGGGCTCCCCAATACTTATCTGCCGGTACCTTTACTTCACCTAAAGTATCTTTTTCAATTCGATATTCCTCCATGACTACCTGCCTCGCATAATTTTTTATATTCTTTCCCCTATTTTGCCAGTTTTCATCATATTTATCCAAAAAAAACCGCCAGGCATGTTCACCGGGCGGATTAAGACGCTTTAATAATCGAATAACCGATATAATATCCGAGCACCATAATGCTGGCAATGGCTAGTGTAATTGAAAACTCTTCCATTGTTGATAACCTCCTAATTATGGTTTCTTTGTAAGAATATCACGTTAGGAGGATAAGCAAGTGTGAGAAATCTCACAATTTTATGGCAAGAATATGAACATTTAATGAACAAATTTTTTATTTATATACCCTTTTTCCAAATGGCCAAAGACTTCACCAGCTCCAATGTCGGCCAGGGCTTTCTTGACCTTATCTTTAGACACATTCAGTTTATTCAAACGTTCCTTTTACGACTGCTTCTCCATGTTCAACCATCACTTTCCCCAACGCAATAACTGTATCTATTTGATAATCTTTCTTTGTTAAAAAAACCAAGTCCGCATCTTTGCCTTCTTCAATGCTGCCTTTTTGCTCGAGCTTTAAAATGTTGGCTGGACTACTTGTGATCACTTGAATGGCTGTTTCAACCGGAATTTCTTCTTCCATAATCGCATCGCGAACTTCTTTAAATAAAGTCGAAACTTTGCCGATTCTCAGCCCGGTCATTTCACCATGCTCATTAAATTCCGGCAAACTTGCCTGTCCGTCTGAAGTAAATGTAATTTGCGAAATATCCACTCCGGCTTTAAGCATTCGTTTTAACCCTCTGCTGCATTTTATCTCCCCTTCGTCTCCAAAATTCGGGATGGAGCTTGTTGTAAAATCTACATAGCCGCCTTTTTTCGCATATTCAATTCCCGCTTCAAATAAATGCGGGTTCCGGTTAATATGGGTTGGATAAAATTGGCGAATCGGGATTTCCGTTCTTTCAACCACTTCTTCAAGCAGCTTCAGATGATCGTAACTGTCTCCGACATGGACATTGACGATCCCTGCTTTCCCTGAAAGAAGCCCGCCTAATCTCGCTTCCGAAGCAATTTTTGCCATTTCCTCCACCGTTGGCTGTGAAGAACGATGATCCGCGATAGCAATTTCGCCGGCCCCGATCACACGGTCAATCAGAATAATGTCATCTTCAATTTTTCCAGTCAGCGTCTTAACTGGCACTTGGTATGAACCGGTATGGACGTAACAGGTAATACCTTCTTCCTCTAATCCGCGGGCTTTGGCGATCAAACTAGCCATTGTCCGTGTCGTTCCATCTGTTCCGATTACCCCGATTAATGTTGTAATTCCAGCCAATGTTGCATCCGTCAACATCAGTTCCGGGGTACGGGTTTTATAGCTTCCTTCGCCGCCTCCTCCGATTATATGGACGTGAGAATCAATAAATCCAGGAACAACAATTTTTCCTTTTGCATTGATAATGTTTATATCTACAAAGCCTGCCGGTTTCTTAATCTTGTCCTTGATAAAGCCGATTTTGCTGCCAATCAGTAAAATGTCTTTTTTCCCTAAATATTGGGGGGCATATATTTCTCCATTTTGGATTAAAGTCAACACTACTGCTGTATCCCCTTCCGTGTGAAAAATTTAGGAAGAAGCTGGAACATTTCTTCGTTCATAATCTTACATAATGCAAGTTGCAGTTGCAATTTTTCATATAAATAGTCGATGTTTATCATTTGGTTTCCAAAACTACTCATCATTTTTTCCTTTTCTTTTCCACTTTTTCTCCCATTTTTCTTTCTCTTTTTCAACTTTCTCCTTCCATTTGTCTGCTTCTTTTTTGAACGATTCTTCGAGTTCACGAGCTTTCCAATTCCACTCTTCCTGTTTTCTTTTTTTCATGTATGAAGAAATGTGAGGAACATGAAAAGAAGACGGTTCTGTATCCTTTAGTGCATCCTCCATTATTTCCTTGAAAATAAGAGCTGCACCTTCACTGCTCGTCGTTGTTAAATAGTGGTTTTTATCTGTTTTATCGTACCCCATCCATACAGCTCCGACCAGCTCAGGAGTGTAGCCTACAAACCATTGATCCTTTACCCCGTTAATTCCGTCAATCGGAACTTGGGTTGAGCCTGTCTTTCCGGCCACTTCCCTTCCCGGAATTTGCGCTCCTTTTCCTGTACCATTTTCCACAACTCCAAGAAGCATTGTTGTCATCATATCAGTAACTGCTTTTGTTGTGACTTTCCTCTTTTTTTTCTTCCATTTAGCCACTGTAATACCGTTTGCATCAACAATCTTTGTAATGGCATGGGCTTGAATCCGTTCTCCATCGTTTGGAAAAACAGAAAATGCTTCCGCCATCATTAATGGAGAAACTCCTTTTTCCAATCCGCCGAGTGCAAGCCCGAGATTATAGTCTCCATTTTCAAGAGGAATGCCGAACCGCTCAACTGCATTTATTCCTTTCTCGATTCCGATCTCATTTAACAGCCATACTGCCGGAACGTTTAAGGAGTCTTTCACAGCATCATACATAGGGACCATGCCCTTGTATTGATGATTGTAATTCGCAGGTTCATAGTCGCCGAATGACATTTTTTCATCCTTCAGTTCATCTTCAGGTTTCCATCCTTCTTCGAGAGCAGGCGTGTAAACCGCAAGCGGCTTCATTGTTGATCCCGGCTGTGCCCTCAACTGAGTTGCCCGGTTAAACCCTCTGAAAACATGTTCTCCTCTTCCTCCGACAAGCGCACGGATTGCGCCTGTATGAGGATTCATTAATACAGCACCGCTTTGCACGATCTGATCGTCAGTTCCTTCTGGAAAAAGCTCGTCATTTTCATAGACGGTTTCTATTGCCGATTGCATATCAGGATCAAGCTCTGTGTATATATGATATCCGCCGGTCAACAATTCATCCTGAGTTAGACCGTATTCTTGAATAGCTTCTTCAATTACATGATCCACATAGTAAGGATATTTGCCGCGAAACGGGTCTCCACCTTTGTCATCAAGAACAAGTTTTTCATTTACCGCTTTCTCATATTCCGCATCAGAAATAAATTCATACTTTCTCATTTGCTCAAGAACAACATTTCGGCGTTCAATCGCCTTATCATAGTCTGCATACGGATTTATGGCAGAAGGAGCTTTAATAAGGCCTGCAAGCAAAGCAGATTCACTAACTGTTAAATCTTTTACTTCTTTCCCGAAATATTTAAGAGCAGCATTCTTTATTCCCCAAGCGCCTTCACCAAAATAAATTTCGTTTAAATAAATTTCAAGAATTTCCTCTTTTGTATATTCTTTTTCAATTTCTCGCGCAAGAAAAAGCTCCTCTATTTTTCTCCTATACGTCTTTTCCGGAGAAAGCAAGGCATTTTTCGTCAGCTGCTGGGTAATCGTACTTCCCCCTTCAACAACTTCCCCGGCTTTGAAATTCCGAAAAAAGGCACGGAATATTCCTACTAAATCGATCCCATTATGGTCATAAAACCGGTGGTCTTCAATTGCCACAACAGCGTTTTTCATATGATCCGGCACCTGTTCGATCGGAACTGCCTCGTTTTTGTGTGCCGAAATTTTGCTCGCAACCTCGCCGTTTTGATCGTAAATGATTGTTGACTGTGCCAAACCTTCTTTCAATGAGCGAATATCGGCATCTTTTGAAAAATAATAAAAGAATCCTAAAACACCAAGGAACATTATTGACATGACTAAAACAACAATTTGAGTCATATGTTTTTGTTTCCAGAATTTTAGAAATGAAGTCCAAACTGAGTGAAGTTTGTTCATGTAATACCACAACCTTTAAAAAATTCATCTCTATAAATTTAATCGATAAAGACAGTTACTTTTATCCACAATAACTGGTTTTTATACCAATATTAGATAAAAGTTTATTTTTTTCCCTATTTTAAGATTCAATCGTTCTATTAAAAAGAAAAAGATGGGAAAAAAATCCCACCTTTTTCAGACGGTGCATTTTTACCGTTTTACGGATTTATTCCACTTTTCCGCTGTTAGATTTTAATCCGTTAAAAGAGAGTTACCTGAATCTCACAAATTGAACCGGTAAATCTTTGAAATTATATAATCAAATATTTTTTTACCTTAAGAAAATTATTTAAACAAACTCAATAGAACTGCCTATAACCGACATTGTTTCTATAGACCCACATGCTTGTCTTTTGGTATGGTTTATATTGCTCATATGATTCATTGGAGGATTGTCATGGAACGGAACGACCAATTAAAATTAGGCGAAAAAGGCGCCTGGTTAAGCATCGTTGTATATATCATTCTGGCATCCATCAAATTGTTAATTGCCAAATTCGGCCACTCTGAGGGGCTTTGGGCTGACGGCTTAAACAATTTTACTGATGTAATCGCTTCCGCAGCAGTTGTAATAGGACTAAGAATTTCAAGAAAACCTGCTGATCATAATCATTTATACGGGCATTCACGAGCGGAATCAGTCGCGTCTTTAGTGGCTGCTTTTATTATGATTTCTGTTGGAATTCAAGTTATCATTGAGGGAATTCAAAATTTCTTCACGGATGATCTTGAAAACCCGGATTGGCTGACGGCATGGACTGCCTTAGGCAGTGCCTTGGTCATGTTTTTCGTCTATCGATACAACTTAATGCTTGGAGAAAAAATCAACAGTTCCTCTATCAAAGCTATTGCTTATGATAACCGTTCAGATGCTTTAGTCAGCCTTGGGGCATTTATAGGCATAGCCGGAACAAAATTTGGAATTGCCCTCCTTGACGTTTTAACTGCAATTGCCGTCGGGGTTCTTATTTGCAAAACAGCTGGGGAAATTTTCTCTGATGCATCCTACTCATTAACAGATGGCTTTAACGAGGAAATGCTCGAACAGATTGAAGCAACTATTCGCAAAACACCGGGAGTAGAGTCGATCAAAGAAGTAAAAGCACGGATGCACGGCAATCAAGTTTTAGTGGAAGCTACCGTTCTAGTGAAACCTTCTTTAAATGTTGTAGAAAGCCATAACATTACTGAAAATATTGAGAAAAATCTCCTTCAAATTCACATGATTGAAAGTGCAACCATCCATATAGAACCGCTTCTCAATGGTGATTAGGGGCTTAATAATAAGGGGCAGACCCCTCCAATACAACATAGGAGCCAGACTCTTATTAGTCAGCCCCTTTCATTTAGTATAATTATGATAAATTGCCAACAATTTATGTAAATCTCGATTTTTCGCCATTTTTCCTCATAATTATGCAAAATAAGATAAAGGAGTTTGCCGCTTCCCATCGAATACTAATCTTACACAAAATAAAGTGGAACAGGAGGAAAAAATGTTAGCCACTACAAAAAAGAGATTAGCAGACTTGTTGGAAAGTCAAAAACAGGTTATGTTAGATGAATGGGAAAAAATGATAATGGAATCTGATAAAGACCCTTTTAAGGACCACATTAAACAAAATGGGGAAGCGATTTTTGATATCGTACTAAATGTCTTCACAGGGCCTGAAGAAGAACTTGAAACATATATAAAAAAACTGGCATATGTTGTCGGAGATGAAAGGGTTAAAGCAGATATTAATATTGGTGAATTTGTATATAACGTTAATATTGGCAGATCCATTATTAATAAATATCTCTATAAAATGGATATGGACTGGAAAGAACTCCAAGAGTCAATCGATAACATTAACTATTGCTTCGATAAATTCCTTTACTATACAGTTTCTTACTACACAGAAGCGAAAAATAAAATTATCGAAGAAAAATCGAAGTTTATTGATTCCACCCATAAAGACAGACTTACCCTTCTCGGCCAGATGACTTCAAGCTTTATTCATGAATTCCGCAACCCGTTAACATCTATTCAAGGTTTCATTCAATTATTAAAAGCAGATTATCCTTCAATGAACTATTTAGACATTATCTCGAATGAATTAGAACAATTAAATTTTCGAATTTCCCAGTTTCTTCTACTTTCAAAAAAAGAACTGATTGGTAAAGATAAAAGTTTTTTTTCCTTAAAATCGTTAGTTGATGAAGTGCTTAATTTTTTATATCCTAGTATTTTGGACTGTAAAGTCAGAATTGTTAAGGTTGTTGATGATATTAAACTTTATGGGTATTCTGATGAAATCCGCCAGGTTCTGATTAACATAGTTTTTAATGCCATCGATGTCCTCAGCCAATATCGCAGTGACCCGCTAATTGAAATAAAAGGATATTTTACAGATGAAAAAAAAGAATTTGTCAAACTCGAAATCGCAAATAACGGCCCGATGATCTCCGAAGAAATGCTGCAAACAATTTTTGAACCGTTTGTTACGAGGAAAAAACTTGGAACAGGCCTTGGACTTTTTGTTTGCAAAGAAATTATCGAAAAACATAAGGGGACGTTAACTTGCCAATCAACAACTGAGAAAACGGTATTCACCATTATTTTACCTTCCGCCGGTACCGTATTAAAAGAATAAAAGGGGAAAAGGAAATGTTCACATTAAAAGTAGATAGCGAAATCGAACTTCAGCTGTTTCAGCTTCATCATTCCGACGAACTGTTCAACCTTGTTGATTCAAATCGATTTCATTTGCGAAAATGGCTGCCATGGGTTGACGGCATTTATTCATCTTCTCAGTACCATACGATTATTTCGTTATGGTTGAAACAATTTGCAGACAACAATGGTTTTCATTTAGGCATTCGTTATAAAGGAATATTAGTCGGATCAATTGGGTTCCACCATATTGACTGGAACAATAAACAAACGAGCATTGGCTACTGGCTTGCCAAAGAAGCGGAAGGACATGGAATTATGACAAGATCGGTTCAAGCACTGATTAACTATGCATTCTTTGATCTAAACTTAAACCGGATTGAAATTCGCTGCGGCACAAAAAACTTTAAAAGCCGTGCCATCCCTGAACGTCTTGGCTTTGTCCAAGAGGGAATCGTCCGTGACGGTGAATATCTATACGACCACTTCCATGACTTGATCATTTACGGTCTTTTAGCAAAAGAATGGAAGAAATCATGAAAAGCTGTCAAAAAGGCAGCTTTTTTTACTTGTCAGTATTGGCGATTAGAATGGCATAAATATGGGAAAGGTACAAATATCAAAATTTGCAAAAAGGGGGAGGTGAATACCTTACGATAATGTGAGGCTCAGAATGATCGGAATCAATTTATTTTTAGTTGTATTTCTGATTGCATTGACTGCTTTTTTTGTTGCTTCGGAATTTGCGATTGTAAAAGTGCGGACGTCAAGAATCGACCAGCTTATTCTTGAGGGCAATAAAAAAGCAGAAGCAGCGAAAAAGGTCATTTCAAATCTGGATGGCTACTTATCAGCTTGCCAGCTTGGAATTACGATTACTTCACTTGGCCTCGGTTGGCTCGGAGAACCGACTGTGGAAAGTATTCTCCACCCATTATTTGAAAGATTGGGGATACAGGAATCAATTAGCCAAATACTTTCTTTTGTCATTACTTTTTCTGTCATTACTTTTCTTCATGTTGTAATCGGAGAATTGGCGCCTAAAACGTTTGCCATCCATAAGGCAGAGAACATTACCCTTTCGTTCGCAACTCCCCTGATCTTGTTCTATAAAGTGATGTATCCCTTTATATGGGCATTGAATAGCTCAGCAAGAATTGTCACCGGCTTATTTGGTCTGAAAGCTCCTTCAGAAAATGAAATTGCCCTTTCTGAAGAAGAACTGCGAATTATTCTTTCAGAGAGCCTTAAAAGCGGTGAAATTAACCAATCCGAATATAAATATGTCAACAAAATCTTTGAATTCGATAATCGTGTTGCAAAAGAAATTATGGTGCCAAGAACGGAAATCATCAGCTTTCCGGAAGATGCAACTTTAGAGGAAATATTAAAAGTTGTGAAAGAGGAAAAATTCACCCGCTATCCGGTGACAACCGGCGGCGACAAAGATAATATTATTGGAATCATTAACATTAAAGAAATTTTAACTGACTGTATACAAAAGAAATTTGAAGGCGAATGTCCTTTGCTTCCCTATATAAAACCTGTAATACGGGTTATTGAAACGATCCCGATCCATGAACTACTTGTCAAAATGCAGCGAGAAAGATCGCCTATGGCCATCCTTTTTGACGAATATGGGGGAACGGCAGGATTGGTTACGGTTGAAGACATCATTGAAGAAATTGTGGGTGAGATAAGGGATGAATTTGACACAGATGAGGTTCCGCTTATTCGTAAAACCGAAAACGGATACATACTCGATGCTAAGCTCTTGATTTCGGAAGTGAATGATCTCCTTGGAACTTCATTGGAAGAAGAAGAAGAAGTTGATACGATCGGCGGCTGGTTCTTGACACAAAAATTTGATGTTCAAGAAGGAGATACACTCGAAAGAGAAAATCATTTGTTCAAAATTAAAGAAATTGAAGGACATCACATTTTATATATAGAAGTAAGTAAGAAACAGGAAAAGGAATAAAAATTAGGCGGCAAACATTTTGCTGCCTTTTTACAAACAAATAATTATTTGAATTTTTTAATAATTAATTTTATTTTTTCTCATATATAGTCATATATAGGATAACGGCATTCTATCGAAACTGTAACGTTTGACTGTACGGTTTAAAAACTCTATAATAATTGTAATTTATATTATCAGAGGTGATATGATGGGGCAGTCTATCGTATCGGCGAGTTAGCTAGTTTATCAGGAGTTTCCAAAAGAACAATAGATTATTATACAAGCTTAGGCCTGCTTAAAGCTGACCGCTCTAAATCAAACTATCGGATCTATTCAGAAGAAGCTTTGCACGATCTTAAATTTATTGAAGAGTGCAAAACAATGCATTTTCCTCTTGAAGAGATTAAAAGAAAACTTGAAATCAAAAAATCGAAACAAATTCGGGAGTCAGAAGTTGAAAAGCATGTAAGTAACGTAACCAACCAAATGAAACAGCTGCACAAAGAATTAGCTGTTATTTTGCCGCTCATTGAAAAGCTTGAAGGGCCGCAAAAAGAAGACTTGGCAAATCAACTTTCCCGGGAAGGTTCCGCCTTGATGCAGTCGCTTTTGGTTCTGACGAGTTAATTTTTCAAAAAATCAGGAGGTGACTCCTTACTCGTTTTATTACGAGCTAAGGGAATTTATTTGGACATATTTAACTTGGTTTTAATAGCCATTTTAATTGCTTTGACGGCATTTTTTGTCGCGTCGGAGTTTGCCATTATAAGAGTGCGAAGTTCAAGAATCGATCAATTGATTGAAGAAGGAAATAAAAACGCTGTTGCTGTTAAACAAGTGATCTCAAGGCTTGATGAATATTTATCCGCCTGCCAGCTCGGAATCACGATTACTGCACTAGGACTTGGATGGCTCGGGGAACCTACGATCAAAGAAATTCTGCACCCGCTGTTCCTTGAATTACATCTGCCAAATTCTTTGTCGCATATACTGACATTCGGAATAGCCTTCGCCTTCATTACCTTCTTGCACGTTGTGGTTGGTGAGTTGGCACCGAAAACAGTAGCGATTCAAAAGGCAGAAACTGTAAGCTTAATTGCAGCCCGGCCGCTTATCTTGTTCTATAAATTGCTTTATCCGTTTATTTGGGCATTGAACGGTTCTGCGCGTTTTATCACGAGCATGTTCGGATTAAAGCCTGCTTCCGAACATGAGCTGGCTCACTCAGAGGAAGAACTTCGAATTATTTTGTCCGAAAGCTATAAAAGTGGCGAAATTAACCAATCAGAGTTTAAGTATGTAAACAAAATTTTTGAATTTGACAACCGGATTGCAAAAGAAATCATGGTCCCAAGAACAGAAATTGTATCTCTTTCAAAAGATGATACACTAGAAACGTTCCTGCAGATTGTCAAGAATGAAAAATTCACCCGATACCCTATTATTGACGGAGATAAAGACCATATTATCGGGCTTGTAAATATGAAAGAACTGTTGACTGATCTTATCGAAAATCAAGTAATCGCGACGAAAACGCTTGAATCGTATATCCGGCCGATTATTCGCGTGATTGATACAATTCCGATTCACGACCTGCTTGTTAAGATGCAAAAAGAACGTATTCACATGGCGATCTTAATGGATGAATACGGCGGAACATCCGGACTTGTGACTGTTGAAGACATTCTCGAAGAAATTGTTGGTGAAATTCGCGATGAATTTGACATGGACGAAGTTCCGATGGTGCGCAAAATTAAAGACGGACATTACATTATTGATTCAAAAGTGCTCGTCAGTGAGGTCAATGAACTATTAGGTATTGACATTGAAGATGAAGACGTTGATACAATCGGCGGCTGGGTTCTGACAGAGAATTATGAAGCAAAAGAAGGCGACATCATTAGTTTGGATTCTTATCATTTTAAAATTCTCGAAATGGAAGACCACCATATCAAATATATTGAAGTGACTAAAAATCATAGCACTGAAGAACAGCAGCTTCAATCAATACCTTTAACAAAATCAGAAGTTGTATCATAACCCGGTGTGGCGCACCGGGTTTTTTAATGCATATAAAAGACAAAAACCAATATTTCATTGTTAGCGGTTTTACGCCGCTTTATAAAAAAAGCTGTTGAGTTTCTCAACAGCTAATTAGTTTTTGAAGCATCTTCATTTATATTTTCTTTATGATTGTAATCATATTGAGAGCGGTCCACCGGTTTAAAGCCTTCAGGTGTATAGAACCGTAATAAGTCGCCATTTACTACCCGATCTGAAAGATCTAATTTTAGTTTCGCTTCTTCCTCTAATCTTGCAATCTCCTCATTTTTTTCGATTATACTTCCGGATCTATCATAATATTTGCCATTCACAGCACTTACATTTGGGCTCACAAAATTTCCATTTCGGAAAGGAACAAGCTGGTCATGCTGTTCAGATAATAAGTCTGTACCTAATTGCACGTAGTTCTTTGTATCGATTCCAAGCAAATGAAGCAGTGTTGGGAGCAGGTCGACTTGTCCGCCATATTGGTGCATAATGCCGCCTTCTATCCCCGGAACACGGATAAATAATGGCACCCGCTGTAATTGAGCATTCTCAAACTCATTCATTTCTTTACCGAGAACTTGCTCCATTGCTTTATTGTGATTTTCTGAAATACCGTAATGGTCACCGTACATAATAATAACAGAATTGTCGTACAAGCCCGATTCCTTCAGATAATGAAAGAATTCTTTCACAGCTTCATCTAAATAACGGGCTGTTCGGAAATAATTGTCTACGGAAGAATCTCCGGTCGTATGTCCCTCAATCGTTGCATCTTCTTCATCAATCGGATAAGGGAAATGGTTGGACAATGTAATAAATTTTGTATAAAACGGCTGCGGCAACGACTTCAGCAATGGCATTGATTCCGCGAAAAACGGTTTATCCTTTAATCCATAATTAAGGACGTCCTCTGGATTCATATTGTAGTAGCTTGAATCAAAGAATTTATCATAACCAAATGATTTATAAATTTCATCGCGGTTCCAAAATGATTTGTTGTTGCCATGAAATACCGCAGATGTATATCCATGTTGTCCTAAAATCGCCGGTGCTGCCTGATACGTATTTAAACCTTTTGTTGAAAAAGCTGATCCTTGTGATAGACCGAACAATGAATTTTCCAATAAAAATTCCGCATCAGCCGTTTTTCCTTGCGCCGTTTGATGGAAAAAGTTATCAAAGTATAGCGTATTGGAATCTCTTGTTAACGAATTTAAGAATGGAGTAACTTCTTCACCATTTAACTTATAGTTAATAACAAAATTTTGCAGAGATTCCAAATGGACGTAAATTACGTTCATTCCTTTGGCTTTACCAAAATATTTCGGGTTAGGTTCAGCATAATTTGATTTCGTATAATTAACAACTTCTGTAATATCATTACTGTCGGCTAAAACCCGCTGAGCGGAAGATTTCGTGCTTTGGATCGCATCATAAATCGTAAAGTTGTACATGCCTAAATATTTAACAATATAATTTCTGTCAAACGTCCTTGTTAATAATTGAGGACGGTCGATTTCAGCCAAAGCAATATTTGCACATAAAATGGCTATCGCTGATAGAAATACGAAACTCACTTTACGGCGTGAAACCTTAGATTGCTCAGTTTTTAACTTCCAAACAGCCATTAATACCATTAAAATAAAGATGTCAATGAAAAATAAAGGATCATATGGTTTTAACAAAGCAACAATATTCCCGCTGACATCTCCAAAGTTTTTAGACTGCGTTAATGTAGGAAGTGTAATAAAATCGTTGAAAAAACGATAATAGACTACATTCGCAAATAATAGAAAAGTTAAAATAAAATCAATCCCAATGATCCAATAATAGCGTGATTTCCCTTTTGCAAAAAGTGCAAATCCGAGAAAGAAAAGGATCGATCCGATCGGATTTATAAAAAGCAAAAACTGCTGCATAGAATTATCGATACCTAAGTTAAACTCAAATTGCTGCACTAAATACGTTTTTATCCATAACAGGATGGCAGCCAATAAGAAAAAGCCGGCATTTTTATTGAAAATATTTTGGCCTTTCACCATTAAATGTTTCATATTTGTCACCTTCCTGTTTTTTCTAGTGTAATATGTTTCGATAAACTTCATTTTTTTTGGCGACAATAATATGATACCATAGCTGTCAAGTGTGAATGAAATTTATGCTTATTATAAAAAACATGAAAAAAGCTGCTATTTTACAGCTTTTTTTCATTCTATGTCTTTACTAGTGAACGGAAAGCGGATGACAAATTTTGTTCCCTTTCCTTTTTCACTGGCTACTTCAATTTCACCATTATGGAGCTGGACTAATTGTTTCACAATCGAAAGCCCAAGTCCAAATTCACCATAAGGATTGGTCGTCCTTGAAAGATCGGCTTTATAGAAGCGCCGCCAAATGTTTTCGATTTCAGCCGGATCGATCCCGATCCCGGTATCTTCTATTTCAATAATCGTTTCTTTAGAGCGGGACTTTCCTCTTAACCAGATCGTTCCATTTTCTGTGAATTGGATGCTGTTTTTCGTAACATTGATCAATATTTGCATGAGGCGATCATAATCTGCATTTACATATAGTTCCTCATCCACTTCTACAATGATGCTGTTGTTCTTTTCTTCAGCAAGAATATCTAATTGATCTTTAATAATTTCTAATACTTCGATCAGCTGAATATCCTCTTTCAAAAGCTTAACTTGATTCGATCTGATTTTTTCATAGTCGAGGTTTTCATTTACGAGCCTGATTAATCTTTTTGTTTCCTGGCTGACTAATTGCAAACCTCTTTCTTTTTCCTCTTCCGGAATCATGTCATTTCGAAGCCCTTCGATCACACCGCTGATTGTTGTTAAAGGAGTCCTAAGTTCATGAGAAACATCCGCCATGAACTGACGTCTTCTGTTTTCGAGACTTTCAATCTCTTCCTTCGAAGAATGTAATTTTTGCACCATATGATTGAAGTCCTCTGCCAATTCACCGATTTCATCAAAATTGGATGATGGGATATGAACCGAATAATCTCCGGCTGAAACTAATGATGTAGCCTCCTGAATCCGTTTAATACGATTCACATGGATTTTTGACAAGATCCAGCTAAGAAATAAAGATACGATAAGGGCAATTAATACGGTATAAAATAAATATTGGTTGATTTGCGAGATCATTTCTCTTGAACCGCTGATAGGAGAAGTAAGCAAAATGCCGCCTAAAAAAGTGCCATTTTGAAAATATGGCAGCAAGACAAATGTCACTGCCTTATCGAACCGCTTAATGTCGTTTTTCACGACAATCGGATTGCCATTTAAAATTTTTTCCCATTCTTCATCAGATAATGTGATTTCAGCGCGGTGCCCTCCTATTGAAGTTTTCAAATCTTGATCAAATAAACTGAATTGAATGTTCCTTCCAGCTAAAACGCGCCCGTACTCATCTAAAACATGCTCAGCTCCAATTCTGCTTCGTTCCAAATCCCGAAGGATATTTTCACCGTACTTGTTTAGGATGCTGGACAAAGTGATATAAGAGATCAAATTCTTTTGGTGTTAAAGTAGTCATTCCTGTTTTGAAGATTTACGATTCCGACAATCGCTTTTGACGCATTTTCCACAATATCCGCAATCGAATTTGTTTTATTCGTATTAATAGTCATAGAAAAATAAAAGAAAAATCTGTTGTTTGAAAAAATTGCAGATTTATTTGTTTCGGGGATTGATTTTGTGGTTTTTTTTTAGAGGTACATAAAGAAGCAAACTGAATTCACTTTCTTTAGAAAGTTATTTCCAACTGATTCGAAATCGTGGAGTTGCTATTATAATAGATATTGTATCTTTTTTTATTTACATCGATTGGAGGCATAATGTGACTTCACAATCATTTTTACAGCTCAATTCCATTTTTATTAGTATTTTAATAGAAGCTATTCCATTTGTACTTATTGGCGTATTTATTTCCGGTCTCATCCAGATGTTTATAACAGAAGGAATGGTCGCAAGAATTATACCGAAAAACCGCTACCTTGCTGTTCTGTTTGCATCGACAGCTGGAGTATTTTTCCATCCTGTGAATGCGGAATCGTTCCGATAACCCGCAGGCTTTTATTAAAAGGCGTTCCTCTTCTTCCGTTTACTATCAGCCTTTTAAATCTACCATTCCTGTTCTGAAAGTTAAGGAATGGCACCAAATTGAACAACCGAAAGATCCTTATGTTTATCGTAGTTAAGCTGTCATTGAAAAACAGGGGCTAACTCCGAACCTTTGCTTCAGAGTTAGCCCCTGAAATTTATTTTATCAATTATTATAATAATCCCAATAATTCAAGACCGTAAGCAATCCCGTCTTCCGTAACATCTTTTGTTATATGTCTGGCGACTTTTTTTACAGATTCGTGTGCATTCCCCATTGCGACGCTGTTTTTTACAAACCGAAGCATTTCAATATCATTTAAACCGTCCCCAAAAGCATAAACCCGGTCTTCTGAAACTCCTAAATGGCTGATGACAGCTTTTATGCCTCTTGCTTTCGAGCCGCCTGCCGGTAAAACATCTGTTGATACCGGGTGCCAGCGGATAAAGTCAAACTGTTCAAACTTTTCCATATAGTCCTTTTCTTCTCCCTCAGTACAAAATAACAGAGATTGATAGATTTCACGGTCTTCAAAGTATTCCGGATCATAGGGCGGGTGGCTAAATTTCAATGTTTCGATACTCTCTTGTATGTGTGGATGATACTCGATGTTTGATTTCATTTCTTCATGGGATAAATATACGAGCGGATGCTGTTTTTTCGAGGAATACTCCGCCAGTTTCCGTAAAGATTCTAAATGAAGCGGATTTTTATATACAACTTTATTTTTAACAACTACATACTGTCCATTAAAAGAAACATATGTGTCAATATCGAGCTCTTTTGCCAAATCTCTAAACATAAACGGCGCCCGCCCTGTCGCAATGCCGACTTCATACCCTTTTTCTTTTAAAGCGTGAATAGCTTGCTTCGTAGAATCAGGAAGCTGTTTATCATGATCAAGCAAAGTTCCGTCAATATCAAAAAAAATCATTGTTTGGCTCATAATATCTCCTCTCTTTGGCTGAAAGTTGATTCTATCTGAATGAACATAAGAATATATTTCATCTCATTCGATTTCGAATGGGTTTACTTTCGTTACAGTTGGTCTGACTTTAGAAGAATCCCAACTCATGCCATTATAACAAAAATACTGATAATGCGCATTTCAAAGACTATGCAGCACAAAGTGTTTTGTTTTAGTTCCTTGTGTCAAATAAGAGAGATAAAAAATAAACGAGCCATAGGAGCAGTCTCCATGACTCATCTATCAAAGTAACCTCAAACGAGATTTTGATACGCTTGTTTCTTTTCCTGGTATGCCTGTTTTGCCAATAGAAGTGCACCGACTATACCGGCATTCTCTTTTAAACCCGGGGGTACGATATAATCCTCAATACTTGTAGAAAGCTCAGGCAACGCAATATAATTGTTTAACAATTGTTGTATATATTTGTAAATATAAGTAAAAATTTGTTCTTGCTTCATAACCCCTCCGCCAATAATGATCTTCTTTGGCGAAAGAGTAAGAATATACTGCATGATTGCCTGGGCAAGATAAAAGCCTTCCATATCCCAAACTTCTTGCCTATCTTTCAGCTCTTCACCTTTTTTATCCCAGCGTTCTTCGATCGCCGGACCAGCTGCCAGCCCCTCTAGGCAATCTTGATGATACGGGCAATTTCCTTTGTAATTGTCATTTGGATGGCGCCTTACAAGAATATGCCCCATTTCAGGGTGTGAAAGTCCCTGAAGAAGTTTCCCTTGGATGATGGCGCCTGCACCAATACCGGTTCCAACAGTAATATATAAACAACTGTTAAGTCCTCTAGCAGCTCCTAATGCAGCCTCCGCTAAAGCGGCAGCATTAACGTCTGTATGAAATCCGATGGGAATGTTAAATTTTTCTTTAATTGCCTGAACGAAGGGATAGTTACTCCAAGCTTTTTTTGGAGTCGTTGTTATATAGCCGTATGTCGGACTTTCCGGGTTAACATCAATCGGTCCAAAAGAGCCAATTCCAATTGCATTCAATTCAAATTCTTTAAAGAAACCGATCACCTTCCCAATAGTTTCTTCTGGAACAGTTGTCGGGATTTCGATTCTTTTCAAAATATTTCCATCCTCATTTCCAACAGCGCAAACAAATTTAGTGCCTCCCGCTTCAATACCGCCAAGCAACATAAGATACCTCCGTTTTTAATGGTTGCTATTATTTTATATTTACTGATGCATAATAAAATCATCATCTATCTTTGATTTATGGTCAACAGTTATTAACCATTTTCTTGTCCTAACGGGAGTAAACGTAGGTTGAACGGGAGTAAACACCTTCCGAACGAAAGTAATCGTATCTTGAACAAGAGTATAAACCTGCTGAACCAAAGTAAACCTATCTTTAAAGAGATTAAAAGCCAAAAAAATAATCCATCCTTGTGCTTACCGGCATTAAATGGATTATTCTTCTGGACTACTGATCCCCTTTTGAGGGAAAGGTCATTGGATGACCACTTTGTGTTACTAGCACCGGCGGTATTTTTTCATTCAGGAACACATTAGCAGCAAATCCTATTTCTACTACCCATTCATCTAAAACGGACGATCCAGTGCATATAAACGGCGGTATTTTTCTTCACTTTTTAAAAGTTGCTGATGGCTGCCATCCATGGTGATTTTTCCTTGTTCAAGGAACAGAATGCGATCCATTTTCTCTACGCCTATCAAATGGTGCGTTACCCAGATGATCGTTTTTCCTTTCAGTGTATCGAAAATGTCAGCCAATAGGTTCAATTCTGTGATTGGATCGAGCCCAACAGTCGGTTCATCCATGATGACGATCGGAGTATTTTGCAATAATATCCGGGCCAGTGCGATTCTTTGCCGTTCGCCGCCGGAAAAGCGCTGTCCTGTTTCATGCATGTTCGTCTCATACCCTTTAGGCAAATACATAATCATTTCATGCAATTGAACCATCTTAGCCGCTTCGAATACTTCTTCATCCGTTGCTTCCGGGTTCCCAAGGCGAATGTTATTCATAACGGACGTATTGAATAAATAAGGCTTTTGGTTGAGAACTGCCATGAATTTTGGAACAGCCAATCCCAACTCATGTGCATTCATCCCATTAATCCGCACTTCACCGCTAGTCGGTGCAAGGGCTCCCTGGATCAATTTCAGCAGCGTTGATTTTCCTGCTCCGCTGCGCCCGATAATGGCGATTTTCTCACCCTGTCCAATTTCTAAACTTACATCTTCAAGCAATGGTGTTTCAGATTGATACCCGAATGATACATGGTTTATTTCAATCGCTGCTTCAGATGTGTCCGGTGCATCGTTAAAATTCTCTGATTCGATCCATGGCGGGGCTTCTGCTTGAATGGCTTCAAGACGCTTTAATGAATCTTGATAGGTTGTTGTTTCGCTGACTGCCCCTGCAATCGGCAAAAAAGATTCTACCAAGGACAGTGCTGCAAGACCGCAAGCAGCAATGAGCGTAGGCGGGAATTCTCCACTTAGCGTTTGCCCATTTGCCCAATAGATGGCCAAGACAACAACGGAACCAAGCACCATCTGATTCAAAACGTCCCGCCAGTTCACAAAGGAATGCTTCTTCGTTTCGAGTGCGAGCAGTTTTTGTTCTTGTTCTTCGTATCGCTGAATAAAAGTCGCGTATTTCCCGCTGAATATCCAGTCGCTTATGCCAAAAATCGTATCGGTAAACTGTTGATATTGTTTGTGTCTTCCTCTTTTCAATTGTTCGTTTTTTGTTCTCGTATAAATAAACGAAACAATTGGTCCGACAAAAATCAACAGCCCGATTAATACAGCAAGGAGAATGGCGAATGGAATTGAGAAAAGTCCTGTACAAATAATAATCACTGTGTAAATGACTAAAGAAACAATTGAGGGAAAAAGCGTTTTTAAGTAAAAATCCTGCAAATGTTCAATATCATCGGCGAGTACACCCAAAATGTCGCCCGAACGCATGCGGGAACGAAGAAACAAGGCTTGCGGCTCAATGATTTTATATAAGCGGACGCGCATTTCGGAAAGAATTTTTAAAATAAATTGGTGTCCTGTCAGCCTCTCCACATAGCTGAGCGCAGCTCGGCCAAATCCGAATGCACGGACACCCACAATCGGCACATAAACCATTAAAATATTTTCCGGTTGTGTTGCCGATTTCGAAATTAAATAACCCGAAGTAAACATTAAGGCTCCGCCAAAAAGAATGGTAAGCGATCCAAGAAGAATAGCCAACGCAAACAAGCCGCGATATTGACGCAAATATGGAGTAATCCATTTCTCTTTCTCCATTAAATGCCCTCCATTTGAGTTTTCACAAGCTGATAATAAGTAGAATTCTGCTTCATTAACTGTTCGTGTGTTCCGATTTCCACTATTTTTCCTTGATCAAGAACAATGATTTCATCCATATCAAGCATCCAATGCAAGCGATGCGTGGCAAAAAATACAAGCTTCCCATTAAACAGCTGCAACATCGTTTCTTTCAATTCGTATTCCGTTTCAATATCAAGATGGGCAGTCGGCTCATCAAGCATGATAATAGGACGGTTGCCCAAAAATGCACGTGCGAGGGCAATTCTCTGTTCTTGTCCTCCGCTTAAGCTCCGTCCGCCTTCCCCTATGATTGTCTTGAATCCATGCGGCAGCGATTGAATCACTTCAGCGAGCCCCGCTCTTTCTGCGGCTTCCTCTACATCTTTCTCTGTTGCCTCCGGATTATAAAAACGAATATTGTTTAAAACCGTATCGTGATAGATGTAAGGGTGTTGAGGAATATACGTTATTTGACTTTGCCAATCTGATTGAGACAAAGTTGTCAACTTCTTGCCGTTTATTTGAAATTCACCTGACGAAGGTGTTAAAAATCCGCTTAATATATCAATCATTGTCGATTTTCCTGCACCGCTCGCTCCGATAATCCCGATTTTTTTCAGTCCTGAAACCGAAAATTGGATATTTTGCAAAGACGGACGATCGCTGTCTGCAAATCGTACACTCAATCCTTCAACAGAAAGTGTGCTTTCTGATTTCCAATAAGGGATCGCCTCCTGTTTTTGCTCGAGCGTTTCTTTATCGAGGATTTCCTGAACCTTCTTGCCCGCTTCTTTGCCGTCAAGCGTCGCATGGTAATCGGTCCCTACTTCCCTGATTGGCAGGAAGTATTCCGGTGAAAGGATCAAAATCGTCAACGCCGGGAGCAGCTCCATCTTCCCGTTTATTAAATCCAATCCAAGAAAAACGGCAACGGTCGCGATTGAAAGCATTGTAAAAAAATCCAATGCAAACGAAGATAAAAAGGCGATCCGCAAAGTTCCCATTGTGGCCTTTCGATATCTTTCACTTACGAAAATAATTTTGTCGATGTGCTGCCTGCTTAATCCCAAATATTTGAGCGTCTCCAACCCTCTTAAAGAGTCGACAAAATGATTGGACAGCATTTGATAAGATTCATATTGGCGATCGGCTTTTACTTTTGCCGCCAATCCAAGCAAAATCATAAAGGCAATAAGGATCGGAACGGCTAAGGCTAAAATGACACCGGAACGGATATTCATAAAAAAGACAAAAATGCAGATCATGGCGGGTATAATTGCCGAATTTATCATTTTCGGAAGAATAAGCTCCAAATAGCGGCGGAATTTCATCATCCCTTCCAACACCAAGGTGACTGTCTGTCCGGAACCTTCTTCTTTTACAAAACGGGGCCCTAGTTGAAACAACTTTTGCAATAATGATTCCCGAAACTCTTCACTCGTTTTAGCAGCAAAATGGTAGGCTATATTTCTTTTCCAAACGGCAAGCAGTTGGCGGACAACTAACGCCAAAAAGAAAATGGACAACTTTTTAATGACATTAGCAAACAAATCTCCCCCGAAAAGGGAGGAGATTGCGTCTGCCAGATAATAAGCCTGAATAATAATGATAGTACCTTGAACAGCTGTTAATATTGCCAGCCCGGCAAGGACCGGCTTTATCCCTTTGTAAGAGAAGAACGTTTTATCCATCAGTACGTTAAATGCTCCTTGTCAGATACCCGTTTACGGAAAACGTAGTAGCTCCAAATCGAATACCCTAATACAAACGGTAAAATCGTTAAGGCCGCTATTGTCATTACTTTTAAGGAGTATGCCCCGCTGGATGCATTATAAACTGTTAAATCAAAGGCTTTATTCAGGGAGCTGACCATCACTCTCGGGAACAGTCCAACGAAAATCGAGGATACCGTTAACACGATGCCCAGCCCAGTCATAGTGAATGCCCATCCTTCGCGTTTTTTGGAAATAAAATAGTATGCGAATCCATAAGCCAGCACTATCAATGCGACAATGATGATCTCCGGAATACGGCGTACCTCAAAAATATCTGTCATAAACCAAGAGAGCCCCACAAAGATGACAAGTGCTCCAAATACGGCTAACAGTACTTTTTTCGCCAATGCAGCTGAACGTTCTCTTATCTCTCCTTCTGTTTTTAAAGACAGAAAAGTCAAACCATGCAATAAGCACAGTAATGTAATCGTTAAACCGCCCCAAATTGAATAAATATTAATCACATCCGAGAACTGTGCGGACATATTCATATCTTCATTAATCGGCATACCCTTCAGCATGCTTGTAAACAGAACACCAAAAAGGAACGGCGGCAGCAGGCTTCCGATAAAGACCATCCAGTCCCACACATTCGTCCAGCGCTCATCATCAACCTTGCGGCGGAATTCAAAGGAAACACCGCGTACAATCAGGCTCAGCAAGATTGCCAGCATCAGCAAGTAATAGCCGCTGAACATCGTTGCATACCAGTTCGGAAAGGCTGCAAAAATGGACCCCGCTGCAGCGATTAGCCATACTTCGTTCGCGTCCCAGAAAGGACCGATTGTATTCACCATGACGGTCCTCTCTTTTTGGTCGCGGGCAAGAAATCGAGTCGACATTCCTACGCCAAAATCAAAACCTTCAAGAAAGAAGAAGCCGATAAAGAGTACGGAGATTAAGACAAACCAAAGTTCACTCAATTCCATCTTAAACACCTGCCTTATTGAACGGATCTGTTGATACAGTTGAATTTTCATCTTTATGCTCTTCCGGTCCATGCTTTATTTCACGAACCATCAAATAAACCATCACACTCGCAAGAATCGTGAAAATCAGCGTGTACATAATAATTGAAGTTAAAATGGTCTCTGGAGAAACATTTGGTGATACAGAATCTTTAGTCGTCAACAATCCAAATACCGTCCATGGCTGACGGCCCACTTCGGTCATGATCCATCCGAAAGTGTTTCCCAAAAACGGAAATGAGATAGCCGGAAGAAGCAATTTCAAGAACAAACTGCTTTGCTCAAGGCGCCCCTTTTTCCATAGATACAAACCAATCATTGATAATAAGATCATCGCTGTACCAAAGCCAATCATTAACCGGAAGCTCCAATACGTTGTCTTGACCGGCGGGATATAATTTGTCCCTTCGCCCACGATTGAATCGTATTTTTCCTCATATTCGGCTTGAAGAGTTTTCATTCCTTTTAGACTGCCTTCAAATTTAGAATAAGATAAAAAGCTTAATGCATAAGGAATATTTAGTTCATACTTATTTTCTTGTTTCTCTGTATCAATCCAGGCAAATACTGACCATGGAGCAGGATCAGGTGTATCTTCCCAAATACCCTCTGCAGCTGCCATCTTCATAGGCTGTGTTTTCACAAGATATTGTGCTTGGGCATGTCCGCTGAAGGCAGTTCCAAGACTTCCGATTAAACCAATGATTAATGCGAGATTCATGGATTTTCTGTAGAATTCAACATGTTTCTTTTTCAAAAGGTTATAGGCACTAACACCGGCAACGAAGAACGCTCCGGTACACAATGCACCTGTGATGACATGCGGAAATTCCACCCATAATTTTCCATTGGTGATAAGTGCAAGAAAATCAACCATTTCCGCCCTGCCATTTCTTATTTCATAACCGACAGGCACTTGCATAAAGGAGTGTGCCGTTAAAATCCAAAATCCGGATATCATAGACCCAATTGATACAAGCCAAATACTTGCCAAGTGTACTTTTTTTGGGAAACGATCCCAGCCAAAAATCCAAAGGCCAATAAAAGTAGACTCCATAAAAAAGGCAAGCAACGCTTCAATGGCCAGTGGCGCTCCGAATACATCACCCATAAATCTAGAATAATCGGACCAGTTCATCCCAAATTGGAATTCCTGAATAATTCCAGTTACAACCCCTACAGCAAAGTTAATCAGGAACAAATGTCCCCAAAATTTCGCCATATTTTTGTAAATCTCTTTTTTCTTCACAACGTATAATGTTTCCATTATCGCGATCATAAATGCCAGCCCAATGGTAAGCGGCACGAAAAAGAAGTGGAAGATTGTAGTCGTAGCAAATTGTATCCTTGCCAACATTACTGGATCCATCGTTGTTCCTCCTTTAAGAATTTCGCCAGAGTTAGTTCATAAAATGTTCATAATTTCACATGAATAAGCACGATTAATAATATGGAAAACTTGAAAACTCCACAAAAATAAACAGGCCACTTTCCGGGCGACGAAAACAATTTTTATTTCCATTCTCTATTAAAAGAGAATCTTACTTAACACTATAACAAAAAAACTGTCATAACACCTTTGACAGTTTGACAATTATGTTACAAAAAAACGACGAAAATCGTAATCAATGTTCTTAAAAAAATAGGTTCTCCGTCAAATGTTGGGGTGATGACTTTGTGTCCTCACCCTTATCCAATGTGAACCCCAATTCCTTTATACTGATGTGATAATAAAATTTTAGCCCTGAAGCGTTCAAAACTTCTGAAGCCAAAGGCATTCCGTTTTTGTACTTTGGTCAAATTATTGATCCCTTCCAAAAATCCGTTGGAACAGTCATAAACAAAACTGTTAAGGATTTCTGTCTGCCAGTTTTGAAAGGTCTTTATGGCCTTCTCCATCTCTGGGATTTCCGAAGCTTCAACCAATCGGTAAAACGCTTTTAACTCCTCTTTCACCACGGCAATTTGATCCCTGCCAATCTCTTTGGCACGTGTAAACCATTCTCGATAGTCCTTTTTGAGTTCGTATGCCTTCCTGAGCTCCTCGGACATATCCTGATAACGCTCTAAATACCAGCGTTCCTCTTCCGTAAGGCGGTCACTGGCCTTGTGGAAGACATGTTTCATTCGCTTGCACTTTTTACGGTCATAATCGTGAAAATCCTGTTGGACTCGCCTTCTCACCGCATCAAGCGCCCAGTAGATATACCGGCAGAAGTGAAATCGATCTGCGATAATAACCGGACGCCCCAGTGCTGCCTGGACAGCCGCCTTAAACGATTGGTTCATATCCATAATGACCACTTGGACCTGGCTTCCGTGCTTTTGAAGGTATTGCTTAATGGTTTTTTTATACCGATTGGGGAGGATATCCAATGGCTTTTTTGTCACCCCGTCGGCTATGATTAATTGGTATTTGCCTTCCTTCGTATCGCCTTTGTATTCGTCAATGGCAATGATTTTCGGCAATTCCTCAACCGCACGGATTTCACTGCTCGCCAAGCGGTCAAACCGGCGGACTACCGTCGACGCAGAAGTGCCATAGTTCTCAGCGGTTTCCTTGAAGGTCTTTCCTTTGATGGCCCGGATGGATACGGCCTGGTTCCACTCAATGGAAGTGCGTTGGTAGCGCTCGACTATGGAGTTTTTCTCAGAGAAACGTTTCCCGCAGCTGCATACATATCTCCGACGTCTATAAAAAATCTGGGTCTTTCGCTCAAACCATTTCAAATGCTGGATTTTCTGGATCCGGTAATCATGAACACGGCTTGTCCTTCTGTTACAACGGGGGCAACGATGCATCTTTCGTTCCATCTCCACATGAAACTGTACAACTTCCCCAACTTGTTCCACTTTGGTCAGGACAACCTCTTTTAAACCAAGAATATACATGATAAAATTCATATACACGCAACTCCATTCTTTAGACTTGTTTCTGGACAATTCAAGAATAAAGGAATTGGATGTTTGCGTGTATTTTTTATGCAAACGAAAGTGTGTTTAAACCCCAACAAATATTATAGAGCCAAAAAATAAACTACCTAATTCTACATTACTCGAATTAGGTAGTTCAAAAAATTTGTTTTATAGAAATTATTCAATGCCTTTTTCGATTTCCTTCACCATCTCAGCTACTGAAATCAAACCTCCACCTGACAGATACCAATAGTTAGGATCCAAATACACAATATTGTCATTCTTATATGCTTTCGTATTTTTTACTAATTCATTTTCAACCGTTGCTTTTGCAGACGAGCCGCCGCTTCCTTCTACCACCGCTCCTCTGTCAATAACAAATAGATAATCGGGGTCTTTCTCAACGATATACTCAAACGAAATGTTCTGGCCGTGTGTTGATACTTCAATATTTTCATCTACAGCCTGAACTCCAAATACATCATGGATCAAACCGAATCTTGAACCAGGGCCGTATGCACTGATATTCCCTTCATTTGCTAAAATGACCAACCCACTCTTGCCGCTTTCTGAAGCTTTTTTATGTAAAGCTTCAATTGATTCCTTCACTTTTGCCAGTTCTTCTTCCACTTCGCTTTCTTTGCCAAAGATTTCGCCAAGAGTTTTAGTATTCTTTTCAAAGGATTCCATATATCGAGAAGTATCAATACCTAAGAAGATAGTTGGAGCAATTTTACTTAATTCTTCATATGCATCTTGCTGTCTAGCGGATATGATAATTAAATCCGGATCGATCTCGCTGATTTTTTCAAAATCGGGTTCCTTTAAACCGCCTACATTTTCATACTTTGAATCTTTATATTTTGAAAGATATGTAGGAATATTTGCTTGAGGTACGCCCGTTACCTCTACTCCAAGCTTATCTAATGTATCCAGTACGCCAAAATCAAAAACAACCACTTTTTCAGGATTTTTCTTTACTTTTGTTTCGCCAAGCTGATGTTTAATGGTCAATTCTTCCTGCTTCGTATCATTGCCTGCATTTGATCCATTCGTTTTTTCGGCTGACTGATCGGAACCGCATCCTGCAGCAAATATGGTTAAAATAGCGATGATAAAAATCAAGGAAAATCTTCTTCTCATTTTTTTCACCTCATATTGATTAATAAAAAATACATACCTTTTTCCTGTTAATTTCTTCAATTTGAATATCCATGTCATAAACATCCTTCAAAACCGTTGGATTAATAATTTCGTCGGTAACTCCTTCCTTCACCACCCTTCCATTTTTAAGAGCTACAATATAATCTGAATAAGATGCTGCAAAATTGATATCATGTAATACGATCACAACCGTTTTTCCTAATTCATCTACTAATCTTCTTAACACTTTCATAATTTGAACAGAGTGTTTCATATCAAGATTGTTAAGTGGTTCGTCCAAAAGAATATACTCTGTATTTTGGGCAATCACCATGGCAATAAACGCTCTTTGTTTCTGCCCTCCGCTTAACTGGTCCAAATATTTATTTTGCATCTCTTCAAGTCCCATATATTGAATTGCTTCATCGACATATCTCCAATCCTCTTCCGAAAGCCTTCCTTGGGAATATGGAAAACGCCCAAAGGAAACGAGTTCTCGAATCGTCAGCCGGAGATTAAGGTGGTTCGACTGCTTTAAGATCGATATCTTTTTTGCTAGATCATTGCTTTTCCATTTGCTTATTTCCAGGTTGTCAATAAAGATTTCACCCTCATCTTTTGAAATCAAACGGCTTATCATCGACAAAAGCGTACTTTTGCCGGCTCCGTTCGGACCGATAAAAGAAGTAATTTTCCCTTTGGCAATATTGATTGAAACACTTTCTACCACATGTTTATTTCCGTATCGTTTCGAAACATTTTTTACTTCTACCATGATTTATTCTCCTTTAATAGAAGATAAATAAAGTAAACGCCGCCAATAAAATTAATAATGACGCTTAATGACGTTGAGAAGGTGAAAACTCGTTCAACAATGAGCTGTCCCCCGACTAAAGCAATGATGCTGATCAACACAGAACCCGGAATTAAATATTTGTGCTGATATGTATGAAAAAGCTGATAGGCAACGTTGGCTACCAATAGACCAAGGAACGTAATGGGTCCCACCAAGGCTGTCGAAATGGAGACAAAGATGGCGATGACAAACAGCAGCCTTTTCACGACACAATCATAATCAACGCCCAAGTTTATGGCCTGTTCCTTTCCTAGAGAAAGGACATCAAGGTATTTAATAAATCTGGAAAAATAAACCCCAGCTGCCAGCATGAGTATAATGGCGATGAAAAGAATGTCTGTATTGACTTGATTAAAGCTGGCAAACATTCGATCTTGTATCACTAAAAATTCATTTGGGTCAATCAACACCTGCATAAATGTTGAGAGACTTTCAAAAAAGATGCCGAAGATCATTCCGACTAACAGCAAAAAGTAAATATTCTGGCCTTCTTTTTTAAAAATCAGCCTGTATAAAAATCCGGCGAATAATATCATGACACCAACAGAAATGATGAAATTGATATTTTTATTGTTAACGGTCAGATTCATCGAACCAAAGAGAAAGACGAGAAAAGTCTGGATCAGCATATAGAGTGAATCCAACCCAATGATACTTGGAGTTAAGATCCTGTTATTCGTAATTGTCTGGAATACAATTGTCGAAATGGCAATGACCCCGCCAGTTAACACAATTGCCAGTATTTTTTTGACTCTTCTCGGAAATACATATTCCCAATTGCTTCCTATATCTAAAAATACAAATGATGCCGCTAATAGTATCGCCAATGCTGCGAGAGCCAAAATTTTCCCTTTATTACTCATATGCCTTTCTCCTCATGATGAAGTAAAGAAATATCCCACTTCCGATCACACCTACTGTAAGACCGATCGGTATTTCGTAAGGATAAATAATGACGCGGCCAAAAATGTCGCAGGCCAATACAAAAATGGCTCCGAGCAATGCTGTATGAGAAATACTTTTCTTAAGATGGTCTCCCATATACATCGAAACGATATTCGGTATGATAATCCCAAGAAAAGGAATCATTCCTACAGTAAGAACTACGATAGAAGTAATAAGCGCTACAATGATCAACCCTATATTGACTATCTGTTTATGATTAAGGCCTAAATTGATCGAGAATTCCTCGCCCATTCCTGCAATCGTAAATTTATTCGCAAAAAAATAAGCAATGAAAAGCGCTGGAATGCTAATATATAAAAGTTCATACCGCCCTTCAATCATCATCGAAAAATTGCCTTGGAGCCATGAGGTAATGTTTTGAATAAGGTTATTTTTATAGGCAAAAAATGTTGTAATCGAGCCTACAATATTCCCAAACATTAAACCGACGAGCGGTACAAAAATGGCATCTTTGTATTTTACTTTCTCTAATATTTTCATAAATATGTAAGTTCCGAGCAGCGCAAACAGAAAAGCGACAAGCATTTTTACGATTGGACTTGCGGAAGAAAACAGCATCAGCGATACTAAAATTCCTAGTCTTGCAGAATCCATCGTTCCGGCAGTTGTCGGCGAAACGAATTTGTTTTGCGTAAGCTGCTGCATGATTAAACCGCATATACTCATACTCATTCCGGCAATCATAATGCTGATCAGCCGAGGAAACCTGCTAGAGAATAAAATATGTATTTGGGTTTCGCTTAATTGAAAAACATCAAATGGAGAGAGATCTTGCACTCCTATAAAAAGTGAAATCATTGATAAAACAACTAGTGTAATAAACAAATATCTTTTTTTCATGACGTCCCTTCCTCTTCTCTTGAACAGAGGATTTTATCAAGCAATCCGGAAAAGAGAATCATTATCAATTGAAGCTAAAAAAATAAGAAATTTCCAATTCAATGGCAACGTCTTCATTGTATATGATAATGATTATCGTTATCGTTTGTCAACATATATTTTAAACTTTTTTGAAAACTTGTCCTTTCGACTTTAACCTTTTCAATACATTATCTTAGGTAAATTTCATTGTTTATTCAAATATTTGGATTACTGATGGAAGTTTCACTTAATCGCTTATATGTGTAAAATCATATATATGGGTATGTTTGCATCATCACATCGAATCGAAGACAATAAGTCATGAAGAAAGACGTGAGGAAATATGGAACGATTACAGCCATACTGGGAAGCAGTCGTCCGTTTTTGGAAAAATAAACATATTACACAAATATTGTTGTTAATTTTGTTAGTGTTTCTATTACTTACGATTCTCTTTTTTGCATTTATGGCCAGCCGGGCAAATGTCCAATCATTAAAAGACGGCTTGAGACAGGCGACTGTTATTTATGATAAAGACGGCGATGTTGCCACAAAGGTAGCAACAAACAGGACGGAAGGCGTAAAAGTAAACGAACTTCCCGATCATGTAAAAAATGCTGTCATTGCAATCGAAGATGAACGATTTTATGAACACAACGGCTTTGATATAAAAGGAATTGCCAGGGCTTTTTTCAAAAATCTGTTTGCCGGCAGAATTACAGGCGGCGGAAGCACCATAACCCAGCAGCTCACGAAAAACGCTTTGCTTTCACCTGAACAAACGTACAAACGAAAAATTGAAGAATTATTTTTAGCCGTAGAAATTGAAAAAAATTATTCAAAAGATGAAATTTTAGAGATGTATTTAAATCAGGTTTATTTTGGCAGCGGCGCCTGGGGAATTGACCAAGCCTCAAAGAAATACTTTAATAAAGACATTCAAAAAACCACAATTAGTGAAGCTGCGATGCTGGCCGGCCTATTGCAGGCTCCGTCCGCTTATGATCCTTATAACCATTATGAACGCGCAATAAATCGAAGGAACGTCGTTTTAAGCAAAATGAAAGAACTCGGTATGATTTCCGCAAAAGAATATAAAATTGCCAAAAATGAAGAAATCGAGTTGGAGGATGGCGGCGGAAGCTTTGTTGATCGAAAATATCCGTATTATGTCGATGCCGTTCTTGACGAAGCCATCTCAAAATACGGTTTAACACAGGATGAAATCTTAACAAGAGGATACCGTATTTACACAGAAATGGACCAAAATTTACAATCTTCACTTGAAAACGTATATGAACGTGATTCTCTTTTTCCATATGGAAGAGGGGGTGCCCTTGTACAGAGCGGCGCTGTCTTGCTCGATCCGGCATCCGGCGGAGTCCGCGCTCTTGTAGGCGGCCGGGGAGACCACGTATTTCGCGGGTTTAACCGGGCTACACAATTAAAGGCCCAGCCGGGTTCAACATTGAAGCCGCTTGCGGTGTACACTCCTGCGCTTGAAGAAGGTTACGAAGTGACATCCAAGCTTAAAGATGAACCAATGTCATTTGACGGCTACAAACCGGGAAACTTTTCCAAAACATATAAAGGCGAAGTTCCAATGTATGAAGCAGTTGAAAAATCTTTAAACGTTCCGACGGTTTGGCTGTTAAATGAAATAGGACTGGAAAAAGGGTTGGATGCATTGAAGCGATTCGGCATCCCGCTTGAAAAAGAAGATAAACATCTCGGGATTGCGCTTGGAGGCATGCATAAAGGCATCTCCCCGCTTCAATTAGCTGAGGCTTTCTCCGTTTTTCCAAACGAAGGAAAACGGAACGACAGCCACCTGATTACAAAAATTGTCGGACCGACCGGCAACGTCATTGCCGAACATAAACAAAAAACAACAAAGGTGACATCAAAATCAGTTGCTAACGAAATGACTTCCATGCTGCTGAATGTCGTTGAAAGCGGAACAGGAAAAGGAACAAATATTCCGGGAGTTCAGCTTGCAGGCAAAACAGGTACAACCCAGCTCCCGTACAATGATATCGACGGCACGAAAGATCAATGGTTTGTCGGCTATACACCGAATCTTGTCGGAGCGGTCTGGCTCGGCTATGACAAAACGGACAGGGAGCACTATTTATCGAACTCCAGCTCTGAAAATGTTGTGCCCATTTTCAGGGCGATTATGGAAGAATCTCTCCCGTATATTGAACAAGCGGAATTTGACGTGCACTCAGTTAATGCAAGGCTTAGAGGAGAAGATAAAATTGTAACCGAAGAAATGATAAAGGAAAAAGCGGAACAAATGAAAGAGCAAGCAAAAAAACTTGAAGAGGCTCTAAAAGAGGAAGCTCCGAAATGGAAACAAACAATGGATGAAACAATAAAAGATTTCGAATATATAGGAAAAAAGTTGAAAGAAAAGCTGAAAGAAGTTACAGGTAATTAATTTTTTAAGACTTTCCCCTGCTTCTAAGAGAAGCTGGCTCAAAAGCAAAGGGTCAGTTCCCTCCATGACAACATATAGACAAAGATTGTTAAGAATTCATTCTATATATTGTCATTGTTGGAGGGAGTCAGACCCTTATGAGTCAGCCACTTTTAGTTCGCTCCACTTAGATCTTTAACTTGTCACAAGTACTTCCGATGCACACCTCTGCCGTCAGAGGAAAAAAGCATATTCCGCCCTTCCACAATTGTTTCAATATGGACGCTTCTGCCCCATAGCTGTTGGATATACGGTAGTACTTTTTCCAAATATTTAATATCAAGCTCGATGCCTTCAAACCAGTGCTTTATATAAAGCTCTCCGTTTTTCTGATAGTCGCCATCCATCACTGTCAAATAAGGAAAGCCGCCGTTTATTCGCATATTCACGAGCTGGTCGCGTACATTCTCCCACTGCTTATCGACAATTTTGTAATCCTTGCCCTGTTTCTGGAATAAATACATGTCTTCGCGCATAACAAGTTCCTTTGTTAAATAGTTGCGAAGAAAAGAAATATCTCCCTCTATTTCCCTGACTTCAAATATTTTCTCACTGCCTGAACCAGGACGAACTCCGAGCTCTTTCATTTCCTCGGTCGGATTGTTATAACGTTCTTCAATATCTTCAAAAATTTTCAGACCAAGGTAATACGGGTTTATTCCTGTTCGGGACGGCTGCACGACCCCTGCATTCAGCTTTGCAAACTCAATCGCTTCACCCGAAGTCAGGTCCATTTCCCGCAAAATTCTTTGGTGCCAATAGGACGCCCATCCTTCGTTCATGATTTTTGTTTCAAGCTGCGGCCAAAAATAAAGCATTTCTTCTCGCATCATCGTAAGAATATCCCTCTGCCAGTCAGAAAGCTCGCGGCTGTATGACTCAATAAATAACAGCAAGTCTTTTTCCGGCTGAGGCGGGAAATTCTTTTTCTCTTTTTTCGGTTCCTTATTTTGTTTATCTTTAGCGTCCAAATTCCATAAATCATCGTAGGGGCTTGAGGCTGTTTTTTCCTCTTCCTCAAAATCATCTTCCATTGACCATGACAGTTTTGGACGCATTAGCGAAGGATCGATATGTTCTTGAATGGCAAGGACAGCATCAAGGAACGTTTCCACCTCATGTTTTCCATGCTCAATTTCGTACCGGCGGATCCTCTCTGCCGTGGCTGCCATGCTCTCAACCATGTCACGCTTTGTATTTTGAAAGCGGGTATTATTTTTAAAGAAATCACAATGGGCCAAAACATGGGCTATAATTAATTTGTTCTGGATTAAAGAATTGGAATCAAGCAAGAAAGCGTAGCATGGATTTGAATTAATGACCAATTCATATATTTTTGAGAGCCCTAAATCGTAATGAATTTTCATTTTATGAAACTGCTTTCCGAAACTCCAGTGGGAAAATCTCGTCGGCATGCCGTAAGCTCCAAATGTATAAATGATGTCAGCCGGACAAATCTCATAACGCATCGGGTAAAAATCAAGCCCAAATCCTTTCGCAATTTCAGTTATTTCTTCAATCGCATATTCGAGGGCTTTGCGATCTTCTTCCTTCATCATTCTCTCCCCCTTTTTCTTCTTACCACAATGTATGAGGAAAAGTCGGGAATGATGAAGTTTGTTTCTGTTTTTCTTTATAAAAAACGGAGAAAACCATGGAGCATATTTTTCTGTATATCTGTTTCTTAGCGGCCTTGGTCTTGAACCTGTGGCTTCATTTCAACAGTCAATGACAAAAGTTTATTGTTGGCAAGGTTATGGGAAATATTAACAACAATAGTAACCGGTTTTCCTCTTTCTGTTACTTGAAACTCGAAAGAATCCATTACATCAGTTTCTGAAATTTTCTTTCTTCCTAAATATTTGTACTCCTTAACCTCATCACCGGGAAAATCTTCCTTTACAACGACAATTGCAATTCTTCCGTATTTTTCATAATCGGGTTGCTGTGCTATCGCTTTGAACGGAAGTAAAGCAGCAAATTGGATGGTTAGTATCGTGCAGATACAGAACAATTTCTTTTTCATCATACATTTATCCTCCAATAATCATGTTTTATTATTGTTAGCATTTTCTAAATTAATGATTTTATGTACAAAAAAACATTTCTCTCTATTCGTTTTTTTATACATGCAGAACATGTTAATCGTTTATTATCAATAAGACCAACATTTGCTGAGAAAAAAATATGCGATCTTTCATAAACTAATTTCAACTCCTTATCAAGGAGGAGATAAATATGATTAAAATGGATTATGATCGGGCGCTGTTTTATACACACCGGTCGGAGTGGGATAATTTACTGATCCTGATGGTCAGAACGAAAGATCAGTTTTTATCAAAAAAAATCGAATACTTTTTGCACGCCTACCACTTTGAAAAAGATTATTCGGTTGTAGAAAAACATTTATATTCCTTGCTGCGCTACATCGACCATGCAAATGAAGCCGCAGAGAATGAATACCAAGAATCCCCAATATAATAAGCAGGGAATTCCACCAAAAAACACGGCTTTGAAAAAGGCCGTGTTTTAGATTTAACTATTTTCGTTTATGATCTGTTCAACTATATCCATGAAGTCTTTTTCAATTGTAGCAAGCTTATGTTTGCTTTCACTCATTGTTTCGCTATTTACACCAAAATAAAATTTAATTTTAGGCTCCGTGCCGGAAGGACGCAAACAAATCCAGGACCCGTCGTGGAAATGATATTTTAGGACATTCGATTTCGGAAGATCAATCTTCTCTTCGCGTCCATCTGTATATGTCCGAATTCCATTTAAGTAATCTTCTGTTAAAGCAACTTTTAACTCACCGAGATTTCTTAAAGGATTTGAACGAAAGGATTCAAGCGTTTTCCGGATTGTCTCTGCTCCGTCCTTTCCTTTCAAAGTTAAAGAGCGAAGCCCTTCCAGATAAAAACCATATTTTTGAAAGACTGAAAGCAATGCTTCATAAAGAGACATTCCTTTCTTTTTATAAAAAGCGCACACTTCTGCAGCAAGAAGGGCAGCCTGTACAGCATCTTTGTCACGGGTAAAATCCCCGATCAAATAGCCATAGCTTTCTTCATAACCAAAAAGAAATGTGTGCTCGCCTGACTGCTCAAATTCTTTAATTTTTTCCGCAATAAATTTAAACCCTGTCAAAACATCAATCGTTTTCAATCCGTAAGAGGAAGCAATTTTTCTGCCTAGTTCGGAGGTTACGATAGTTTTTAGAACAACTCCGTTTTCAGGAAGAGTGCCTTTTTGTTTCTTTTGCGACAATAAATAATCTAGCAGTAATGCTCCTGTTTGATTTCCGGTTAATACAACGTATTCACCATGCTCATTTTTTACAGCGATTCCTAGACGGTCGGCATCAGGATCGGTCGCGATTAGAATATCGGCGTTTTCTTTCTTGCCGACCCTAATGGCAAGTTCAAATGCAGCATGTTCTTCCGGATTCGGGCTTTTCACAGTTGAAAAGTTAGGATCAGGAAGTTCCTGCTCTTTTACAATATGTACGTTTTGAAAATGAAATGCTTTTAACGCTTTTTCGACAGGATGCCTTGCTGTTCCATGGAGAGGAGTAAAGACAATTTTAATATCGGATTCTTCAGCAAGCCCCGGGTTTTCTGAAATCGTCAGCAGCTTTTCCAAATAAGCTTGATCAACTTCGTCTCCTATTATTTTAATTAAACCTTTGTCAATTAATGCTTGTTCATCCATTACATCAATTAAGAGCTCATCTTTGATTTCATTAACCTTGGCAATGACTTCATCAGCGCTTTCTGGTGTGATTTGGCCTCCATCTGGACCATAAACTTTATACCCGTTATATTCAGGAGGATTATGGCTTGCTGTAATAACAATACCTGAAAAGGCATTTAGGTGCCTTACGGCAAAAGAAAGCTCCGGTGTTGGCCTTAAATCTTGAAAAATATATGTTTGAACGCCCTTTGTTGCCAGTGTTTTCGCAGCTTCCATTGCAAATTCTTTTGATTTATGGCGGGAATCATAAGCAATTGCCACTCCGCGTTTTTTTGCTTCTTCTCCATGTGATTCGATGTAAGCGGCAAGGCCGGCAGAAGCTTTTCTGACAGTATAAATATTCATTCTGTTTGTGCCTGGGCCAATCTCTCCCCGCATTCCGCCGGTTCCGAATTCTAAATCTTTATAAAATGCTTCTTCGAGTGCTTTTTCGTTTCCTGCAAGCTTATGTAATTCTTCTTTCAATTCAGGCTCCATTTTTTCATACAGAAGCCATTTTTCGGCTTTTATTTTCCAATCCATCATTAGCCCTCCCAGTTGATTTCTATACACTTTTAACATTTCAATATTTTAAAAAAGACTCCTTTAAAAATAGAACGCAAAATTATGACAAAAATCGTTCTTCCTCCCAATTTTATCACGAGAGTCAATAAATGTTGATTTACAAGTAAAATTTTTAAAAATATAATGGGGTTGAAATTTATATTGAAGGAGTTCGTTTATGCAGCCAAAAAAAGATGTTCGTGAAACATTATTATTCGTCGCTTGGGCAACATCGGTAATCGCCATGTTCGGTAGTTTGTATTTCTCCGAAATTCGCCAATTTGAACCTTGCGAATTATGCTGGTATCAGCGGATTTTAATGTATCCGCTTGTTGTTATTTTAGGAATTGCCGTTATTAAAAAGGACTACCCTATTGCGTTCTACTCCATGATTTTGTCAGGTATCGGCTTTTTTACTTCCCTTTACCATTACTCGCTCCAAAAGGTCCCTTTTATGGCTGATCACGCAATATCATGCGGAAGGGTGCCCTGCACAGGTCAATACATAAATTGGCTCGGATTTATTACAATTCCATTTTTAGCCCTAACAGCATTTACGATTATTTTTATCGTTAGCTATTTCATTTGGAAAAAAAATAAGGAGGCAGCATAGCATGAAAAAAGTAATCATATTTTTGGCCATTATTATCGTACTTTTTGCCGGAGTCGCAATTTTAAATAATATGCAGCAAAAAGAAAAAATATCTGCAAAAAATCCTTATGGTAAAGACAGTCTTCATCCGGAAACGGTTAAACAATTGGACGACCCGAATTATCAAAATATTATTCTGCCCGAAGAACTTGAAAAAAAGTTAGAAGCTAAAGAAGATGTAACAGTATACTTTTTCAGTCCAACCTGCCCGCATTGCCAGGATACAACACCGATTGTAGCGCCTTTGTCTAAAAATATGGGAATAGATCTCGTTCTGTTTAACCTGCTTGAATTTGAAGATGGCTGGGATGACTATGGCATTACAGAAACGCCAACGATTGTACAATATAAAGACGGAAAAGAAATAGCCAGGATAACTGGATATAATGAGAAATCTGTATTTGAGGAATGGTTTAATAAATATTCAAAATAAGAACAAAAGGCGCAAGCGCCCAGTTTAGCCCCGACAAGCACAAAACGAATCACGCAAGAGTCGATAGACTCTGGAGTGATTTGGCTTGTGACCTCGAGGGGCTGGGCGCTCCTCGAAAAGCTAACGCTTTTCTTCGTGCGAAGAATCGCTTCCGAAGCGTTCCTTGTGGAGCCAGATTACGACAAACTCATTTCAAAGTTATTCACAACGATGAAATTTATAATTTCCTTAACAACAATAGGAAAAGGGTCAGACCCCTCCAATACAACATATAGACAAACACTAATAAAACCATCCTATATGTTGTCGTTGTTGGAAGAAGTAAGACCCTTGAAATATTTCAACATCTAATGAATATAATCATTTGCTGCTTTTACATAAACACTGAATAAATTGCCTCTCATACTTTTTTCGTCGGAAAATTGGGAAAATGTAAAGGGAAAATAAATATCAAATTCTTCTAAAATGCTGGCATTTTTCATGAACAACGAATAGTATTTTTCCTTATTTTGGGAAGTTTCAAGAATGGAAATTAGTGTTTGCAGACTTGCAATGACTTGATAAGCTTCTTTTAGCGTGCCAAAATATTCAAAATGACGTGTGGATGTATGTAGCACTTTTTGCCGCTTAAATTCCATTATGTCTTCGTCGGAAAAATAAAGTGGAAAAACATTGGAATAAAAATAATCCACAAGTTCCTTGATCTTTTGTTCCTGATCAGGAGTTGACGCATACACAACCTTCACGAATAACCCACCTTTTGTAAGACTTGTAATCATTTCGTAACATATATAATAAGAATAGCACAAAATATTACAGCCAAAGGGTGGTAAATATACCCATATAAAAGGTAATTGTTAACATATTAGGGAATTGTCATTCAATAGGATATTGGTAGGATAAAGAAAAGCGGAAGCGCCTTGATTCTTTAGCACCTGCAAGCAAAGATCCCCTAGTGAATCTATTCGTGCCTATGTTTAATTTTTGAGTGTAGGACTAAAATTTTTTACAAAGGAGTCTATATGTTGAAAACAAGCCGAAAAGGCGATTGGTTTGAAATTACTATCCCTTCTGAATGGGCCGGCATTTCAATCGACTATTTATTTCGAAGCAAATGGAATGCCGCAAAGAAACAGATATATTCATTGAGAATGGCAAAGGCTGTTTTGCTTAACAGACAAGAAGCTGACTGGACTTCACCTCTTCGTGAAGGTGACCTGCTTCAAATCAAACTTTTTGAGCCAACTGAAAATTATGGATATATTCCTGCCTATTTTGATGTTCATGTTATTTATGAAGATGAACATTTAATTGTATTTAACAAACCTGCCGGAATGGATACACATCCAAACGAAACCGGACAGACAAATACACTTGCCAATGCGGCTGCGTTTTATTTGCAGGCTAATGGAGAGTCTGTAAAAATAAGGCATATCCATCGGCTTGACCGGGATACAACAGGTGCAGTCCTGTTTGCAAAACATGCTTTAGCCGGTTCGATTTTAGACCGTATGCTTGAACATCGGTTAATAAAACGGACCTACCTGGCAATGGCGGAAGGCATTCTTCAAAAAAAGTCCGGCATTATTAATCTTCCTATCGGGAGGGACCGCCATCATCCGACAAGGCGAAGGGTATCTGACACGGGCCAGCAGGCAGTCACAAGGTATAGCGTTGTACATATCTTAAGAGAAGATAAACTTACCATTGTTGAATGCCAGCTTGATACCGGAAGAACCCATCAAATTCGCGTCCATTTCAGCGCCATTGGCCATCCTCTTGCAGGTGATGTTTTATATGGCGGAAAACCGATTTTTAAACGGCAGGCATTGCACGCTGCAAAACTAGAATTTACACATCCATTTACGAGAGAAAAAATTGTTTGTCATGCGCCATTCATCGATGAGCCGCCTATTTTCAAGAATATTGATCCTTATTCAATCTAAGCGTCTAAATAGGAAAGAGCTGGTCTAAACAGAAGACCAGCTCTTTCTTAAACATCTTCTCCAAATGAGCTTTTGTGATTAATCTGTTGCTTTTCTCATCCCTCTCATAATCAAGCTTAATAAGAAGACAAGGACAACAGCACCAATTAAAGCAGGGATAATGGCAAAGTCAGCTATCTCAGGACCCCAGTCGCCTAATATTGCAGATCCAATCCATGCACCGATAAAACCGGCAATAATATTCCCAATAACTCCTCCTGGGATGTCTTTTCCAACAATCATGCCGGCAATCCAACCGATAATACCTCCAATAATTAATGACCATATAAAGCTAAACATATTAACACTCCTTTTATTATCAAAATTTTTTGGTTCAAGCATTTTAGATGGAAGAATCCTTCATACTTGAATCCGTAATCACTAAATGCATATGACATTATTTCTAGTATTTCCAAGGATGAATTTTTTATCATACTTAAACATTTTTCTTTTCACTTTTTTCATACAAGACGTTATGCTGCAGTATTCAAGCAGAAGAATTTCGGATTCAAGAAATTATTTTGAGTTTATGATAAATTTAGGAACGAATGTCTTTATTTTAAGAAAAGGGTGCTAAACGAAGTAATATCAGGAGGTTTTTTCCATGAAGATTATTGTATTAAACGGAAGTTCAAGAGAAAACGGAAATACCGTATATCTAGCTAGATTGGCTGTGGAAGGAAAAGAGGCAAAATTTATTCATCTCAAAGATAAACAAATTTTGCCGATTTGCGACAAAAGACATGATCCACAGGGGTTTCAACCTTTAAATGATGATTATGATACTCTGATCAAAACAGTATTAGAGTACGATGCGATTATCTTTGCCACGCCAATTTACTGGTATGGTATGTCAGGGATAATGAAAAATTTTATTGACAGATGGTCACAAAGCCTTCGCGACCGAGAACTTGACTTTAAAGAAAAAATGAAAGAGAAAAAAGCGTATGTAGTGGCATGCGGGGGCGACGATGCAAGATTAAAAGGTCTTCCACTCATTTTACAATTCAAATATATATTTGATTTCATGAATATGGATTTTTGCGGTTATGTCATTGGCGAGGGCAATTCGCCAGGTGAAGTTGAAAATGACCACTCTGCCTGCCAGCAGGCCCGTAACTTATTAAAATAATTAGGTGGTTTCAGGCTTAGATCGAACTATTTTCTGAATACGAACATGATTTCTATATATATTGGGTAAATTTTTTCGGCAATATCATTTATTATTCGACGATTTTCGTGTAAAATATTTTTGTTTGAGTTAATTCCTTGGATTACTTATTGGAGGTAAACTTATGGTTTTCAAAAAGAAGGACAAGTTTGCTATTCTTTTAAGTAGCATAGCCGCTAACTTAAAGGAAGCAACGAATTATTTTGCGGATTACAAGCTGAAAAATGTCAGCGATTTGAAGATTTTCTCTGAAAAAATGAAGGAGTATGAATCAAAAGGAGATTCATTTGTACATAAAGTCATTAAGGAATTGAATAATACGTTCATCACCCCCATTGAACGTGAAGATATCCTTCTTTTGGCAATGAGCATGGATGATGTATTAGACGGATTGGAACACTGCGCTGCTTTATTTGAAATGTATACGATCACAAATGCAGATGAGTATATGCTCAAATTCGTAGATGCCCTTAGAAACTGTTCTTTAGAGATTGAACAAGCGGTTGATTTGCTTTCAACTAAGAAATTGCTTAAGATTCGAGATCATGCGATAAAAATCAAGGATTACGAATCAAAATGCGATAACATTCAGCGTCAGTCCATTAAGCATTTGTTCTCCATTGAAAAAGATCCGATCCGACTTATTAAATATAAGGAAATTTACGAAAACCTTGAAAATATTGCAGATAGCTGTCAAGGTGTAGCCAATACTCTTGAAACCATCATAATGAAAAACGCATAAGGAGCCTTAAACATGGACGGAATATTCATTTTAACCATATTAATTGTCATCGGTGCCCTTGCGTTTGATTTTATTAACGGCTTTCATGATACTGCCAACGCAATCGCTACTTCCGTTTCTACGAAAGCCTTAAAACCACGTCAGGCAATCATTCTTGCTGCTACCATGAACTTTGTGGGTGCCATGACTTTTACAGGTGTAGCGAAAACCATTACGAAAGATATCGTGGACCCTTTCACATTGGAAAACGGTTCTATTGTTATTCTAGCCGCACTCATTGCAGCTATTTTTTGGAATTTACTAACGTGGTACTATGGAATTCCCAGCAGTTCCTCTCATGCTATTATCGGCTCCATTGCAGGAGCTGCAATCGCCGCGGCTGGATTTAATGCATTAAATTACGCAGGGTTTTTAAAGATTATCCAGTCATTAATTATCTCGCCGATTCTTGCCTTTGGAGTAGGATTTATTGTTTATAGTATTTTTAAAATTGCTTTTAAAAATCTTAACTTAACAAAGACGAACCGAAACTTTCGTATCTTTCAAATTTTTACCGCTTCTTTGCAAGCTTATACGCACGGTACAAATGACGCCCAAAAAGCGATGGGAATTATCACTATGGCTCTTATCGCAAATAACTATGTATCATCAACTGAAATACCATTTTGGGTGCAATTTTCCTGTGCGTTAGCAATGGGGCTTGGAACTTCCGTAGGCGGATGGAAAATCATTAAAACAGTCGGCGCAAAAATCATGAAAATCCGGCCTGTAAATGGAGTTGCCGCTGATTTAACCGGTGCCATGATTATTTTTGGGGCAACGTATATTCATTTGCCTGTCAGTACGACTCACGTAATTTCATCTTCCATTCTTGGCGTCGGTGCAGCCCACCGTTTGAGAGGCGTTAAGTGGGATACAGCGCAAAGAATGATTGTCACCTGGTTTATTACCTTGCCAATTTCCGCCCTTCTGGCCGGCATCTCGTACGTTATTTTAAATATCTTTTTTTAGAAGAGCCTAATCCAGGCTCTTTTTTTGCTTACCGCTAATATTAAAAACCAGAATGTTGAAAGGAATGATTATTTATTATTAGTAAATACTTAAAACACCATACTTGAATTTCCAAATAAAAACGAATAATATAGGGAATGTGTTTAAAAATGTTCGTTTTTGGAGGACTATTTATGTTTAAATTAAAAGAATACAATACAACTGTGAAAACTGAAATAATCGCAGGGATTACGACGTTTTTGACAATGGTCTATATTGTTGTTGTTAACCCGGTTATTTTGTCTGATGCAGGTGTCCCTTTTGATCAAGTATTTACTGCAACCATTATCGCTACTGTCATTGGAACGCTTTGGATGGCTTTTTTTGCAAACTATCCAATTGCTATTGCTCCGGGAATGGGATTAAATGCGTATTTTGCTTATTCTGTTGTCGGCTCTCACGGCGATATTGATTATCAAACTGCTTTTGCAGCCGTTTTTGTTGCCGGAATTATTTTTGTGATTCTTTCTTTAACTCCGTTTCGCAAAAAATTGATTGAAGCCATACCTGAAAATCTAAAACATGGCATAACAGCCGGAATCGGTTTATTTATTGCTTTTATTGGATTGCGTTTAACGGGAATCATTACTTCCCATCCGACAAATTTAGTTGCGCTTGGAGACCTTCATTCTCCGTCGGCTCTGTTGGCACTTGCCGGCCTTGCAATTACGCTTATTTTAATGGCACTTAATGTCAATGGTGCTTTGTTTTTCGGAATGATAATTACGGGGTTGATCGCCTTTTTCACAGGGCAGCTGTCTTTCGAAAAAGGCCTCGTCTCCCTTCCATCACTTCCTGAAGGCTTATTAATTACAAATCCATTTAGTGCCATCGGGGATGTTGTCCAATATAGTCTTTATGCAGTTGTGTTCTCCTTTTTGCTAGTGACTATTTTCGATACAACCGGAACGATGATCGGTGTTGCACAGCAAGCAGGACTGATGAAAGGAAATACGATGCCAAAGGCAAGGGAAGCATTGTTGGCTGATTCAGTTGCTACGACCATTGGTGCCATGTTTGGGACAAGCCCGACTTCCGCTTATATTGAGTCTTCTTCAGGCGTTGCTGCAGGTGGACGGACCGGATTAACATCCTTAACAGTCGCTGTATTGTTCATTCTTTCCGCCTTTTTCGGACCTTTAGTAAGTGCAGTTTCAGGATTGTCGGCCATAACAGCTCCTGCACTTATTATCGTAGGAAGTCTTATGATCGGAAGCATTTCCAATATTAAGTGGAGCGAAATTGATGAAGCTTTTCCGGCATTTTTAATTATTTTGAGCATGCCGCTTACGTCAAGCATTGCAACTGGAATTGCTCTTGGTTTTATTTCTTATCCATTATTGAAAATTGTAAAAGGAAAGTGGCGTGAAGTACATCCGCTCGTGTACTTATTCGCATTATTATTTTTCTACCAGCTCGCATTTTTACCTCATTAACAATCTTCAAGGCTCGCCTTTTCGGCGAGTTTTTTTATTTTAATTATCTTCGATATGTGATTTTTTTAATGACTGCAGTCACTTCTTAAGCGCTGCCTTATTTATTACAATTCTTTTTGCAGAGGCCAGCCCCCTAGGTCTCAAGCCTGAGTTAAAAATAAAACTCAGGCTCGTTATTGAAAGGAAATTGAAAAAGTAAGATGAAAACGTGGAGGAGGAAGCGATAGCTGAAGGCGCGATCTATTTTATTCAAACATGGTCTCGGTGCATTTTTTTCTAAATTTTTCTATTAAAGGAGCATTCCTGTAATGAGGAAATTTGAGGTTTGATAAAAAAAAGTCCCCTTGGTATAGTACAGGGTGTCAATGCGCGTTGACCAAGAAATCAATAAACCAAGGAGGACTCAAAATGAATTATACACAAAATCAAAAAATCTCTCAAATTACACCATCAACTCTCATTGTAGGTATTGATGTAGCTAAAGAAAAGCACGTTGCCCGTTTTCAAGATGACCGAGGCTTAGAATTTGGCAAGAGATTGATCTTTGAAAATCGTATACACGGCTTTCAAACCTTATTAGATTGGGTTAATCATATTCAAAAAGAAAATCATAAGGACCACGTGATTTTTGGAATGGAGCCAACAGGTCATTATTGGCTAAATCTTGCCTACTTTCTTAAGGCAAAAGGATATGATGTAGTGCTAGTGAATCCCATGCACGTCAAAAAAAGTAAAGAGCTTGATGACAATTCGCCTACAAAAAACGATACAAAAGATGCTCGTGTCATTGCACAGTTAATGAAAGATGGGCGATACTCCGTACCGAACCTATTAGAGGGCGTATACGCTGAACTAAGGGAAGGCGTCAAATTACGAGATCAGCTCATCAAACAGCTTATGATCATTGAAGGGCGGATTGAAAACGTCATTCAGCGCTTTTTCCCAGAGTTTTTCGATGTGTTTGGAGATTGGAAAGGTAAAGCAGCCTTTTATACCTTGCGCATGTTTCCATTTCCCTCTCATATTCAAAAGTTGTCACCAGAAGAAGTGCTGCAAAAATGGAAACCGTATGTACAGCGTGGGGTTGGGCTGAAACGAGCAACCCGACTCGTAGAAGTAGCGAAAAAGAGCGTTGGGATTGAGACAGGAATCCAGTTCGCAAAAAGAGAATTGGATTGCCTATTGGATCAATATGAGCTTTACAAGAAACAGTTAGCACAACTAGATGAAGAACTAGAAGGTGTTGTTGAAAGCATACCAGGTGCGAAACAAATGACCAATATCCCGGGACTTAGTCACACTACCATTGCTTTGTTCTTTGCGGAAGTAGGAGATTTAACCAAGTACAATCATCCGCAACAATTAGTCAATCTGGCAGGGCTTTCTTTAAGAGAACACAGTTCAGGAAAGTATAAAGGGCAAACACGCATAACCAAAAGGGGCCGAAGACGTTTACGAAAAGCATTATACCTGGCCATTCGACCATTGGTTGCCCATAATCCTGTATTTAAAGCCTTGCATCATTACTATACCAATCGGCCAGACAGGCCGTTAAAAAAACAACAGTCTCTGATTGCCTTGTGTTGTAAATTATTACGTGTGTTATTTGCCATTGGTAAGAAACAGTGTGAGTTTGATGGATTAAAGCTATTAAAGGGATTACCTCAAATAAAAGCATTACAGGCTGCATAAAAGCTTTCAAACGACTTGTTATTCTGACAAACACCAATAGTGCAGAGTTGGAGTATATTTTACACCATTCGGGCATTAGACCCTGTAAAGGAGCATATCCAACCTCCACCTCATGGATACGCAGGACGAAGGAATGTGTGGATCTTATAATCCAGTGATACATGGGAGGGTGAGCGACCATGAGAAGTGTGGAGACTTCTTGCACGGTCATACATGATATTACAGATATTGTAAATCTGTATTATAGGATGCACCTTACCATGTAAATATATTGAATAAATACAAGTAATATCCACTCATTTGAGGTAAAGAAGCTATTATGTGTTAGCGAAATTTAAAGAAAACGCGAGAATTTTGAAGAAAATTAAAGTTTATAGAGGGAGTGTATTTTAATGTCCTGGTTTACCAAATGGTCTTTCGGCAATAAGGCCGCAGTCACGATTATGTCAATTTTAATTTTATGTATGGGAGTTATCAGTTATTTTACCCTTCCTATGGAGTTTCTCCCTGCTGCCGACCAGCCTCAAATATCTATTGTAGTAATGGGTCAGGGCACCGACTCAAACACAATGGAAAAACAAGTAACTTCTCCGATCGAAAACGCTGTTGTCGGTGTAAAAGGGAAAAGCAATATTCTTTCCACAACCGGAGATGGTTTTTCAAAAGTTGATATCTTCTATGAGTCAAAAACAGATATGAAAGAAGCCAAACTGGAAGTTCAAGAAGTTTTAAACTCGTTAACTTTGCCGCCAAATGTATCAAAACCAATTGTCGTTCAGTTAAACACATCAATGATTCCAATCGCAGACGTGGCTGTCACTTTTAAAGAAGGATTAACTCCAAAGAATATGGAATTTGCAAAGAAAAAGATTGAACCCTACTTTAAAGATATTAAGGGTGTTGCAAGCGTGCAAATGTACGGAAATGTTGATTCATATGTTTCCGTTAAGATTGATAACGAATTAATGGCTCAAAAACAAGTATCCCTGCAAAATGTTCTGAAGATTCTTCAAGGGCAGAACACGGCCTTAGCTATCGGTGAAAAAGTCATTGACGGCAAATCAAGCAATATTAAAGTGGTTGGAAATATAGACGAACTTCAAACAGTGAAAGATTTATCGGTAGGTCCGAATGTAAAACTGGGTGATATTGCAAAAATTAAAATTGGGAAGCCAGAAGATACCATGACACGAATTAACGGGAATGATGGCTTGTTATTTATTGTTACAAAAGATAGCAGTTCAAATGCTGTAAGCATCAGCAAAGAAGTAAAAAAAGCTGCTGATCAAATTAATAAAAAATATGACAATACGGAAGCAGAGGTAATATTTACTACAGCTGAAATGGTTGAAACGTCCGTGCATTCTATGATAAAAGAAGTCTTGCTTGGAGCACTTTTTGCTACGATCGTCATAATGCTTTTCTTGCGGAATGTCCGTGCCACTTTTATCACGATTGTGTCGATTCCATTATCGTTAGCACTTACTTTGTTCTTGCTTGACAGGTCGGGGGTGACACTAAATATTCTAACGCTCGGAGGTGTCGCCGTTGCCGTAGGTCGGCTTGTGGATGACAGCATTGTCGTGATAGAAAATATTTTCCGGAAGATGCAGCAAGAGAAATTTTCTGTACAAATGGTCATCGATGCTACAAAGGAAGTGGGAACGGCAATAACTGCTTCAACCTTAACAACGGTTGCCGTATTTTTGCCAATCGGTTTGGTAGGGGGCGGCCTGCAAGATTTCTTGCTGCCATTTGCCTTAACGGTCACCTACTCCCTTCTTTCTTCATTAGTGATAGCCTTAACGGTCGTGCCACTAATGAGCGCCGGTTTATTAAAAAATACAAAGCTTCCGGAGCACAAGAGTCCTGTTCCATTTAAAAAGCTTGTAATTTGGTCACTTAACCATAAGTGGGTTGTTTTATCATTAGCATTCTTGCTATTCGCTGGTTCAATCGCCGCCTACTTTACTATGCCAAAAGGAACAGTCGACAATTCGAATGCTGATTTTATACAAGCAACACTAAGCTATCCTAACGATACGCCAATTGAAAAAGTAAAAGAAAAAAGCCTCAAGCTTGAAAAATATCTTCTGGAGCAAGACGAAGTCAAAGATTTATTTTTGGAGATGGGCAATAATGAAAATGCTGCAAAATATGGCGACATTGGCTCTCCAACCGAAACAAGTTTTATGGTTATGCTAAAAGATAAAAAAGATACCGACAAAGTCGTTAAAAAAATTGAGAGTATAAAAAATGAGTTTTCAGATGCGGATTTCAAAGTAGATGCAGGTTCTGTCATGAGCAATTCAAAAACAACTATTACAGTGGATGTGATCGGGGAAAATCTTGAAGACCTCGAAGAAACATCGAACAAAATAAAAAATTCTATTAAAGATATTGATGGAATTAAGACAGTATCAACCAACCAGGACGAGAAAAAGACTGTCTACTCTTTAAATGTTAATCCTGCCAAGGCAAATACTGAACAAATTGCTCAAGCATTGGGTGTGATGCTTAATCGCACCCCTCTTGGTACAATTGAATTGGAAGAACAGCAAACCAACGTATTTCTTGAACCGGTTTTAGATCCGAAAAAACCTGAGGATCTAAAAAATGTACAAATTGCGACGGCTACCGGTATGGTTCCAGTCTCACAAGTTGCCACTCTGAAAAAAGAGGAAAAACCAACCAATATATTCCATAAAGATGGAGATACCTATATCCGTGTAACCGCTGCTGTTGATCCGGCTAAGTTATCAGAAATCTCAAAAGAAATGAACTCGAAAATTTTTGGCGATAAGAAAACAGATGGTATAGATATTCCGGATGGGGTTGAAGTTTTTATAGGAGGAGCGAGTGTTCAACAAGCAGACGACTTTTCCGATCTATATAAAACAATGCTCGTATCGGTCGGAATTGTATTTTTAATCATGGTCATTACATTTAAAACGATCCGTGCTCCGATTTCAATTTTATTCTCCTTGCCTCTTGCGGCAATCGGTGCCATTTTAGGTTTGCTCATCAGCAGAATTTCCGTCGAAGAGACTGCACTACTTGGCGCCTTAATGCTAATTGGAATCGTCGTCACAAACGCAATTGTATTATTAGATAGAGTGAAACAAAATGAAAAAACAATGATCATGCGTGATGCCATAGTTGAAGCGTCTGTTGTAAGAATGCGTCCAATCATGATGACTGCAGTAGCCACAATCTGTGCAATGCTTCCGCTTTTATTTAAAAAAGCCGAAGCAGGAAGCCTTGTTTCGCAAAGCCTTGCCGTAGTAGTAATCGGAGGGTTAGCTGTTGCAACCTTGTTAACACTTGTTGTCATTCCGGTCGTCTATGAATTGCTTCACTTCAAGAAATCAAAAAAACAACGGCAAAGCAAAGAAACTCCTGCTGAAAACTTAAGTCTATAAGATTAAACAAAAACGGGCCTTGAGCCCGTTTTTGTTATTATACAATCTGCCAAACACATTCTTATGCAACATCTTGCCCTATAGACGCAATCCAGATTTTAAACCATTGCTGGCGGGTCATTTGAATTTCCATAGCTTTTACTGCATGCTTTATTCGTTCCATTTTTCCTGACCCGACAATCGGCATGATTCTCGCAGGATGGATAAGCAGCCATGCATAAAGCAATTGATCAGGCGATCTCACGCCAAGTTCTTTCCCTACTTCCTCTAGAACATGACGAACCCGCTCTATCTTTTCTCCCTCAGAAGTAAAAATCCTTCCTCCAGCAAGAGGGGACCATGCCATAGGAGGAATTCGCTTTTCAAGGCACTGGTCTATTGTTCCATCATGGAATGCATCAAGGTGAACTGCTGAAATTTCGACTTGATTTGTAACGAGCGGTTCTTCCAAATAGCTATTTAACATATTAAACTGTGAAGGCGTAAAATTAGAGACGCCAAAATGGCGTACTTTTCCCTCTCTCTTAAGCTGCGAAAAAGCTTCCGCTGTTTCTTCCGGATCCATAAAAGGGTCAGGACGGTGTATTAATAACACATCTATGTAATCAGTTTGCAAATTTTTCAATGATTGGTTAACGCTTTTAATGATATGTTCTTTGCTCGTATCATAATGTTTCACTTCATGCTCAGGATACTTTGAAGAACGAAGCTTAATACCGCACTTGGTCACGATTTGGATTGATTCCCGCAATGACGGCTTCAGTTTTAAAGCTTCGCCAAAAAGGCTCTCACAAGTATAATCTCCATATATATCGGCATGATCAAAAGTGGTAATTCCCAGTTCGATGCATTGTTCCGTCATGGCTACTATTTCTTGTGGGTTCATGTTCCATTCCGCAAGACGCCATAAACCGTGAATAATCCGTGAAAATGATAAATCGTGAGCCAACTTTACTTTTTCCATATTAATCTCCTTTTCTAAAAAATTTCCTGATTAATTGATAAACTTAGATAGGTGACCGAAAACTAAATCTTAAACTTCATTTTAATAATATTGGCCCTTTTTAAAGTATCAAAAACAATTACAAGTGCAGGCCCGAGGATTACTCCTACAACCCCTAACAGCTTAAAACCTATATAAAGGCTGATAAGCGCTGCCAGCGGAGAAATGCCAAGGCTTGTTGAATATACTTTTGGTTCGATAATTCTTCGGACAACGGTAATGATTAAAAACAAAACGATTAAACCAATACCCAGAAAATGGTTGTCTTGCAAGATCGCAATAACTGCCCATGGAACAAGAACCGAACCTGTTCCAAGTATTGGCAATATATCAACGATTACGATCAGCAAAGATAAAAGTCCGGTATAGGGAACTTTTAGAATGGAAAGGCCAATAAATGCCATAATAAATGTAAGCAAACTCAAAATAATCTGCGCTTTAATAAACCCAATGCCTGCTTTATTTAACTGATTGGCAACTAAATACACTCTCCGCTTTGTTTGTTCTTTTAGATGCATTTCCATTTTCGCTTTCAAACGAGGCAATTCGAGGCTTATTAAAAATAAAGCAATTAAATAGATTAAAAACTCAATTAAAAATCCCGGAATCGCTGTTAACAAGTTAACCGTATTCTGAATGACACCCTGCAAAAAGCTGTCGAGAGAATTGATGCTGTTTTCCAAAGTTTTTTCGATTGAAACGATCACGTCTTTAGGCAAATTTTTTGAGTAGAACTCCCATTTCCTTATTAGAGGCAAGATGACAGAAATATAAAGGTTTTTCATAAAATTTGGCGTTTTTCCGGACAATGCAACAGTTTGCTCGGCTATAATCGATATTAAGTTATAGCCAATGACGGTCATTAACAGGACATAGCCTGTAAATACAATAATCACAGCCTGCAATCTGTTAAAACGCAGTTTTATCATCAGCCACTGAACAAGTCCCTCAAGCATGACAGCGGTAATAAAAGCAAAAATTAACGGCAAACTGTAAGGAACTAAAAACAGACCGACAAGAACAACAACAGAAATCCATAACCATTTTTTCCACATAAGAAAACTCTCTCCGCTCCTGGATAATCATAGTGTAAATGTAACAAAAAATTATATGAAAGTCACCTTTGAGCGAGTAATCATTGTATAAAATTTACTATATGCAGGAGGTTTCTTGAAATGAATCATATTTTTAAAGGGGAACTGATAAGACCAATTCAAATAAAGATCAGCCCTTTGAAAAAGCAGTTCTATGATAAGCCTACTTTGGAGCTGGCAAAATCTTTGCTTGGCTGTCTTTTAGTAAAAAAAACCGAGGAGGGAGTTGCTTCAGGCTTTATAGTTGAAACCGAAGCTTATATAGGTCCTGATGACCGCGCGGCACACTCCTATAATAACAGAAGAACAAAACGGACAGAGGTTATGTTTCGGGAATCAGGCCTTGTCTATACTTTTGTCATGCATACCCACTGTCTTGTCAATATCGTCAGCGGAGGCCCGGAGAAGCCTGAAGCTGTTCTCATCAGGGCAATAGAGCCATTTACAGGAATAGATTTGATGAAACAAAGACGGGGTATGGCAAATATCAAAAATCTCACAAACGGCCCTGGAAAACTGACAAAAGCTTTAGGCATCACGATGGATGATTACGGTCATTGTATTGCTGAACCTCCTTTGTTTATTTCAAAGGGGTTTCAGCCGGAAAAAATATCTCAAGGCAAAAGAATTGGAATTGAAAATTCAGGGGAAGCAAAAGACTATCCATGGAGGTTTTGGATTTCTGAAAATCCTTTTGTCTCAAGAAAAAAAGCTGACACATAAGGTACTGACTCCCTCCGACAGTGACAATATATGGAATATTTCTTATTTGTATGTCTAACTGTTGTATTGGAGGGGGTTGAACCATTCTTTATTCTTAGTCGCTCGATTTCGTTTACTGACTAAGAAGAGTAAAAGAATAGGAACAGCTATACATATACCCAGGATGCTCCAAAGAATATCTCCTCCATTAATAATATGTTCTTTTAGCAACCGGTAGTAAGCATATAATGAGTAAGGCAGCACCAAAAAGATTGAAGTTATCACACCCGGAGTATATTTTTTTAGGAAAATGGCTTGCCCTATATGCGTGAATACATGTCCAAAAAAGATAGCTAGAAATACTAGAAAAATATAGTAAAAAGAGAAAATTACGGCTAATATGGTTGCCGCTGTAATGCTGAGGTAAACCCAAAATACATCTTGGGCAAAGTGAAGTGTTGTCATTTTAAAACTACTATAAAAATACTTGCGGATCGATTGAGGTAAAGCAGTCAAAACATGCTCTTTGTTCTGTTTGGTCCATTTCTCCACGGTAAGAATTTCTTCAAAGTCATGAAACATAAACAAAATGGGAAATAGCCATAAAACGCTAATTAAATGAATTTTAGCATCTAACCATTCTAATATCACTTTAATCACCGCTTTTCGGATGATTTAAAATTCCCTTTAAAATGATGATGCCAAATATTTGCTTTATTGTAAATAGTTTATTTGTCCGTCGCACAGAAAAAATCTCTTACCTGTATTGATAAGAGACTTTTTATTTTTAATTATTTCAAAGCATTTCTTCTAGTCGAATTTTTATTTTTTTACGCATAGACCTTATTTTCTTCCTTACTAAAAAAGCTTCGCATCGCATGGAAAACATCGGCTTTTTGCTTGAGGATATAATAGCGGAATTTTTCGTTCTTAATGTTTTTGTATGCAGTCATTAAAGTAGAATGGCGATTGTATTGATTCACTTCCCCGTATCCGAAAATGTTGGATACTTTCATTAAATCTTCCACTAATTTTACACAGCGGGCGTTATCTGAAGTTAGATTATCACCGTCAGAAAAATGAAAAGGATAAATATTATACCGTCTTGGATTATATTTCTCATCAATCAATTCGAGCGATTTGCGATATACAGATGAACAAATTGTTCCGCCGCTCTCTCCTTTTGTGAAGAAATCATTTTCCGATACAACCTTTGCTTCTGTATGATGAGCAATAAACTCAATTTCAACAGTTTCATATTTTGTTCGCAAAAACCTTGTCATCCAGAAGAAAAAGCTTCTGGCCATATACTTTTCCCAAATTCCCATACTTCCACTCGTGTCCATCATGGCAAGTACAACTGCTCTAGAATCGGGTTTAACCACTTCATTCCAAGTCTTAAACTTCAGATCCTCGCGATAAATCGGATGAAATGCCGGTTTTCCGTTCATCGCATTTCGCTTAAAAGCAGTCATCATTGTCCTTTTTTTATCAATGTTTCCCATTAAACCAGTTTTTCGAATGTCGTTAAACTCAATGTTTTCAACTAAATATTTATCCTGCTCTTTTTTTTGCAAGTTTGGTAGTTCTAATTGTTTAAACAGTGCTTCTTCAAGTTCCATTAAAGAGACTTCTGCTTCAAAATAATCTTCACCCGGCTGATCACCGGCTCCTTGGCCTTGGCCTTTGCTTTGATCGCTGGAACCGTCACGGGCTACTACGTCACCGATTTGACTGTCTCCATCTCCTTGGCCAACATGTTTGTTTTTATCATAGTTATAACGGATTTTGTATTCATCCAAAGAACGAATTGGAATTTTTACCACTTCTTGACCATTTGACATAATGATGCTTTCTTCTGTAATGAGATCTGGGAGATTATTGCGGATCGCTTCCTGGACTTTTTCCTGATGCCTCTGCTGGTCATCGTGACCTTTCCGATGGAGGGACCAGTCTTCTTTTGAAATCACAAACTGATGGTTATTTGCATTGGTCATTTAAAACCCCTCCTGTTAAAATACTCAATTTCTTGCACATATAAACTCATCCATGCATACAATATCGCGAGTGTCGAATGAGATATGGGAAACGTTTATTACTTTATCCTATGCAGAACGACAAAATAATTGACAAATTATTTCGTTAATAAGACAATCGCCCAATAAAAACAAACAAGCCTATTTACAGTCTGTTATCATTCCAGAAAATCATCGGAATTTCCGTGCACTCGTTCGATATTTCAACCGTCTTGTCGGCAACTATGTTCAAAGTCATTTCATACCTTTTAACATTTACAACTTATATAAAAAGAGCTGACCAACGCATCTTGTCAGCTCTCTACTTTTTATCTGTTTAACAAACTTCCAACATAGCGCAGCAATTCATTTGCAGATGTAGAGTTGTAGCCATATTCGTCAATCAGCCGTGCGACCACCTCATTGACTTTCTTCAATTGCTGTTCATCCGGCGTTTTCGTTGAAGTCGTAATTTTAACGACGTCTTTCAAATCCGCAAATAATTTTTTCTGAATCGCTTCACGCAAACGATCATGTGAATTATAATCGAACCGTTTCCCTTTTCGTGCATAAGCAGAAATCCTGATTAAAATTTCTTCCCTGAATGCTTTTTTTGCATTCTCAGAAATTCCGATTTGCTCTTCAATCGATCTCATTAATTTTTCATCCGGATTTATTTCTTCCCCGGTTAATGGATCGCGAAGTTTCGCCTTATTACAGTACGCTTCTACATTATCAAGATAATTATCCATCAGGGTTTTGGCCGATTCCTCATAAGAATAAACAAACGCTTTTTGGACTTCTTTTTTGGCGATCTCGTCATATTCCTTGCGTGCCAATGAAATGAAATTTAAATAGCGTTCCCTTAATTCAGCTGTAATTGATGGATGCTGATCCAATCCTTCTTTAAGCGACCGGAGAACGTCAAGCGCATTAATGGACGGGATTTCCTTGCGAATAATCGTCGACGAAATCCGATTGATGACATAACGCGGATCAATCCCGCTCATTCCTTCATCCTGATATTCTTTTTTCAATTCTTCAACATCCGCTGAGTTGAACCCTTCGACACTTTCCCCATCATACAGGCGCATTTTCTTAACTAAATCGATATCACCTTTTTTCGGCTCTTTTAAACGGGTTAAAATCGTAAACATAGCCGCTACCTTCAACGTATGCGGAGCAATATGAACATTGGACACATCACTTTCGCGAATCATTTTCTCATAAATTTTCTCTTCTTGTGAAACTTTAAGATTGTAAGGAATCGGCATCACAATAATCCGGGAATGGAGCGCTTCGTTTTTCTTATTCGAGATAAACGAGCGATATTCCGTTTCATTTGTGTGAGCTACTATTAATTCATCAGCTGAAATTAACGCAAATCGTCCAGCTTTAAAATTACCTTCCTGGGTTAACGAAAGCAAATGCCATAAAAACTTTTCATCACATTTCAGCATCTCCTGAAATTCCATCATTCCGCGGTTTGCCTTGTTCAGCTCCCCGTCAAAACGGTAAGCACGAGGATCAGATTCTGAACCATACTGGGCAATTGTTGAAAAGTCAATGCTTCCAGTCAGATCGGCTATATCCTGAGATTTCGGATCGGACGGGCTGAATGTCCCAATCCCGACGCGTTTATCTTCGGAAAAGAAAATTCTTTCAACTAATACATCTTCAATCCTTCCGCCATATTCTTTTTCAAGGCGCATCATATTAAGCGGCGATAAATTTCCTTCGATTCGTATTCCATATTCTTCGTAAAAATCCTGGCGGAGATGATGTGGAATCAGATGCAGCGGATCTTCATGCATCGGACATCCTTTAATCGCATATACTGCTCCTCTGTCAGTAAGGGAGTATGCCTCCAAGCCTCTTTTTAACGCAGTAACCAATGTAGATTTTCCGCCACTGACCGGGCCCATCAATAACAAAATCCGTTTTCTAACATCTAGGCGTTTCGCAGCCGGATGAAAATATTCTTCTACAAGCCTTTCTAACGCTTCTTCGAGACCGAAAAGTTGATTGGAAAAGAATTGATACTTCTTTTTCCCATTGACTTCTTCAACTCCTGAATCTTTAATCATATTATATACCCTTGAATGTGCTGATTGGGCTACCCATGGCTTCTTTTTAACAATTTGCAAGTAATCTGCAAATGTCCCTTCCCACTTTAGCTTTTCCTCTGCTTCTCGAAACATTTCAATTTTTCTTAAAATATCCATAAGGACCTCCCCCTGTTTTTAATCAGAGACGATTAATATACTGTATGCGCTTGGACAATTGAACATGCCTAAACTGTGAGATGTTGTGTATATCTTTTTTATCTAATCCTTTACATGCAAAAAATCTGCACAGTTTCGATTCACAGCCCTGTCATTTTGGGCTATAATAATTCTATGTAGCATTTAAAGAATATGAACTTTTCTAATGAAAAAAAGGAGGCTTACATAGATGGGTACTGTTTTAATTTTAGGTGTAGTTGTGGCTTTCCTTGCTGCGATCTTTACAGCCGGATACAATGATAAACCGGGGATTAATAAATAAAAGAATCTGAAAAAGTCTCGAAATGCCCTAACAAAAAAAGCTGCTGGTTAAACATTAATCAGCAGCTTTTTCTTCTATTAAAGAAAGTTAATTATGTTAAAGCATAAAAGAGTATTTTTGGATTAATTACGTAGTCTAACTTCATCGCTTGCCCGCGGCTAGCCAAGTTACTTGCGCTTCTCTTATTCAACGAAGGTTCATTTTAATACTTTGAACAAAATCTTTCATATACATTCTAGATTGTCTTTCAAGCATATTTGCAATTTGGCCGGTCCAAGTATCTTTCCGTTTGCCCATTGTTCTTTCCTGATAATAACTTGAAACTTCTTGATCATAACTTGCTAATTGCTTTATATAAGTTTCTTCATCCTGACAATATTCATTTTCATGGTATACATGTTCAAGCGGAAGCCGCGGCTTTTTTGTGGTTTCTTTGTTCGGATACCCGACAGCAAGGCCAAAAAGCGGAATCACTCGGTCCGGTGTTTTTAAAATGTTACAAACTTCATCGAGGTTATTTCGGATCCCACCGATGTAACAAACCCCTAATCCCATTGATTCGGCAGCCAAAGCTGCGTTTTGAGCCGCTAGCGCAGTATCGATTAAAGCTACCATAAATTTCTCCGTACTCTCGATCGAAGAGATGACATCTTTCCCAGTCATCTTTCCAACAACTTCATGACGGTAAAGGTCCGCGCAAAATACGAAAAAATGTCCATTTAATTCAACATACGATTGGTTCCCGGCCAATTCCGCCAATTTCTTTTTCTTTTCTTTATCAGTCACGCCTATAATGGAATATGCCTGAAGATAACTCGATGTTGACGCAGACTGGGCACTTGATACAATGATTTTGATTTGTTCTTCAGTCAATGGCTTATCTTTAAAGCTTCTTACAGATCTATGATTCAAAATCGTTTCGATGATTTCATTCATTTCTTTTGCATGCCCCCCTGCTAGTTTTTTTATAAATGAAATTAAGAGACCCGGTTTTCACTCGGGTCTACTTTAATCCTGGATAGTTTTGCTGGCGCAATGCTTCATAAATCAAGATTGCCGCTGTGTTTGATAAATTCAATGACCTGACATTATCATTCATCGGAATACGAAGGCTTCGGTCCTTATTCTGATCAATAAGATCCTTCGGCAACCCGGTTGTTTCCCTGCCGAAAACAAAGTAGTAATCTCTATCCATTCTGCTATAATCGAAAGACGTATGAGGCTGGAGACCAAATTTTGTTAAATAAAAAAATTCTCCACCCTTATTCTTTTCGAAAAATTCCTCTAATGAATCATAATAAACCACTTTTACAAATTCCCAATAATCAAGTCCCGCACGCTTCAACATCTTGTCATCAGTAGAAAAGCCGAGCGGGCGGATTAAATGCAATGTTGTATCGGTTGCTGCGCAAGTCCGGGCGATATTTCCCGTATTGGCCGGTATCTCAGGTTGGTATAAAACTACGTGCAGTGCCACATTTTTCACCTCATATTTTAACTCTAAAAGCTATTATACCACTCTTCATTTCCCATACAAGAACGTAAATCTCAGCCGAGATTCCATGCAATTTTTAAGGTTTTAAATGCTTTACCGATCGTCTACAATCGAATAAAATTTGTATTTAATTTTTGGAGTATATGCTGTGGAATCTTCATACGCCCAGTAACGCATTCGGCAGTTATAAGTATGAGCGTTAACGAGCGGCATCCCGTTGACATCTTTTCCTGTCACAATCGTATTGTGATCAAAACGTCCATCACCCTGAAAATCATAACAGATGACATCCCCCAATAACAGTAGATCCGGGCTCTTTACTTCCTTTGCTCTGAGTCCCGTTTTGGCCCGGGACAAATACAGGCGAAGGGAGTTAGCGACAGTCCAGCTGTAACTCCAATTATTATTTCTCATCCACCAGCCGTTTGACCTGTTTGGAAATCCTGTCATTGGAGCTCCGCCGGAATAAAGACACTGGGAAATGAAATTGGTGCAATCAACCTCAAATTTTTTGTATGCAGGATTATAATCATTCCACCATCTTTCTGCATATTGAACAGCTTTCAACCGGTCATACTGATAGGACAATCGTTCAGAATTATCTACCTGATCAAATTGGAGGAACTTTTCTTCTGGTTCAAAAGTCTTTTTTGTCTCGAAAGGATTGATTTCATGGTCTTCCACTAAAACCCCTTTATAAAAATCGGCAATTCTTTGTTCTATTTCTTCTTCGAGAAAAAACGTATCTTTTTGTTTAGTCAAATATTGAAAATGTACTTCATATATGACTTTCATTATGTCATTTGCTTCTTTACTTGAAATGATTTTTCCCCTTGCTTTCGCTTTTACGATTTCCGCACCTCTTTTTAATAGTGTTTCTTTTTTCTTTTCAATCTTTGCACATTTATTTTTGCCATTCTTATGAGAAACACATTGTTGAACCCGCATATCTAATAAATTTTGCAACTGTTCCCGCACTTTATTCACTCCTCTCATCATCATTTTTATGAAGAAGAGTGCAATAAAAGTAAGTATTTAAAAAAAGAAAACAGGAATGACGTCAATTCCTGTTTCAACTACATAATTCTAATCCCTTTTCAATCTCGTTTATAACTTGATGATCTGCTTCGGTTTCCTTAGCCTTCAAAAGTGCTTTTTTTGCATTTTCTCCACCAATTTTTCCTAGTGCCCAGGCTGCCGTTCCGCGGATTACCGGACGCGGGTCTTCGTTTAATACCTTTACGAGATCACTTATGGCCGTTTCATCTTTAAAATGCGCCAGTGCAATGATCGCGTTTCGTTGGATCGGTTTTTTGCCCCGCCAAGAACCTGAAACATGGCCATATTTCTCTTTAAATTCCCGGTTGCTTATGTGAAGCAAAGGCTTTAACAATGGTTTGGCAATCTCAGGATCCGGTTCCATTTCAGGATGAAGGTGAAAATCCTTTCCTTTATTCTCCGGACATACAGTTTGGCATGTATCACAGCCATATAGGCGGTTCCCCAATTTTTCACGAAACTCTTCCGGCAAAAAATCTTTTGTTTGAGTCAAAAATGCTATACAGCGCTTTGCATTTAACTGTCCGCCCTGAACAAGCGCTCCTGTCGGACACGCTTCCACACATTTATTGCATGAACCGCAGCGGTCTTCCATCGGTGTATCAGGTTCAAAAGGAATGTTGGTAATCATTTCTCCAAGATACACATAAGAACCAAATTCAGGTGTGATTATTGAACAGTTTTTTCCGCTCCAGCCAATTCCGGCTCTTTGTGCAACCGCCCTGTCTACTAATTCTCCCGTATCAACCATTGATTTAAGTTGTGCTCCCGGTACCTTTTCTGCAATGAATTCTTCAAGTTTTTTTAAACGGTCTTTTAAAATAAAATGGTAATCGGTCCCCCACGAAGCTCTGCAAAAAATTCCTCTTCGTTCTCCTTTTTTGGCGACCACCCGTTCCTTCATTTTTGAAGGATATGCTAATGCAATCGAAATGATTGATTGCGGGGAATCCATTAAAAGAGAGGGAGTAACCCGTTTTTCAATATCCGGCTCTTCAAATCCGGATTGATAGTTCAGTTCTTGCTGGATCCTCAGGCGATTTTTCATTTCTGTAAATGGACTGGCACTTGTGAAGCCGATCTTATCGATTCCTATTGACTTCGCGTATTCGATGATTTCTTTTTTTAATAAACGGACATCCATGCTTATCCCTCCTTTCTTCAAATTAATCTATAATGAAAGTCAACATTATTCATACAATGTATTATATGATAAACTATTATTAAGGAAATTTGGAGGTGGAACGTTTGGAAATTCATATATCGCCGGAACTCTGTGCTTTAGTTCCAAATTTAAAAGTCGGTGTTATTTATTACAAAGGGATCGAAGTAGGGCCTTCCCCGCAAATGGTAAAAGGCAGACTTCAACTTTTTCAAGAGTCAATATATTTCGAAATGGAATCGAAAAACGTAACTGATTTGGACGGAATTCAAGAATGGAGGCAAATTTTCAAAAAAACAGGCAAAGACCCAAATCGATACAGGCATTCGGCTGAATCTCTATACCGAAGAATAAAGAAACAAAATTATTTACAATCTGTACATAGTGCTATTGATATTAATAACTTCTTTTCTCTTCAATATCAAGTTCCGATTGGAATTTATGATGCAGATAAATTGTCTGGTGATATTATAATACGGCTTGGACAAGAAAATGAGGAATATACCGGCCTGAATGGAAGGAAGAATTCATTGCACAATCTGATTATTTCTGCAGACAATATAGGGCCGTTTGGCAGCCCATTTGTAGACTCCGAACGGACCGCAGTTGATGTTCATACAAAAAATGCTATTCAAATTATTTATTTACAGCCTTCTATTGATGATTCCAGCAAACATAAATTAACTGAGTCTCTAATGAAAATGTTCGTCCAGATTCATGGCGGTGATTCACATTATAAAATTATTGGATGCTAATCAGCATCCTTTATTAGAATAAAATAAAAAACGCAACGCCTCGTTCTTGTTGAAACGAAACACTGCGTTGATACCTATGTATGGAGCGGGTGATGGGAATCGAACCCACGACATCAGCTTGGAAGGCTGAGGTTTTACCACTAAACTACACCCGCATAACAAAATATGATAGATTTTGTCGATGAATTCTCAAAAAAAACAAGCAAAACCTTAGAATATAACGTTTTTCATTGAATCGACTTTTATATCTTACACACTTTTTTTATAATCGTCAAGGGCCTTTCAAAAATTTTGTCGAATTTTTTTTGTCCTCAAGAAAGTAATGTCTGGGCTGACTCATAAGAGTCTGAATGGAGGGGACTGACCCTTTGTTTATGAGTCAACCCAATGGATTTTTACATGTATTTTCAAAAACTACTTTACTGCTAAATAAATTTTAACGTTTTAATCGAAAATCCCTCAACCAAACCGGAATTCTCAGTAAGGTGCTCATTAATAAAATAATACATACTAACACTGCTACTGACTTTTCAGCAATTTCCTTTGCATCGGGGACCAGTGCTTCGGATTGTACGTACCATAAATAGACTGGAAGATTTCCTCCAGGTGACAACAAATTGAAATCCCACATTTCTCCAGAAGTTCCGGTTCCGCCGGCAAGCAAAATAACTGCCGATTCTCCAAACGCCCTGCAAGCTGCCAGACTTACACCTGTTACAATCGCGGATAAGGCAGCTGGAATAACGGCTTTGATAATAGTTTGAGATTTCGTTGCTCCAAGAGCATAGGATGCTTCTCTCACATCTATCGGTACTGAACGTAACGCTTCCTCTGTCACACGCGTTAATACCGGCAAATTTAGCAGCGACAATGCAACGGATGCTCCAAGAATTGTCAATCCAATTTGGAACACATCAACAAATAACACATATCCGAATAATCCGAACACAATAGACGGTACAGATGCCAAGCTTTCCACACATGCCCTTATGACTTCCGTCAATCGGTTATCGGGCGCATATTCAGCTAAATATATTCCAGATCCTATACCAATTGGCAAAGAAATAATCAGAGAAATGATAAGGATATAAAAAGAGTTAAATAAAAACGGGCCTATACCGCCGCCCTCCATCACTTCATCAGGTATACCGATTAGAAAATCAAATGTTAACGAAGGCAATCCCTTGGATAAAATTCGAAAAAGGAGCCAAAAAATCATAGCAACAATTAAGAGGCTGACAATCCATAATCCGACAGTAAAAAGCTTATCTACTAGAAAATTTAGAGTCAACTTTCTTTTCTTTTGATTTAAGGTTATTTCTTTCATTATTTTACTCCTTTTGAACGAATGCTCCGAATAATGAGAATAATAAAAGTGGAAATGAGTAACAAAAGGAAAGCCATCATATATAAGGCGTTGTTCCATGTTGATCCAAATGGTACATCGATGATTTGCATGACAATGTTACTTGTTAGCACTGCCGTTGGAGTGACCAAATTCTCCGGAAGCTGTGGTGTATTTCCAATGACCATCACAACTGCCATCGTCTCACCTATAGCACGGGCCATTCCCAAAATCGAAGCGGTTAAAATTCCGGTTTTTGCAGCAGGAAGAATGATCCGAAATACGGTTTGAAAACGAGTTGCCCCTAGAGCATAACTGCCTTCCTTTAGATTTTCAGGTACCGTTGAAATGGCTTCATCACTTATCCTTGTGATCGTCGGGAGTACCATGAGGGTCAGTACAAGTGATGCAGCAAGCAATCCATCTCCCATCAAGGACCCTGTAACGTCTCTTAAGAAAGGAACCAAGATGGTCAATCCAAGATAGCCATATATGATGGAGGGGATCCCAACTAACAAATCTAACATCGACCTTACTATTTTTTTCATCCAGCTTGGTGCTATTTCAGAAATGAAAATAGCGAAAGCTAACGATATTGGAACAGAAAACAGCATCGTCAATCCAGTTAATGAAAGGGTTCCTATAATAAAAATTGCGGCACCATACTTTTCTTCATATGGTTCCCAAGTTTTTGAAAAGAAGAATTCTGTTACTGGTACATCTTTAAATACGAGTAATCCTGTTTTTCCAACAAAAACTGTAATGGCCAAGAGTACTATTCCGAGTAATAAAGCACTTGTAAAACAAATTATTTTAAATACATGATTTTTCATATAATTACGTTTTGATTTTTTCTTAAATAATTCCCCTGCTTTATATGAGGGCAGGTGAAATTCTTGTTCTATTTTTGCCATAATTCCTCCATATAGTATGAAAAGGAGGGTAACTAATAAGTGTTTTCCCAGCCATTAGTCACCCTCAATTTCTTTTTTCCCTGTAAAGGGTTGTTTATTTTACTTTGTTAATAGGAATAAATTTTAACTTTGTTAGAGATCCATTTTGGAATTTATTGCTTTGGATGTATTTAATGAACTCAGCGTTTGCTCCTTTAGGAGTACCTTTTGTCAATAAGTATCCATAGCCCCAAACCGGATATTTGCCATTGATCACATTAGCAGTAGTTGCAGCTACACCGTTATAATTAACCGCCTTAACATTTCCTTTTACATATGCTAAGTCAATGTAGCCAATCGCATTTGGATTTGACTCTACAGCAGACAACATTTCACCGCTTTTACCTACTTCTTTGTAATTTTCTCCTTTTGTCATAAAGCTTGCATTCTTTAAAGCTTTCATCTGATAGTTAACGCGTGTACCGGAACCGTGCTTTCTGTTCACTACAACAATTTTTGCATCTTTTCCGCCAACTTGTTTCCAGTTAGTGATTTTTCCGGAGAAAATGCCTTGTAATTGAGCTGTTGTTAAATTTTTTACCGGATTTGATTTATGAACAATAGTTGCGAATGGAATTACTGCTATTTTATGAGCTTTTAATTCTTTAAAAGCATTGAAACCTGCAACCGGTTTTGTAGCATCCCAGTCACACGCACCGATTGTAGCAGAGCCTTTCATAACCGACTGTGGTCCGGCAATAGAAGACGAACCTGAGACTGTCACCGATACCTTAGGATGGATTTTCTTAAATTCTTTTGCTGCTTGCTGTGTTAATGGAAGCAAAGCAGTAGATCCTGCAATTACTACTTTTCCTGAAACTTTAGATGCAGCCTCTGCAGATTGAGTAAAGCTGGAAAATGAAAACCCAAGAATTGTTGCAAAAGTTAAAATTGTTAAAGTAAGTCGTTTAATCAATTTCATTGTGCATCTCTCCTTTTCCTTTTTAGTTATTTAGTTACTGCTTCAAAAAATCCATTTTTGATGATGAATACTTTTTCTCCTTCTTGAGAAAGAGCTGTTACGGCAATCGATTTTCCGTCCTTGGAAACTGAAATTGAATGAAGTTCGATTTTTGTTTGGGCAAGTTTTGTCAGTTTCTTACTATCCGGATCCATTTCATACACAACATAATTGCCGTCTGTTTCAGCAACTAAAAGGACGATTTTCCCTTGCGCAGTCACTGTACTGGCGATAATCTCTTTGTCTGAAAGCAATGAAGTTGTTTTTCGTGCTGTATCAATCATTGTTAGTTCAGAAGTTTTATTTCCTTCCACATCATAGGAAACATATACTACATTGCCATTTTTTAAATAAGCCGGAAATACTTTATTATCGACTGTAGCTGTCAACTGTTCAGGCTTAATTTCTTTCTTTTGCAAATCAAGTTCATATAATTGAACTTCTGTATCTTTTACATCAATGTCTTTCACATCAGAATTATCTTCCGTATATTCCGTTTTTCCTTCTTTTCCAACTGCGTAAAGAAGCTTATTCCCATCAAAAGAAAGGTGCAAATCAGATTTATATGCAAGTCCATCTTTATAAACCTCGGTAATTGTACCGTCTTTGACATTCAGAGATGAAATTTTATCGCTTTTATCTCCCTGAATAAAATACACCTTTTCTCCATCTGGCGCCCAAACAAATTCAAATTTCGTAGAGTCATCCTGATCATTAATGGTCTTCACTTTATGAGTGACTAGATCAACAATATAGACAACTCCAGTTTCATCAGAATAGATAGCTTGTTTTCCATCAGGAGACACAGAAAGTTCAGTGCCATTTATTTTGGCAATTGCTTTTTTACTATTAACGTCTACTAAATATGAAATTGCTCCTGATTCCGTTTCATTCGTAACTAAAAGTGTTGACTTGTCAATCCATACCGGATTAAATGTTTCCCCGCTTATTAGTCCTGTTGTTGAAACAAAGAGGCTGTTTTGTACAGGGATCACGTCTCCGCCAAGTGCCGCCACTAAATCATAAATGTCGGCATAAGCTTGATTCTTAGCAATAATAGGAAGAGAACGCAGTTTTACAGTTTTTCCATTCAAAATTGCCGTATTTTGAGAAAGCTTCAATTGAAGAGTTTTTCCTTTTTTTGTAATTAAGACTCGCTGATCCTTTGTAATACTTGTAGAAGCTGAAAACAGTTTTGAAATGTGTTGAACAGAATATAATGATTTTCCATTCACTTTTAATACTGGCACTTTTTGTTGTTTTCCTTCTACATTTAAAGCAGCCGTTTCAAATTTAAAAGAACCATTTGTTGAAATAAGAAGGTTCTTATCAGCAATCGAATCTCCGCCCAACAATTGGATGATAGGTTTGGCATCCACGTATAACGTTCTTCCAACCAGTTTCGTAGAAGCTCCAAGCTTTACTGTTTTTCCATTGCTGGCAGCTGTATTTGTATCTGCTTTAAGACTGATTTTTACTTTTTTCTTGCCGATCATTTTTTCAATGACAGCTGTCTTATTCTTTTGATTAGTCGTAAGCTTGGCGGCCATCATTTTCGCTAAATCTGCCGATGAATAAAGCTTCTTTTTATTCCAATTAATATAGTTGACATCTTTAAATTGGCCATTCACAAGCACTTTTTCTTTTTGAACGGCTAATGATTGCTGAACAGATGCCGCATCGACATGATTCTTTGAAATAGGCGCATAGGCACTGCCTGCTAAAACAGCTAAAGCGATCACTAGTCCTGTGGGAGTTTTCTTCAAATCCTCTCCTCCTTTATTGATGTTTACTGAACTAATAGATTGGACCTACTTTTCTTGAAAACCGCCTTCACTCACCTCTTTTTCTACCAACTATAGTCTTAGTACAAACGTAATTATAGTATTCTACTGTTAAGACATTATTGATATATTTTTAACTTTATAAATTTTTCATTAATTGTTTGTTAAATGTTTCCTCTCACACCTTTTCTATCCATCAAATCAATTGCATGATTTTATGAGCGCAATTATTGAGAATCTACTTTAAGAAAGGAATATCCCAACTTGCACATAGTAAAATTACGAAGATAAAGAATAAAGGTAAATTCGGTTGAATAGAGAAGATAATTGAGTTAGTTTTTAAATTCTAAATGAATTGGAGAATTTTGAGTTGAAAATGGCTGGAAAGAGTTAAACAAGATTTACACAATCAATACAATTATGGCTGGCAGTTGTTGAGGAAAAATAATGAATTCATATTTTTATTCAATAAAATAAATATTCAATTAGGAAAATGGAGTATTTTGAAAAATCAAGTCTTTATTGAATTGATAATTCTACTAAAATAGTAATATACAGTATTTGTTATTGGAGTGTAATTATGCTGGTAGAAAATTAATATTCATTTGAATTGTTTTCACAGTTGAACATTGAAACTAAAGATAAATTATACAAAATATTAAAGAGTCATAAAGTATATGGATTAAATCCACCTCGTTATAGTACGATAGGATATAAAAGATTTTTAGTTAACAGCCATACTTATTTCTCGTAATCGCTTGACTTGTTTGATGGAGGTAATGTTGTGCTCAAAAATTTGTTATATGCATTGTTTTATTTCGCTATATTATTTATCTTATATCATGTAACGGCTAGGTTCATATTAGCAAAATATGCAGTTAGTCAAGTAAGGCGTGGCAAAAAAATTCACTTTTTATTAGTTTCCCTATTATCTTTTATTTTTGGATCACATCGTTCAATCAATATCATAAAAAAACTCCCAAAAAACATAGAATGTCCAATATCGAAAGATGAAATTGAATATATCCTTAGAGAGGTTTATAAGAAATACCCCCTTTCTATTATAGGTATTGAAAGGATCTTGATAATAGAAAGACCTTCCTATTTGAACGAAGGTGTTAGAGGTTCGTATAGACCTACCGGTTTCCTTAAAGGTGAAATATGCTTGTTTGGTTTTTCATATGAGAATGGTATATATTATCATGGTTTTGGTGATGGTACTCTTCAGGCCGATGAACAAATAACAAAGTATGCTGTTATTAATACATTGCTTCATGAATTAGGCCATCATTTACGTTATGTGACTTTAGGTGATTTGCATGGTCAGGAAGTAGAAAAATATTGTGATGATTTTGCAATGGCTCTAGCACTTGAGTTTAATTTCACACCAGGCATTCTGGAAGAAGAGAGATTAGTAGAAGAATACACTTTGAATCAGTTGGACAATGAATTGTCAGATGCTAAGAAAAAATTGGGTCAAGTCCTAATTATTGTGTAAATTCCCCTTTGATAGACAACATGGACCTGATGACTTGACGTATGGTAGGCAAGTCCGGCAAGTCTCCCTGCCAGTCGCCTTCCCGGACAAACGATCATGTTGTCAAGGAACAGGCGTGTCAAGGAGCTTTCGCGGCATATCCTCGCTTCGCTCCGGTATTCCACGTTCTCCTTGACACAGCGAAGGGGTTACCCTACTCTTTTCATCTCCGAAACTTCCTGATTCACCGATCGAGCTTCTTGCTCTTTCGTTTTCCGCCACTGCCAATATTCGGACATATCTAAGTATTTACGTCCCGACATCCATTTTTCATCGATTTCGATCAACACGGCACCAACGAGGCGATACACCGATTCCCGGTTCGGAAAGATGCGGATGACCCGTTCTCTGCGACGAATTTCTTCGTTCAGCCGTTCCACTCCGTTGGTCGTACGCAGACGCCGCCGATAACGGTCCGGATAGTCCAATACAGCCGTGGCGTCTTCGAATCCCTCTTCAAGGATTTGCATGGCTTTTGGGGCTTTTTCTTCCCATTTGGCCAGCACTTGTTCCAATAACAGCCGGGCCGTTTGCTTGTTTGGGGCATGAAGAATCCCGCGAATCTCCTCCAGCAAGGCATCCTGCATATACTTTGGTGCGGCATCGAGGATATTGCGAATAAAATGTGTCTGGCATCGCTGCCATGTAGCACCTTGGAAATGCTTTTCAATCGCTTGCACCAGCCCGCCGTGCTGATCCGAGATGATCAAGTCCACTCCCCGGAGTCCTCGATCTTTCAGCCATCCGAAGAACTCGCTCCAGCTGGACTCCGATTCACTGTTTCCGATTTGCAGGCCAAGAATTTCCCGGTATCCTTCCTCATTCACTCCTGTGGCGATCAAAACGGCTCTGGAACGTACCCGTCCATCTTCCCGGACTTTCGTATAAATAGCATCTACTAGCACAAACGGATACACATGTTCATGCAGGGAACGGTAATTCCAGTCTTGGATAATCGGATCCAGCCCCTTGCACAGCGAGGAAACCGTGGATTTGGAAAACGAGGTGCCGCACAACTCCTCTGTGATTTGGGTGATTTTTCGGGTAGACACCCCGTTTACCACCATTTCCATGAGTGCCAGTACCAGTGCTTGTTCGCTCCGTTGATACCGTTGGAACAGTTCCGTAGAGAACTCTCCCTCTCTTGTGCGTGGAACGCGCAAGGTCAACCGTCCCACCCGGGTTGTCAGCTGGCGTGGATACGAACCGTTGCGATATCCTTTTCGTTCTTCCGTTCGTTCATAACGGCGAGCCCCCAGCTGTTCTTCTACTTGTGCCTCGAGGATTTGATTGAGGACTTGTTCCAGTAGCTTAGCTAATCCTTCATCTCTGGTGAATAACCCGTGCAGAAGTTCATCATTTAGGGTAATATGATATTGAGCCATGGTTGCATTCCTCCTTATGTTTGGTGTTTGTTTGTCCACTGTTTATTCTACCAAAGGGGAAGCAACATGGCTCTTTTTCTATTTCCCTTTTTACACAATTATATGGACTTAACTAAAAATTGGAGGATGCCATTAAGAAACATGAAGATACCAAAAAAGAATATATTCGACTAAAACGCCTCCTTCAAGAAAAGAAAGAAAAGGGAAAATAAACAACAAAACCAGCAGACTGAATTCCTGCTGGTTTTAACATTAAAGTAATTGCTGTGTAGCAAAATGATAATGCTAAACGGTACTTTTTAATTGTCATATAAAAAGAAGTGATTACTCGTTGCCTTCCTCAAAATATTCCATGAACGATTCCATTTCGCTTACCTTGTCCCCATCTAATTGGTGTGACACGCCAAACGTTTCGCCTTTCCCATTCTTATTTATTGCAACATTAATATCATTCAATAATTCTTTCATATATTCAAACGTCCGTTTCATTCGTTCGTTTACAGGTTTCCATTCTTTTGCATATTCTGTTTTTTCCTTTGCATTTCCGTTAGGATCAATGTGTGCTGTTCGAACGAATTGTTCATGACTGATTATACTCGAAAGTTGCCGCAAATTTTCGAAATCTTTTTCAAGGTCAACGCCTTCAACCCGAATATAACTCCCCACCTCATTTGAAACGGATTGTGCTTTCAAATAGTAATCGTATCCTTCATCAAATCCCGCTTGGGACACTTTCGGGTGGGGTTTTGAAAATTCTTCGACCTTTTTTGCAATCCATTTCTTCACATCTGGTTCAATATCGGGATTTTCTATACCTTTCGTAGTCGACAAGTCTTTCGATTCTTTCGGGTCAACTTCCTCCGACTTTTTCGTTTCGGTATTGACTTCTTCCTTCAGCTCGGATGTTTTTAAAGATTCTGATATTTCACACCCTGCCAACAATCCACCAATTAACATTCCTGACATTCCAACTTTTAATAAATTCAACTTCTTTCTCTCCCTCTCTCCTTTTTGAAAAATCAAAATATACTATATCATACTAATATTGGAATGTTAAGGCAGTTATATTACTCCAAACAAGTGAAAATACAAAATGCCGGAAAAATCGTTTACTTGTTATTTCACAATAGAATTTCTTAAGGAAAAAATTTGGGCAGTTTACAATTTTAGGGACTACCTTAAAATATTATTACGTAATAAACTAATTCACGCATGATTACTTGTAAAAAAGGTTCTCCGTCTATAAATGTCAACACAAATATGTACACTTTTGCTTGTTTAAGGATGTACAAAATCACTCGTTTTCTTTCGCCAAATGATCCTTTAAACGATAAGAATCTCCAATGATAGAGACAACGGTTGCGTGATGTAAAATGCGGTCTAAAATCGCATTGGCCAGCTTGGGTTCTTGAAAGATTTCATCCCATGCTTTAAAATTCACATTCGTTGTAAGAATCGTACTACGCTTCTCATAACGCATATCGATGAGTTGGAAGAAAAGCTTTGCGTCCTCGGCATCAATCGGTAAATAACCGATCTCATCAATAATTAATAGTTTATATTTTGTATAGTGTTTTAATCTGCTCTCTAACCGATTTTCTAAACGTGCTTTCTTCAGATTTTGAATTAAATCATGGCACTTAATGAAATAAGTGCTTGTACGTTTCTTCGCTGCCTCAATCCCAATGGAAGTGGCTAAATGTGTTTTTCCTACGCCACTTGGCCCTAGAAAAACTATGTTTTCATTTGCCTCGATAAATCGAAGCGTTAAAAAATCTAAAATTTGTTTTTGATTTATTGACGGTTGAAAACTAAAATCAAAATCTTTTATTTCTTTCAAATGCGGAAAAGCCGCAACCTTCACCATCGATTGAATCATATTTTGTTCACGTACATCAATTTCGTAATTCGTCAGTTTCACTAGCGTATCTACCAGTGACAATTGATGGTTAACGCTGAAGTCTAAGACTTCATTTAAATGCAAGGACATTTGCTTGAGCTTCAAATAATCCAAGTTTTGTATGAGTTGTTGATAGTTTGTTGGAGGATTCATTATTTATACACTTCCCCAATCGTTGCTAAATTCCGTTTTGCTAGATCATCAATATCCGGATAATTGGGCATGGAAACGCCCAAGGCTTCTTGATAATGTGCTTCCTGATAATTTAATTTCTTGTTACTTATAGGGTGTTGCGCAATCAGTTCCGTGTTATAATAAATCCATAAATGATTATCATACACTTGTAAGCCTACTTTCTTTCCTTGGTATTGTGCTGGTACCGAGTATTGGTTTGATTTGTAGGAAATCATGTTGGATGCATTGACTTTTACAAGCGTATGTTTGATCCGATAGGAATCTCTTACTTTCTCGGCTGGTAACTGGAGTAGGTGATTCCTTTCTTTTTTGAATTCTATCGCAGGAATTTTTCCAGTTCCTTGGTGGACCTCATGGTTCACCCGATGAGATAAGTCTTGCACAAATTGATGTAATTCTTCCAAGGTCAACTGACCTTGATAAGCATGAATTTCATCTAATATTTTCATTGTGGTTTCGACTTTTCCTTTTGTCCGTGGACGTCCAGCAATGCATGGCTTCACCTCAAAACCAAAATCTTTAGCGAATTGCGCAAACTTGGCATTTACTCTTCCTGGAGAATGTTCTGTTCTTGCCTCATCCATAACGGTTTTCATATTATCCGTGATTATTTCAGCCGGCACCCCTCCAAGAGCTTCGAATGTTTCTGTTAAGAAGGAAAACAGGACACTTTGTGATTTAGAAATACTCATTAGGAAGGTTCTGAAACGTGAATGAGATAGAATCAGTATTGCAACATTGATTTCAACGTTCTGACCATCCTTTGTTTCAAAAGGAATACTCTCTTTCCAATCCAATTGTGCTTGTTTTCCTATAGGCGTTTCAAAACGTACTGTGCCTTTAGGAGAAGGAATCCGTTTATCCTCTTCAAAGTAAGCATTAAATTCGGGCGTTTTTGCAATATACGCTCGAAACGTCGATGCTGCACAATCCAGTCCATGATTATCCTTTAAATACTGCCATAGCACACGTCGATAATAAAACTTCTGCTTAGCATCTTCCGAAAGTAGTGCCGCAATGATTTCATAGTATTCATCAATTTTGGAATGCTTCTTTCGTGTACGTTTAGGAATAAATCCATTTAAATATTTATCAATGGTTCTACGATCTACACCTAGATCTCTAGCTAATTGACTTTTATTAATTTTCATCTTCAAATGCTCCTGTGTTTTGCAATTTAAAAATCCAGCGTTTTGCAAGATTTTTTTCCAGCACCTTGCTCTTCATTTTATAGGTTCATATAGGAATTTTTTATTCGATAACTTGGTCCGGTAAATGTAAGTAAATAACTGTGATGTACGAGTCTGTCAATTATTGCAGTTGTCATTCTCTCATCATGAAAAATACTGTTCCATTTGCTAAATTCAAGATTTGTTGTAATGATAATACTTCTCCTCTCATAACACGAGGCAACCACCTGGAAAAGAAGCTGCGCTCCTTCCCGGCTAACTGGAATATAGCCCCATTCATCACAAATTAAGAGATCCGCCTTTTCTAGCTGACTGATTGTTTTATGCAAGGTACCTGCCTGTTTTGATTCGATTAATTCATTCACCAATGCTGCAGTTCGATAAAACTTTACGACTTTTCCTTGATTACACGCTTCCACTCCAAGAGCCGTCGCCAGATGAGTTTTGCCCGTTCCAACACCTCCATACATTATTAGATTTTCTTTTCTATCAATGAATGCTGCCGTTTTTAATTCGTCTATCGAAAGCTTTGCAGGCAGTTCTATTCCTCCGAATTCATATCCTTCAAATGTCTTAAAGGTATCAAAGTTGGCCTGTTTTAATAACCGGTTTTTTCTAGTGATTTTTCGATGCTTTACCTCCAATGCAAGGAGCTCTGCCAGAAACTCTTCATGAGTTTCTGCTTGTATGCTCGAATAATGTTCTGCTATTCGGTTTCCGAGTTTCAGTTCTTTACAGTATGCTTCTATTTGGCTTCTCATTTGACACCACCGCCTAAAAGTTGATCATAACTGGTCCAATTTGCTTCAAAAACCTCTTCTTGTTTTAAATGTTCCGAAATCTGAATTTCTGGTAAATCCTCTAATTTCCCAGTTATTCGATACCAGGTGGTCAAAATGCTGTCTGTATCTGTTTGCCCCAGTTTTATACTCTCGACCAATGCCTGTGTTGCAGTTTCAATATCTCCTTCTTCCTTAATGATTTGGGACAGGAGACGTAAGGCTTCTTTCTTTTTGCTTGTATATGATAAATAATCTTGCCATGGATCCGGCAATTCACGAAAAAACGGCATCTGTTCAAAAGATTTAGGTCTTCTGGCCATCAAATCCAAATAAGGAATCCATTTCATAGATTCTAAGTTCTCTCCGTACAACCTTCGATGCTCGACCACCATATGGTATTCATCATCCAATACGACAATTGTTTCGTATGTAATTTTTAACCACACTTTTTGGGATGCGAGGGAAGGTGAGGTAGAATACCGGTTTTTTTCAAAGCGAACCTTGCCATATTTATCTGCTCTTGCTTTTATCAACCTGTGAACATCAAATGATGTTTTAGGTAATTCCCAAATGGATTTCTTGTCTTCCTCAAACAATGTTGCGATTTGCTTTTCTTTTCGGTAATGTGGTCGTTTCATATCCTCCTCACAGCGAATAAGTAAGGATTGATTAAAGGCGTTCATATCTTTAATGATTGGGATGGGAACCAGGAAATTACGTCGATGATAGCCCACTTTATTTTCGACATGCCCCTTTTCGTGGCCGCTGTTAGGATTACAGAAAATAGGCTGAAAGTTATAATGGAGGGCAAATTTCTCGAACTGCGGTACTAGCTTGCGTTCCCCATTTTTGTAAATACTAATGACAGCTGCCGATAAATTATCAAACCAAATCTTTTTTGGAACGCCCCCAATATATTCAAATATCTGTTTTAACCCCTGAAGAAGACATTCTTGATTTTGGGCTGGCATCGCTTGCATAAAGCCAGCATTACTGTAAGGAAATGATAAATTTAAATAGTAACCTTCTTTTTCAACTCCTGCTGACTCGTCTTGATAAGTATAGCTCCCAAAGTCTACTTGCGCTGTTCCAGGAGAATGTTCAAGTGGCAAGTATCCTTCATTAGCGTCATAAAGCTCTTTCTTTTTTGTGGATACATAATATTGAACGGTCCGGTATGAAACATTAAAGTCATCCCCAAACATGGCTTTTAGGCGATGAAAAACACGGGCTCCAGTATGGCGTTGTTTCTTTGGAGCTTTCATGTCCTCTTGAAGCCACTGATCGATAAGAGGTTTATAAGGATCTAATTTTGATCCTTTAATTTTTTTCCGTTCCGAAGGAAGGGAATTATCATCCTCTTTATAGGCATATTTCTTAACAGTTTTAAAATCATGATTAGTCTCTCTGGCTATGGCTCGTAAAGAGAGCCCTTTATATTGATGCAAATACTTGATATGATGTTGTTGAATCATTGAAAGCATCCTTTCTTCCTCCTCTAACTGACATTTCACGCCAATTAGAAGGTTAGTAGAGAAGAGGGGTGCTGGCAATGATTTTTTTTTCTTACTGTAGGATTTTTATTTTGCAATTTGCGCCATTTCTATTTTGCAATAAACATGCTCCATTAGTTGTTTTAATTTTGGTAAGTCTTCAAGACTCTTAATCTCAAAATCAGTTTCCACATTTATCGATATGTACATACTAACCACCTCATGATTAGTATGAAATCTAAAGTCAATTTTGTACATTATTATTCCAGCATTTGTGTACATATTTAAATTATCATTTCTATCCGTCAAATGTTGGGGTGATGACTTTATGTCCTCACCCCTATCCAATGTGAACCCCAGTTCCTTTATACTGATGTGATAATAAAATTTTAGCCCTGAAGCGTTTGAAGCTTCTGAAGCCAAAGGCATTCCGTTTTAGTACTTTGGTTAAATTATTGATCCCTTCCAAAAATCCGTTGGAACAGTCATAAACAAAACTGTTAAGGATTTCTGTCTGCCAGTTTTGAAAGGTCTTTATGGCTTTCTCCATCTCAGGGATTTCCGAAGCTTCAACCAATCGGTAAAACGCTTTTAACTCCTCTTTCACCACGGCAATTTGATCCCTGCCAATCTCTTTGGCACGTGTAAACCATTCTCGATAGGCCTCTTTGAGTTCGTATGCCTTCCTGAGCTCCTCGGACATATCCAGATAACGCTCTAAATACCAGCGTTCCTCTTCCGTAAGGCGGTCACTGGCCTTGTGGAAGACATGTTTCATTCGCTTGCACTTTTTACGGTCATAGTCGTGAAAATCCTGTTGGACTCGCCTTCTCACCGCATCAAGCGCCCAGTAGATATATCGGCAGAAGTGAAATCGATCTGCGATAATAACCGGACGCCCCAGCGCTGCCTGGACGGCTGCTTTAAACGATTGGTTCATATCCATAATGACCACTTGGACCTGGCTTCCGTGCTTTTGAAGGTATTGCTTAATGGTTTTTTTATACCGATTGGGGAGGATATCCAATGGCTTTTTTGTCACCCCGTCGGCTATGATTAATTGGTATTTGCCTTCCTTCGTATCGCCTTTGTATTCGTCAATGGCAATGATTTTCGGCAATTCCTCAACCGCACGGATTTCACTGCTCGCCAAGCGGTCAAACCGGCGGACTACCGTCGACGCAGAAGTGCCATAGTTCTCAGCGGTTTCCTTGAAGGTCTTTCCTTTGATGGCCCGGATGGATACGGCCTGGTTCCACTCAATGGAAGTGCGTTGGTAGCGCTCGACTATGGAGTTTTTCTCAGAGAAACGTTTCCCGCAGCTGCATACATATCTCCGGCGTCTATAAAAAATCTGGGTCTTTCGCTCAAACCATTTCAAATGCTGGATTTTCTGGATCCGGTAATCATGAACACGGCTTGTCCTTCTGTTACAACGGGGGCAACGATGCATCTTTCGTTCCATCTCCACATGAAACTGTACAACTTCCCCAACTTGTTCCACTTTGGTCAGGACAACCTCTTTTAAACCAGGAATATTCATGATAAGATTCATATACACGCAACTCCATTCTTTAAACTTGTTTCTGGACAATTCAAGTATAAAGGAATTGGATGTTTGCGTGTATTTTTTATGCAAACGAAAGTGTGTTTAAACCCCAACAAATATTATAGAGCCAAAAAATCTTTTAGAAAAACGAAAAAACACTCCTAACAAAACAGTTAGAAGTGTTGATTTTGCAATGTTTTCGATACCGGTGGTCGGGGTCGAACCGACACGGGATAAACCCACACGATTTTGAGTCGTGCGCGTCTGCCAATTCCGCCACACCGGCATATTAATTATTTATAACGGCAGTGCCGAGGACCGGAATCGAACCGGTACGGTAGTCACCTACCGCAGGATTTTAAGTCCTGTGCGTCTGCCAGTTCCGCCACCCCGGCGTATTCCATATATGCCTGTCCATTTAATATAAAAAATAAAAAATGGAGGCGGCAACCGGATTCGAACCGGTGATAAAGGTTTTGCAGACCTCTGCCTTACCACTTGGCTATGCCGCCATATTAATGGAGCGGAAGACGGGACTCGAACCCGCGACCCCCACCTTGGCAAGGTGGTGTTCTACCACTGAACTACTTCCGCATAATGGCTGGGCTAGCTGGATTCGAACCAACGCATGACGGAGTCAAAGTCCGTTGCCTTACCGCTTGGCTATAGCCCAGTAATCACAAATTGTACTTATCATATGGGGCGACTAGTGGGAATCGAACCCACGAATGTCGGAGCCACAATCCGATGCGTTAACCACTTCGCCATAGCCGCCATAAGATTGGCAGGGGTAGTAGGAATCGAACCCACACCGGAGGTTTTGGAGACCTCTGTTCTACCGTTAAACTATACCCCTATTTGAATGGTGGAGGGGGACGGATTCGAACCGCCGAACCCTGAGGGAGCGGATTTACAGTCCGCCGCGTTTAGCCACTTCGCTACCCCTCCAAGAGATTATGATTATAACATGAAAATATTATTGGATCAATATATTTTAGTGATGCCGGCGAGAGGAATCGAACCCCCAACCTACTGATTACAAGTCAGTTGCTCTACCAATTGAGCTACACCGGCTACTATGGTGGCTCGGGACGGAATCGAACCGCCGACACAAGGATTTTCAGTCCTTTGCTCTACCGACTGAGCTACCGAGCCAAGCAAATAAAAATAACCCAGTATTATGTATTAGATGGTATGGCGGTCCCGACGGGAATCGAACCCGCGATCTCCTGCGTGACAGGCAGGCATGTTAACCGCTACACTACGGGACCAAATTGCGGGGGCAGGATTTGAACCTGCGACCTTCGGGTTATGAGCCCGACGAGCTACCGGACTGCTCCACCCCGCGGTAATATTATTTAATCTTGTTAGTCCATGCGCTTTTTTTAGCTTAGGACTGTCCCGACCTCAAAAAGCTAAACCGAGAAGCCGTTCGGTCGGTACAACTCGCTGTTTATTCGGTGAAGTAACGCTAGTTGCTCCACCCCGCGGTAATATTATTTAATCTTGTTAGTCCATGCGCTTTCTTTGCTTTCGGATGGTGGAGGATGACGGGATCGAACCGCCGACCCCCTGCTTGTAAGGCAGGTGCTCTCCCAGCTGAGCTAATCCTCCAAAATAAGTGGTGACCCGTACGGGATTCGAACCCGTGTTACCGCCGTGAAAGGGCGGTGTCTTAACCACTTGACCAACGGGCCATAGATGGTAGTTATTAATGGCGGAGAGCAAGGGATTCGAACCCTTGAGACAGCGGTAACCGTCTACACGATTTCCAATCGTGCTCCTTCGACCACTCGGACAGCTCTCCTAATGGCTCCGCAGGTAGGATTCGAACCTACGACCGTTCGGTTAACAGCCGAATGCTCTACCACTGAGCTACTGCGGAATAATTAGTATTACTTCTTAAAGTATATCTAGCTTAGCCGAATGTCCACATCTCAGCAAGCTTACTCAAGTTGCAGCTCGATGGGTACAACTCGCAGCTCTTTCGTTGAAGCTTTGCTCGTTGCTCTACCACTGAGCTACTGCGGAATAGTAAATTACATATTCAGCCTGGCAGCGTCCTACTCTCGCAGGGGCAATGCCCCAACTACCATCGGCGCTGAGAAGCTTAACTTCCGTGTTCGGTATGGGAACGGGTGTGACCTTCTCGCCATCGCCACCAGACTAAGTGATCAAAGACATATATTATTATAATACCTTTTTTTATTTTTTCAAGAGGAATTTTCATTCTCTCAAAACTAGATAACGCATGAAGAAG